>JAFATF010000431.1 GCA_019244045.1 Acidobacteriota bacterium
AACGTAAGTCAAGACTGCTGACATCGAACCCCGGCTCACCCGACAAAAGTGAGCGCAAATGAGATCTCCTCGCCGCAGAGTCCGCCACGATCCCCACCGGCGTGTCTCGGGCGACGGCAGCTTTCGAACTCATGGTTTGCCGCGATCTCCCAAGGTCACCAAGATTTGTCTCTGTTCACCGCTTCGCACGATTCCAACCGCCACTGATTCGCCTACTTGATGATTGGCCACGAGATGGTGACCTGTCGCAACGGGTGCGATGGTCTGCCCCGCGATTTCGATAACGATATCGCCCAGCATCAAGCCGTCCCGACTTGCTGGGCTGTGGTTCTCCACGTGAATGATGAGAAGGCCATAACGGGCAGTAAGGTTGAGTTTGGCTACAAGATCTTCCGGCAACGGCACCGGTTGCAAAGCGATTCCAAGATAGGGGCGTGCAATGTGACCCTTGGCCACGAGTTCATCCACTACCCTCGTGACCGTGCTGGTGGGAATCAAAACCGGGGTACCACGTCTTATACCGGATGTATTAATGCCCACCACCTCTCCCCTGGCATTGACCAAGGGGCCACCGGAATACCCTCGGTACAGAGTAATGTCAGGTCTCACGAAGCGGTCAATCTGGCCGCCTTGCCAAGTTTCCCAGGGGCCCATGACTCCGGAGATGATGCCTGAACTGGCAGTCAAGTTTCCGCGCCGAGTCCGAGCCAAGGCCAGCACAAAATTGCCGATGCGCAATTGTCCGGCATCGCCGCGTGCCGCGTAAGTTGCCTCATCGGTTTCCAGAGTAAAGATGGCCAGATCGGTGCTCGGGTCGCGACCTTTTAAGTGGGCAACGGCCGACTTGCCTTCTCCAAACAGTACCGTCACCTCCTCGGCACGGACTGCGTGGTTCACTGTGACCACGAGTTTCTGCTGCCAGGCGACACCGCTGACGGCATGTGCGTCCTTGGGTTGAAGCGTAACCACACATTGGCCGCATACTTCGGCAAGTCGCGCGAGATCCTCAGAAAGCTCGTTCGAAATAGATCTGATTGCTGCCATGTACTCCTCCTTTTTCGAGGCTCACAGCATGCAGCACCGGCGGGTGAGCGCGCATCCGCCGAATGGGTAGGTACGATCAAGGGCACAAGGAGAACGGACTACGGACTATAGGACACGGTCGAGGAAGTTCGGTGGAGATCTCAAAGGCGCTGATCTCGCCGCCAAATAGCCGGGGGAGTCATTAACCCATCGACAGGCTAGGCCCGCCACCGCTTAGAATGCAACCAGGCATGGAATCTCTGGGGATCACAGGTTCGGGCGAACAAGGCTCAGCTCCGACCCGAAGGCGAAAGGGGTTTCCCGAAGAATTTCTCTGGGGAGTGTCCACCGCCGCCCACCAGGTAGAAGGTGGAAATGAAAAAAACCAATGGGCGGATTGGGAAGCGGCTGGAAAGACCAAGTCCAGGGAGGTTTCCGGACGGGCCTGCGATTGGTGGAACAATGCCGAATGCGATTTCGACCTGGCGCGGGACCTGGGACTGAACGCGTTACGTCTGTCACTCGAATGGAGTCGGATTGAGCCGGCGCCGGGACAATGGAATCGGGAAGCGCTGGGTCGCTACCGCCAGATGTTGGAGGCGCTGAACCGGCGCCGATTGCAGCCGATCGTTTCGCTCCACCACTTTACCCATCCCCGATGGTTCGAGGAAGAAGGGGGCTTTCTGAGTAATCGAGCAGCGCAGCGGTTTGAGCGCTTCGCCTATCGAGTGGTAGACGAATTCGGCGACCTTTGCCGGTTTTGGGTGACCTTCAATGAGCCCAATGTGTTTGCGGCGTTAGGCTACGTTCTAGGAGAGTTTCCGCCCGGGAGATTGGGGGATGTTTCAACCGCATTGCGGGTGGTTGATGCCATGGCGGCTTCACATGCCTGCGCTTACAGGGCAATCCATCGGGTTCAGCCCCAGGCACAAGTGGGATGGGCACACCACTATGTTGTCTTTAAACCCAGAAGACGTAGCTTTCTTCTCGACCGCTGGAGCGCGGCCTTGCTCAACCGTCTATTCAATGAGAGCTTTCTGATCGCCGTGGAACGAGGGCAGTCGGCTAATCCTATAAATTTGGATGGGAAGTTTCTTCGCCCAGTCCAGGGAACCTGCGATTTCGTCGGGGTGAACATCTACAGCCGCTTCCACGTGGCATTCAGCCTTGGGCACGCGTCCGAGTTGTTTACTAAGGTGTATGTGCCCGGCCATGTTCCCCAGGGGGACGCAGGGGTGGAAAGACCCTATGGAGAAGCTTATCCCGGTGCAGTAGCCGCTGCCGTTGAACGTTGTGCACGCCTGGGTAAGCCGCTCTACATCTTGGAGAACGGAGTGCCGGATGCACAGGACCGAATTCGACCGTGGCTGATCAGGAATGTTATCCGTGAACTAGAGCGATTGATCAGGGAGGGCAAGGATATTCGTGGTTATTTTCACTGGACGCTGACCGACAATTTTGAGTGGAGCGAAGGTTGGGGACTGCGCTTTGGGCTCTTTGAGCTTGATCAAACCACTCAGCAAAGGCGGATGCGGCCGAGTGCCCGCCTTTATGGCGCAATTGCGCAAGCTAACGGAATAACCTCGGAGGTGAATCGCCTCTTCCCCGAGATCTTGTGAATTCAGGAGATCCGCGTGGCCAGAGCAGATCTCTGTATCTTTGACTGGCTTTCCCATCGAAGCTTCTAGTTGCGTCAAGCTATACGAAGTACTTGGTTCACCCCGAGATCTTCAACGACTACTTTCTCAGGCAAGTAAGCTTCTGCCGCCAAGTTTCACGCTCTTCGAGAGCGACCGGTCTGGTAAGGCGCATCCTGCGCGGCTGGTGCGAGGGCACCGGTCAAAATTAAGAATTTTAGGCTTCCGGATGCCAATACTTGTGATCGCGCAAAAAGAAGCTTTCGCGATAGGTGTGCAGGGCCGTATTGAGGAAGAGACGTACCAGATGGAAATGCCCCATTCTCTTGAACCGGCGATTGCTGGTCAGAATCTTCCCCGCTACGATGGCGAACCGCCTGCGGGCCACTTTTTGGCTCAGCAGGTAATCCTCCGCATAAAGAGCTCGTTCATGGAACCCCCCCAGCCTGTCAAACTCGGCACGATCAAACATCATGAACATACCCGTGCTGAATGGCTTGCACAGAGCCGAAAGATGTTGCATCAAGTTGTTGCCGGCATAAAGAAAGCGATCCAAAAGACTTCCGCGCGGGCAGGCAATGTGGGTGGTCAGACAATGCAGTCTTCTTTTCCTCATCAATTTTAGTGATCGACCAATGAGGGTGGGATCCGGGATCTCAACATCGGCATCAATGAAGAGCAGGTAGGGAGTACGCGCCAGCCGCGCGCCATGGTTTCGACCGACGGCGGGCAGTCCCCCCGAAATCACTTCAAGCTTAAGCCACTCGCGGTACCTGCGAGCGACGTCCGGGGTGCCATCGCTCGAATCGGCATCAGCCAGGTACACCTTGGTATTCGGCATCCCCGGGTAATCCTGCCGGATCAGGGATGTGAGCAAATTCGGGATCAGCTTGGCTTCGTTCTTGGCCGGAATTACGATCGTCAGCTCGCTCGTCGTACTCATGAATATTGACTCCGTGCTCATCGATTGCGATGTACGTGGCTGGCCATTGCGTCCAGCTGCCGGTATTGAAGTAGGCAATTGCGCCTTGCACCGCCTTCATGGCTGCGTGGGTATGGCCACAAAAGATGCGTTCTACGTTTCTTCGTTGGGCGTGTGCCAGCGCTCCGGCGGCGACCTTGTGGGCGAGGCGGAGCCAAACGGTATCGAAGCGCTCGAGGAATCCGACAATCCGCTTTTTTCCAAAGGACAGCTTTTGCAGATGTTCGTGAACAGCGGCAAAAAGTTGACTGGTAAAGCGGTTGTTCACGACAAAGCGATCAAATTGATGACCGTGAACTGCCAGATGGCGCATACCTTGGTAGCACCACTCGTACTCCTCATAGACCTCCACGCCGACCAGGTGGGACATGACATCCGACAGACCCTGATCGTGATTGCCCTCCACCCAAACCACCTCGACGCCGCGCTTGGGATTTGAGAGCTTGCGGATGTAGCTGAGAAATTGCCAGTGTTCTTTTTTTAGCCGGCGGAAGTTCAAATCGCAGAAAATGTCGCCCAGCAGGATGAGGCGGCGATACCGCACCGCCTTCAGCATGTGCAGCGCAGCCTTGGCACGGCTGACTTCCGAACCCAAGTGCAGGTCGGAAACAATCACCGTGTCATAACACGGCGTCGGCATGGCCTCATTGTGGAAACAATATGTTAAAGGGTGATGAATTCAGGTGTGGAATCGTGCTGCCGCGATCAGAATTCACACGTCATTCATGAAGCGGTAACGTGCTTGAAACATTTCATGCCGCACAAAGGTCTCGGCCGGGCAGGCAGGCGGTTCTGATCAGGCCGACTTGGCGGTGGCCATACGAAGAACGGGCAGAGGAAGCTTGACCGTACGCGGAGCTTTGCCATCGAGCTCGACGACCTCGACCGCAATGCCGGCTTCGTGCAAGAAAGGATCGGAGATCAATTGAAACTGCTCCCCATAGAGCCGTACGTGGTTCGAACGAGCGTAGCCAAGTTTCTTCAGCTTTTCGCAGATATCGATTGTCAGCTGCGCCATGTGTTCACCCTCATTGTCAATAACCTTGACAATTAATAATTGTAGTAGAAAGCAGAGATGCACGTTGGCTGTCAGGACGTAGCCCACAGCGCCACCGGCGTAAGCGGCTCGGGTATCTCGAACCGGTATCCTGTTCCGCGGACGGTACGTATATACCGAGGGTTCTCTGGATCGGTTTCAATTTTTTCGCGTAATCGACGTACGTAGACGTCCACCGAACGCGGGGTGACGTATTGGGTATCGCGCCAGACCACATCGAGGAGCTGGTCGCGCGTGAACACTCGTCCGGGATGGCGGACAAGCCAGTCGAGCAGGCGAAATTCAGTAGCGGTCGTAGGCACATGGCGGGTGCGAACGTTGAGAATCATCGCTCCCGTATCAATCTCCAGCTCGCCAACCCGTGTTACCGAAGCAGCCAGGGGAGAGTCAAAGCGTCGCAATACGGCTTTTACGCGAGCCACCAGTTCCCGCGGACTGAAAGGCTTGGTGATATAGTCATCGGCCCCTAGCTCAAGACCGAGCACTCGATCCGCTTCGCTGGTCCGGGCCGTCAGAAAAATGACCGGGGTCGAAGCCAGGCGCGAGTTTTGGCGAATGCGGCGACAAAGTTCGAAGCCATCCCCGGCCGGAACCATAATGTCCAGGAGAAACAGAACAGGCCGCCAGGCCAGAGCCTCACCCAGCACATGGGTCGCCGTAGCGAATTCGCGAACGGCGTAGCCAGCCTGTTCCAAATGAAGGCGGATCAGCCGCGAAATATCACATTCATCCTCCAGCAGGAACAACAAGGGTCGAATTGGAGAGAGATCCTTCACCCGACAGAGGTCTTTGCCGCGGGCCACTGCCCGCAGTGTTTCCCCTAACCAGGGTAGCGAAAGAGTGTTAAAAAACTGTGAATTCCTGGTTCTGCAGATCAACGCTGAGCCTGGCGTTGGCGCGCTACAACACTGCGTGGCGCGATCGCTGGTCGATGAGCCTGGCGGGGAGACCTCCGGGGTCCAGCCGGCGTCAACCACCCGGGCTCGAAACCGACATCGAGAACCCCTCGTTCTACCGGGGTTTTTCAGATTTCCCTCGCACCAGCGGTTCAATTCCGATCCAGGGCGCGTCAGCTATTCGGAAAATAGCCGGAGGTGTTCGATGATCTGCCGCTCGGCCCACCGGCCGTCATACCCATTCGCCTCGGCCAAAAAAGAGCAGTGGCCGCCATCGTCTGATTCGTAAAAGCTAATATGCGGATTGGCTGCGATTTTGGCGCGGGTTTCATTTGTGAGGCGGATGAATGGATCGTTGCGGGCGTGCAACATCAAGGTGGGCACCGCAATCCGATGGAGCAATCGAGAGGCAGCCGCTCGCTCATAGTAATCGGCTGCACCGTCGAAGCCGCAGTAAGGGGCCGTGATTTTATCATCAAATTCGCGCAGCGATTTCACCCCCCTGGCCCGCCACGGATCGAAGCGGTCAGGAAAATAGCGTGCTTTCTCGCGCAGGCGGCGCCGCAGTTTTAGCAGAAAGTAGTATTCATAGACCCGATTTGATCTTTCGTGCAAAGCATCGGCCGAGGCCGCCAAATCGACGGAGGGGCAAACCGCGGCAACCGCACGTAATTGCGGAGGCGCCTCCCTTCCCCACTCGCCCGCTAGCTTGAGCACAAGATTGCCCCCCATGGAGAAACCGACGAGTGCCAGCTGGCTGATGCCGTCGCCCCCTATCAGAGCATGGGCAACCGCAGCTACGTCATTGGAGCGGCCGGAATGATAAAGTGTGGGCGCCAGGTGACCGGTACCGCCGCAATTACGCTGGTTCATGCGCACCACGTTCATTCCTGCCGACAGTCCCTTGGCGGCAAGACCCAGAGCGTATCCGGAACCACTCGAGCCCTCAAGACCGTGTACCACGAGCACGGTCAGCTGGCTCGAGCGATTCTCCTGCCAATGACAATGGCAGAGCACAGGGACGCCGGGTTCGACTTCGATCAGGCGTGGTTCGGCGGGAGGGAGATTCAGCCGCCGCAGCAGGAAGAAACTCGCGAGTGTCTGGCGATGCCCGCCGCGCAGAAGACGGCGGGCTCGGAACGGTTCCTGTGTTTGCACCAAAGCCACTAGATCATTTTAAATAGGGATAATCTCGATTGCGATAAAGAGAGGCCCGAGTATGCCGATTTTTGAGTACCTTTGCCAACAATGTAAGCACGAGTTTGAGGCGCTGGTATTTGGCAGCGACAAGGCGGAATGTCCCCAGTGTCACAGCAATAAATTGGAGCCGCAGCTCTCGGTGTTTGCCGCGGTAGCGGGAACTAAGTCCGGTGCTCAACCAGCAGCGGGGCCGTGCGGCAGTTGCGGTGATCCGCGTGGGCCGGGTGCCTGCTCTCTGGGAGATATGGATTAGCCATTTGGCTGGGTGAGCCCCATGGCATTGCCGCCTGGCGACGTTCTATCATTAGCTGCTTCCCTCGTCTTAGGTTCGACGTCTATACAGTTTCGATGTGTTTTCCCGGAGAAAATCCATGACGCTAGCTCACCGTTGGTCGCGGTTCGCGGCAGTCCTTTGCCTCCTGTTTGCCGTGTTGCTCGGCTTAGGCCATGCCAAAGCTCGAAATTCGCCGCAGGGGCCGACCAATGCGCTGCCCGAGATCAAGTACCAGAAGTTCAAGCTGAAGAACGGCCTGGATGTCATTCTCTATGAGGACCACCGCTTGCCCCTGGTGGCGGTAAATATCTGGTACCACGTTGGGCCCGCCAACGAGCGCATGGGGCGTACCGGCTTCGCCCATCTTTTCGAGCACATGATGTTTGAAGGCTCCAAACACGTGGGCCCGAAGGCGCACTTCCGCTATCTGGAGGCGGCCGGCGCCAGCGACATCAATGGCACTACTGATTTTGATCGCACCAATTATTTCGAGACCCTGCCCTCAAACCAGCTGGAGCTGGCACTTTGGCTCGAGAGCGATCGCATGGGGTACTTGCTGGCCACTCTGGACCGGGAGAAACTCGCCAATCAGCGCGATGTGGTGCGCAACGAGCGTCGCCAAAGCGTGGAGAATGCGCCCTACGGATTGGTTGAGGAAGGCCTTTTTCACGAGCTCTTCCCTCCAACTCATCCCTATTATGCCGACGTGATCGGGTCGCACCGCGACATCGAAAATGCCCGGCTGAACGACGTGCGCGAATTCTTCCGGCAGTATTACTCACCCAACAACGCCAGCCTCGCGATTACGGGGGACATCGATCCGGAACACGCTCGGGAGCTGGTGGAAAAATACTTTGCATCGATTCCCGCGGGTCCCTCCGTCCCCAAAATTTCCGTGAAACCGCCGGTAATTGCTTCAGAAAAGCGGGCAACCGTAAGCGATACGGTGGAACTTCCCCGCGTCTATATGGGCTGGATCACGCCACCGATTTTTACCCGAGGCGATGCGGAATCGGACCTGCTGGCCCAGTTGCTGGGCGGCGGAAAATCCAGTCGCCTGTACAAGAGCCTGGTCTACGAGAAGCAGATTGCGCAAGATGTGACGGTCACCAATCAGAGCCTGCTGCTCGGGTCAGTGTTTGAAATTCAGGCTACCGCGAAACCGGGGGTGAAGCCTGAGGCTCTTGAACGAGCGATTAAGAACGAGATTGCCAAGCTGCGGGACGAGGGGCCCACGCAATCGGAACTGGAGCGCGCGCGCAATGTGATCGTGACCCGAAAAATAGAGGGATTGGAGCGGCTCGGGGGTTTTGGAGGGGTGGCCGACACGCTCAACATGTACAACCACTATCTCGGCGATCCCGGTTATCTTGCTCACGACCTCGAACGCTATGATCGCGCCAGCACCACTGGTCTGAAAACCGTGGCCGAGGAGGAGTTGAAGGACAGCGCCAGCGTCGTTGTCTATGGCCTGCCAGGCCACAAGGTGATCGAGGACACGCCGCGCACGCAGAGCGAGGAAGAGCAAAAAGGCAAGCAGGCCAGCACGATTCCCGAAACCATGAGCGAGCAATCGTGGCGTGGCCAGCCGCCGCACGCCGGACCGCTCTCCACCAAGACCCTGCCCATAGCCCAGAGTTTTACCCTGGCAAACGGCTTGACGGTCATCCTGGCGGAGCAGCACAAGCTGCCGGTAGTCTCGGCCAGATTGGTGGTACTAACCGGGAGCGATGCCAATCCCGTGAATCGGCCGGGCCTGGCGTCGTTTACAGCCACCATGCTGGGCGAGGGCACGAACCGGCGTTCTGCGCCCCAGGTGGCCGATGACGCAGCGCAGCTGGGGACCGGGGTGGCCACCAGCTCGCGTCCTGACTACTCGGCGGTTAGCATACGCATCCTCAAACAGAACCTCGATCCCGCACTCGATCTGCTGTCGGACATCGCGCTCAACCCTAAATTCGATGGTGCCGAGATCGAGCGCATCCGCAAGCAGCGCGAAACCGAAGTGCTGCAACTGCACGATGAGCCGTTTCAGCTTGCCATCGGGGTCTTGTTGAGAGCGGTTTACGGCGGGGACAGTCCTTACGGTTACCGGGAGCTTGGCACGCAGGAATCGAACAAGCTCATCGGCCGCGACGAAATGGTCAACTTTTGGCAGACCGGTTATACCCCTGGCAACTCAGCTCTGGTGCTGAGCGGTGATGTAACAGCCGACGAGGCCCGTACGCTAGCGGAGAAATACTTGGGCAAGTGGCAGGGCTCAGGTGGAAAACATCAGCCTCCAGCGGTTGTCTCGAAAACCAGCCGTGCAATTTACATCGTGGATAAGCCGGGTTCACCGCAAACTTTCGTGTTGGCGGGCGGCCTGGGTGTAGCCAGGTCGAGTCCCGATTATGTACCCATCGAAGTCATGAATAATGCTCTGGGCGGGCTTTTTTCCAGCCGCATCAATATGAACTTACGGGAAGAGCACGGCTATACCTATGGTGGGTTTTCCCAGTTCGTCTTCCGGCGCGGCCCAGGGTTCTTTCTTGCCGGGGGAGGAATTCGCACCGATGTTACTGCCCCTGCGGTCAACGAACTATTCAAAGAGCTCGACCGGATTCGGACCTCGCCGCTTTCGGCCGAGGAGTTGAAGTTTGCCAAAGATTCATTCGCCCTTTCGCTGGCGGGGCGCTTTGAAACCAGTGAAGATACCGCAGATAGTTTCGGAGAACTTTTTACCTACGACTTGCCGCTGACTTACTACGCGAAACTTCCAGCCGAGATCAACCGCACCACTGGCGAAGATGTGCATCGAGTCGCTACCGAATACGTTCATCCTGAAAGCGCGGTCGTGATTGCCGCTGGAGATAGGCTTAAGATCGAGCCGCAATTGAAGAAGCTGGACCTTGGCCCCGTCGAGGTGCGGGATTTTGAGGGCAATCCCGTAAAGCAACGGGCAGCCAGCTCCGGCGCAGAGTAGATGAAGCTCGCCTCCTCGACACGCTTATCTTCGCCGGCAAGCGTGAGCGGCCTCTCCGGACGGTTACTTCAATCACTCACCATGGTGACCGTCGTAAATTACCTCCATCACCGGTTAGCGATAACTGCTGTGACCTTGGCCGGCTCCGGCGTGTTGCTTACCATCCGTTCAGCATGCGCCGCCAAACATCGGTTGCGACAGCGTTCCCTGTTCGGATCTGGGGATTGGACGTGGATGGCCGGCCTTTCGCGCAGATTGCCAGCGTGATCACGATCAGCGACGGCGGAGTCCTGCTGAATGGCGTGCGGCACCGGTTGCGGGCGGGGGAAGTGGTGGACGTGCAATATAACAACATCAAGGCCGAGTTCCTCGTGATCTGGGCGGGCAAACGCGGGACCCCCTCCGAGGGCGAACTCGGCCTTCAGTCTCTTCCTTCCCAGCCTTGTCTCTGGGAGAGCTATCTCGACGAGGTATCGGGTCCTATCGCCCAGGGCTAAAAACTCTCGTTCCGTTAGTTTGTCGTAGTTCGCATTCCGGCCGATTTCCCATCGTCTGTCCATTTGTAAGTTTCGAGTCTCGTTCGCTCTCGTTTTCTCAATCCCGGTAGATGGGATTCCAGAGGTCAGGGGCTGGAACATTGTTCTTGCTGAACACTTCGATCGACATGAATCTGGAGTATACTGAGCATCGTCGGACCCCCTGGGGTGTGATCGCGTTTGTAGCTTGCTAGTGGCCGGAGCTCATAATTCCAGGCTGTCCTCGCCAAAAGTTGCTTCCCCTCAGAGCTGAAGGTAACCCATGGCCGACGATGGCAAACTACCGCCTGAGTCTGACGGCCCGACGCTGCCGGGTCTGAGGCATGCCGGTGTCGATGCCGGCGCTGGCACCCAAACGCCACCTCCCTCGACAGGTGAGATCACCGTCGGCAGTCTCGCCCTCCTGCGCCCGCCCAGCCCAGTTGCGCTTCCGATTTCCGACAGCGCGCTTGCCCTGGCCCAATTATTTCCGCCCGGCACCTTGTTGGGCTCCCGTTACCGAATCCTGCGGATTTTGGGTGAGGGCGGGATGGGTGCTGTCTACCAGGCGTGCGATCAGGAACTCGATCGCCTCATCGCCTTGAAGGTGATCCGACCGGAGTTGGCGGGGAATCCTTCCATTCTGCAGCGCTTCAAGCAGGAACTCATCCTTGCGCGTAATGTCACCCATCGCAATGTGGTGCGAATTTTTGACCTGGGTGAGGCCGAAGGCATCAAGTTCATCACCATGGAGTACGTGGATGGAGAGGACCTGCGCGCGGTTCTCAAACGCGCGGGGAAGTTCCCGCCAAGCGATGCCGTTCACATCATCGAGCAGGTCTGTCGGGCGCTCGAAACGGCCCATGCCGAGGGCGTCATCCACCGTGATCTCAAGCCGCAAAATATCATGCGCGACACGCAAGGTCGAATCGTGGTCATGGATTTCGGCTTGGCGCGGTCCCTCGATACCTCGGGCCTCACGCAGACCGGCGCCCTGGTGGGAACGCTCGAATATATGTCACCGGAACAGGCGCTCGGAACCGAACTCGATCAGCGTTCGGATCTGTTCAGCCTCGGCCTGATCTTCTTTGAGCTCTTGACCGGTAAGATGCCTTATCAGGCGGACACGGCCCTTGCCAGTTTGATGAAGCGCACCCAGGAACCTGCGGCCGCTGTATCGAGCGTTGATAGTTCGGTTCCCAAAGCCCTCAGCAATATCGTGAGCCGTTGCCTGGAACGCGACCCCAAGATGCGCTACCCCAGCGCGCGTGCCATCGTGCAGCAGCTCGAGGCCTGGCAGGCGAATGCCGCCATTGCTCCGTCCCATGATCTCGCTGGCATGCAGAATCGCTCCTCGCGTACGGTTCAGATCTCTGTGCCTATGCCTTCGCGCGGCGGCTGGCTCGTGGGGGGTGTGGTCGCTCTCGTCCTGCTCCTCTTTCTTGCCGTGCCTGCAACGCGCGATTTGATCTTTCCTGGTCAAGCACGCATCGAGAGCACGGGCGGCATCCCCGACCCCAGTAGAGGAAAATATCTTGCCGTCCTGCCATTTCGCATTTTGGGAGACCAGAAGGCACTCGAATACGTGGCCGAAGGTGTCGCGGAGGCGCTTTCGGCGAAGCTGTTCCAGCTGCGCGAGGTGCACCTTGCATCTTCGGCGGCCACGGAAAAATTTGTTAAGCCGGATGAGCCCCTCGAGAAAATAGCGCACACTCTAGGTGTGAACCTTCTGCTGCAGGGAACGGTGCAGGGTAGCCGCGATAAGCTCCGGATCACGATGGATCTGCAGAATGTGTCCCGCGGGGAAAGGGTGTGGAGCCAGGAGCTTTCTGGGGTCGCCGAGGACCTAATCACACTCGAAGACCAAGCTTACAGCTCGCTGGTCAGGGCGCTCGAACTGAAGCCCACCCACGAGGAACAGGCTCGCCTGGCCACCCACCCTACAGAGAACGCCACCGCGTATGACCTCTATTTACAAGGGCGCACCCTCCTGCATGAAAAAAATGGCTCTGAAAATGCGCAGAGTGCCATACGCTTTTTCGATTCAGCTCTGAATCATGATGAGAATTTCCCCTTGGCGTACACCGGCATGGCGGACGCCAGTTTGCGCATGTACAAGGACACCAAAGATGGAATGTGGGCGGAGAAAGCCCTGCTTGCCGCCCAACAGGCCGAGCGCCTCAATCCCAGCCTTGCCGAGGTCCATCTTTCCTTAGGCAGTGTCTATAGCGTTACCGGCAAGTCCGCGCAAGCGATTGAGGAGTTAAAACGTGCACTGGTGCTCGCTCCCAATTCCGACGAGGCCTATCGCAGGCTGGGCGATGCTTATAAGGCGAGCGGACGCAAGCCCGAGGCTTTAGCGGCTTATCAGAGTGCGGTTAGCGCGAATCCTTATTATTGGTATAACCACAACAACCTGGGTAGCGCGTACCTGCATTTTGGCGATGCCGACAGAGCGCTTGCCGAATATCGGCGCGTTACCGAGATGTCGCCGGAGAATGCCACGGGGTATGCGAATATCGGCGCGACCTATTTCCGGGAGGGCAAGTGGGCCCAAGCCATTCCTTTTTTTGAGAAGGCTCTCGCCATTCAGCCGGATGCTGACATTTATTCCAACCTGGGTACCGCCTATTTCTTTCTTGGGCGCAATGACCAGGCAGTCAAAATGTTCGAACGGGCCGTGGCCCTCAGCCCCAAGAACGAACAACTCATGGGCAATCTGGGCGATGCTTACCGAGCCGCGGGACGGGGCTCGCAAGCGGGGGCCAGCTACCAGAAGGCGATCGCGCTCGCCTATGCGCAGTTGCAGGTGAACCCGCGCGACGCGGCGACCATGGGGGACCTGGCCTTGTACTACGCCAAGAAGGGCGATGCTGAGCAAGCGCAGCAATACATCCGGCAGGCCCGCGCCATTGATGCTTCCGATCTGCAACTGATCTATTGGCAAAGCCAGATCTATGCCCTGGCGGGTAAACCAGGGGAAGCGCTCAAGGCCTTACGAGAAGCCTTTCAAAGAGGATACCCGCCCGAGGAGGCGCGGAACGATCCTGAGCTGGCCAGCTTGAGAGACTCAGCCCAGTTCGGGAACTTGCTCGCTGAATATCAGAAAAAATCGAAATGAACTTTTCCCGTGTCGTCGGCTGGCAATGAAGAGCCTTGCTGGTAGAGCGAGCTTACTCTGATCAGGGCTGCAAAGCTTGCCCGGAAACGAGGCCAGGCAATTTTCGCGCGCTCATCGCGCTATTAAATCCCGCCACATCGGTCGTCAGCAGGTCGTTGAAGGCCTTGAGTGCCTCTTGGTAGGCGCCGCCAACCAGCTCGAGTTCGTCGAGAGCCGCTCGCGTCGGAGCCTGATCGCTATCCTCAAGCCGGCGCTGCAAGCCGAGAGCATATTCGCGAACCGCCAAGGGCTTGCGCAAGGTTGATTCTTGGGCTTGGGGATTGCTGGTGATCATCCCCTCGACACGATCGATCTGCCTGCCGAGTTGATCGGCTGCCGCTTTAACCGGCTGCTCGTCGGCTGTCCCTTTCACGGCTGCCTGCAAGGCGTTCACCTGAGAGCGCATGGCATCGAGGCGATTCAAAGCAACATCAAGCTGCGAAAGTTCGTGAATCGCGGTTTCCGTGGCTTGGTACTGAGCTTTCAGATCGGCGGCGCTAACCTGGGAGCGCGGATCGTTCACTACCTGAAATTTTTCCGCCATCCTCTGGCCTCCCGCGTTGATTGTCGCCGTGTATTCACCGGGAGGCAGCAAGGCACCACTTTTTGGACCTTTGTTAAATTCCTGGGCACGCTCCCAACGCACCGGTCCTTGGGAGCGCAGATCCCAATAGATGCGATGTAAGCCGGGCTCGATCGGCACCCAGGGCACCTGCTTCGGCTTCTCCGCCATTTCGGATCGTTCGGCGCCAGGTTTGGTTGTAATCTTCTGTTGTTCCTGGCTAGCCTCGACGGGCGTCGTGGGGCGGCTTTCCGCAGCTTCCGGCCGCGCTTGCCTGGTTTCCTCTTGCTGCGATGGGGACAGCGGCGGGCGGGGAGCTTCGTCGGGGGGCTCTTCCCCGGTTTCCAGGTCTCGCATCCCTGCAAGCGTTCTCACCACCTTGCCCTGGGAATCGGTGATGATTAGCTGGGCGGGTTCTTTGATGGCTTCGCCGAGGTAGTAATTTATGGCCGCGCCAGCGGGAGGATTCTTGCCGTAGAATGCGCCATCTCCCAGCCACTCCACCTGCGACCAGGGCCAGAAACGCAACGCCGGGCGAATGGGAAACACATGCAGCCGCTCTCGCCCGATCTCGGGCGTGTACTCGTCGAGCGGCGTCAGATCGTCAAAAATCCAGAGCGATCGACCGTGTGTCCCGATCACCAGATCGTTTGCCTCGGGTTGCACGTAGAGATCGTACACGGCGGCACTAGGCAGCCCCAGTCCCATGAGGTACCAGTGGGCACCCTGGTCCCAGGAGACGTACGCTCCGTTCTCCAAGCCCGCGTAGTACATGTGTGGGTTGCGACGGTCCTGGCGGACCACATGGGCATAAACATTCGCGGGCAGGTTACCAGTGAGCGAAGTCCAGCTGGACCCGTAATCGGAGGTGCGGTAGAGATAAGGTTTAAAGTCGCCGAGGTAGTGGCGATTGACGGCAATCGCCGCCTCTGCGGGGTCATTTGGCCGAAGGTCTATGCTCTCGATCCGACCCCATTCGGGCAGGCCGGGAATTTTACCCGACACATTCGTCCAATGCGCACCACCGTCGCGTGTAATCTGCACCTGGCCGTCGTCGGTTCCCACCCAAATGACATTTGGGTCCTTCTCGGCGGGTGCGATGGTCAGAATGGTGTCATAGGCTTCCGCTCCCGAATTGTCTTCTACGATGGGACCACCCGAGGCCTGCTGCTTGGTCTTGTCGTTACGGGTGAGATCGGGACTGATGGGCTGCCAACTGCGGCCGCGGTCCTCGCTCCTAAAAAGCACATTGCCGCCCTGATAGAGTACGGCAGGATTGGCGGGAGAAACCGCGAAGCCGGCGTTCCAGTTGAAGCGGTAAGGTAAGTCAGCGATTCCTCCTCCGGTAAAGGTGCGGGTGAATGGCTGAATGCTATGGGCTTGCTGTGTGGTGCGGTCAAACACCATGAGGTCGCCATTCTGCGTGCTGTTGTAAATAAGGTTGGGATTGTCACGCGCCGGGACAGCGTGGATTCCGTCCCCGCCGTTCAGGGCAAACCAGTCGCGATCGAGGATGCCCTTTTTGTCCTGCGTGCTGCCCGGGCCGCACCAGGCGCTATTGTCCTGCAGTCCACCGCAGACCAGGTACGGGCGCTCGCCCGTCGCATACACGTGATAGAACTGGCCGATGGCGATGTTGTCGAGGAAAGCCCAGTGCTCGCCGTTATCGTGCGACAAGATTACCCCCCCATCGTTGCCCTCGATAATGCGCCCGCTGCCCGCGGGATCAATCCAGATGGCATGAATGTCTACGTGCGTCTGCTTGGCAATCGGCTTCCACGTCTTGCCCCCATCCCGCGATTCCATCAGATCATTGGAAAGCGCGAACACGTGCTCGGAAGTCTTCGGATCGACAGCCAAGCGCGAGAAGTAAAACGGTCGCGCGTCTGCCTCCTGATCCTTGCTGACGAGACTCCAGTGATCGCCGGCATCATCCGAGCGCCAGACCACGCCTTCCTTCGAGCCAATGACTGCGTACACTACATTGGGTGCACTGGGAGCAATGGCCAGTCCGATGCGGCCTACCGGCCCCTCGGGCAGCCCATGCCCAGATAGTCGCCTCCAGGACTGGCCTTGGTCGATCGATTTGTAAATGGCGTCTTCCGCGCCGCCATCGGAATAGTTCCACGGCGTCCGGCGGAAGCGATATGTGGCGGCATAGAGCACCTGAGGATTTTGGGGATCCATGGCGAGGTCCGAGATTCCTACAGTCGCTCCCACATACAACACTCTGTGCCAGCTCTTACCGCCGTCCTCGGTGCGATAAACTCCGCGCTCAGGACTGTCGGTCCAGGGATTTCCCATGGCAGCCACGATCGCCCTCTCCGGCGAATGCGGGTCAAGCACAATCCGCGAGATCTGGTAGCTGGCATCGAGGCCGAGGTGTTTCCAATGGGTGCCGCCGTCGGTCGAGCGATACACGCCATCTCCGAAGGAGACGTCATTGCGCACCTTTGATTCTCCCGTGCCAACCCAAATGACATCAGGGTTGACGGGATCTACGGCAATGGCGCCCACCGAGGCGACAGTTTCGTACTGAAAGAGCGCCTTCCAGGTGATGCCGCTATCGGTGGTGCGGAACAGGCCACCATCGGCGGTACCGACATAGTAGGTGAAAGGTTGCTGCGCGCAGCCGGCCACTGCGGGTATCCGGCCGCCGGAGATGGCCGGTCCGATTTGCCGGAAGCTGATGCTCCTGGCGATCTTGAGCGGCAACAACGTGCGGCCTTCTTCATCGGGCGATTGCGGCCCGGCCGCTCTCCTGGCGACGATCTCGGATTCGGGGCCTTCGTGCGGCTGATCTGTCAGCGCGGGCGAAGGTCGGATGCGCGGCTTGGTTTCGTCGTTGCGCTGTGCGCTTAAAGCAAAGGTCACTAAGACAAACGAGTACAGGACTGCAAGCCAGCGCCTTGGCACTTTCCTCATTCGCTTCAAACCCCGCAGGCAGATGTTGCGGAGGGGAAATGATTTCAGGTTTATAGGACAGTGTAAAGAGCTGGTAAGAACTGGTCTGACACAAGTTATGAACGTACATGCGACCCAGGATTCCTTGGCCGTAAGGGTCGGAACCCGCTCAGGTATATATAGGGTGGGCGTGTGATTCCCACCTCTAGGGCTGCTCACTCGTGCGCGGATCAGAATGCCTCATATGCCAGCTCGTTCCGCTCGAGGCTTGAAGCTCGCTTCTCGGGTTTGCGGTAATCTGGTAACCGGAGTAGTCAATGGCCAGGACGGCCTTGCCTCCGAAGCGCACCTCGCTTGTGGCATCCTTGTGAACGGGTAGCCAATAGTCGCCCACTTTTTGATATGTATTCGCCATTTCGGTGTGGCTGACCCAGAAGGAAGGATTCTTGGCGGGTTCGCCTTCTAAGCGCGCGATGGCAAAGTCCCGCGCGTCGACCCAAATCTTGCCCCGGCACAGGTATTTTGCTCGGCGGCGCGGCGTAATCTCGATGACGTAGGCCTTGCTGCCGGCAGCCTCGTCGGTTCCCAGTAATTGAAAGTGATAGTTGCGGGGGCTCAGGTCCGAATCGCTGTCGTCGAGTTGGTAATCCTTTTCACTGTCCAGAAGCTTCTTGAGAATGCGATCCAGCAGAAAGCGGGAACCACTCTCGGAAACGATGCGAAACTCCTTTTGATGGGGTGCTGTGTACGTGCTAACCACTTGCATTTCGGCATGGCGCGTGCCGCCCAGGCCGTGGTAGTCGAGTCGGTAATTGCGCACCGCATCGATCGCGCGCAATTGCCGGGCCTGGCGGTCCCTGGTGGTCATCAATCGTTCCACGATGCTGTCGGTCAAGGGAGGAGTCGCGGGCAACGCTTCCTGCCCCGAGGCGAGGAGAACCGAACCGGCGAGCGCAACAAGTGGCGCTGTGAGGCGAACGATGCGTGGATCGCGAACTCTCATCCTGAGCCGCCCGATGATCTGCTCCTGTACGGTTGGATGCGCGGCCCAGGAACTAGGGCGAGAGCAGGCAGGGTTTCAATTTCCGCCTCCTGGCGGTGTGCGCGCTCACGGCTTTCCACAGCTTCCCGGTCAACTTCTGACGTAGGGTGAGGCAAATTGATCCAGAGCGTAGACATCTCAAGCGGCTGGCGCGAGGAGCGCTGTTCTCGTTTCGCCCCAGTCGTCCTGAGGCAGTTTCTCGAATGTCAGCCGAAGCTGGCCGCTCGCCTGCCGAGCGGCTAAGACCAGAACCACAGGTTGTTTATGGATATTTCGGCATCCTCTTGTAACCTAGAAACCCGTGACACTGTTTTGTACCGTCCCGAAGCTTGCGATGACTCTGGCGCAATTGCCCGCGTGGTGGTTCCGGCCACTCTGTTCCGGATCTCCGAGCCTCCTTGGCTGCTGGTGGAGGAGGGATTCACGCTCGCTCGCGAACATGAGATAGAATCGCTGTTCGCTATTGGTAACGGCTACATCGGTAACCGGGGTTCGTTGGCCGAAGGTAGCCCGTTATCAGCGCCCGCCACCTTTCTAGCGGGAATCTTCGAACACTCGGATCAGCCCGGCAGCATCCCGCAATTGATGACCTTGCCCGATTGGACTGAGGTGCGAGTCTGGATCGATGATCATCCGCTTAGCATGCAGGAAGGCGAGATCATCGAGCACCGGCGCATCCTGGACTTCGCCCGCGGCGTTTTGTGGCGAGAATGGCGACACCGCGATAAGAACGGGCGCGTCACCCGCTTACTGGCTTTCCGCCTCACATCCCTCGCCGATCGGCACCTGCTTCTGCAGTCGGTCATCGTGGTGGCTGAAAACTACAGTGCCACAATGCGATTCGAGAGCTCGATCGAAGTGCCGCGCAGCGCCTTGCCGGCACCTTCCCGCTGGAAGGCACGCCGCAGTCCGGAGCGGCCCAACGTGTTGCCGCTGGCGCTGAAGTGTCCGGGGCTGGATATCGAGATCGCCTTTGGCGCTGCCAGCCAGTTGTTGACAACCACGGCAAGCGTTGGCGAACGGCTGGTCGAAATGGACGAGCGGCATATTGTCGAACGGTTCCAGCTGAAGGTAACCGTCGGCACCGAGTGCCACCTTCATCGTCTGGTTTCGGTTTACTCCTCACGCGATTTGGAAGATCCATTCGATGCTGCCGTGGCTCACGTCAATCGCGTTCTACCGAGCCGGATTTCCGAGGCGGTTTCGGCGCATGAAACGGCATGGAATTCGCGCTGGCAGCACAGCGATATCCGCGTCGAGGGCGATGATTCTTTGCAAAGGGCGCTGCGCTTTGCCGTCTACCACCTGATCAGCGCCGCCAATCCCGAGGACAGCCACGTTTCAATCGGCGCGCGTGCTCTCACCGGCGAGGCCTATAAGGGGCATGTCTTCTGGGACACGGAAATCTTCATGCTGCCGTTTTACACCTACACCGATCCAGCCTGCGCCCGTGCTCTGCTCACCTACCGCTATCACACTTTGGAGGCGGCGCGTGAAAAAGCTCGCCGCGCCGGATTCGCTGGCGCCATGTATCCCTGGGAGTCGGCCGATACGGGCGAAGAGACCACCCCGCGGGCGGTAATTGCTCCCAGCGGGGAGGTGATCTCGGTGCTGAACGGTGAGCTCGAGATTCATATTACCGCCGATATTGCCTATGCCGTGTGGCAGTACTGGCAGGGCACGGGGGATGATGATTTTTTTGCCCAGTTTGGGTCGGAGATCACGCTGGAAACAGCGCGCTTCTGGGCCAGCCGCGGGCGTATGGAAGCAGACGGAAGATATCACCTTCGGCAGGTCATAGGACCGGACGAATATCATGAGAATGTCGATGACAACACCTTTACCAACCTGATGGCGGCCTGGAATCTCGTGCGCGGGGCTGAGACCGCCGGCTGGTTACGCGCCAAGCGGCCGGATCGCTGGCGCGAACTCGAGCATCGCTTGCAGCTGTCGGACCAGGAACTTCGCATGTGGAGCCACCTGGCCGAGGTGATGTACACCATCTTTGACCCGAAAACGTTGTTGTACGAACAATTCGCGGGCTACTACCAAAAAGAGGCCATCGACCTCAAGAAATTCGAGCCGCGCACGGCGGCCATGGACGTGATCCTGGGCCACGAGCGCATTAATCACACTAATGTTGTCAAGCAGGCCGATGTAGTCATGGCTTTGTACCTGTTGTGGAGCCAGATTCCTGCCGATGTGCGCCGGGCCAACTTTCTTTATTACGAACCGCGCACGGGTCACGGAAGTTCCTTAAGTCCCTCCATGCATGCGCTGGTCGCGGCCAGGCTGGGCGAGGCGCACCTGGCGGGGCAGTATCTGAAGCAGGCGGCGCAGATCGATTTGGGAAACAATATGGGAAATGCCGCCGGAGGGGTGCACGCGGCCGCCATCGGCGGACTCTGGCAAGCCGTCGTATTTGGACTGGGCGGGCTAGAGGTCGATGGCAGCGGACTGAGTTTCACTCCTCACTTGGTGGAAAGTTGTCGTCAACTTGCGTTCCCGTTTTGCTGGCGTGAGCGCCAGCTCGAGGTCTCAATTACCCATCATAAGCTCCAGGTCGCCGTCCAGGGTCCCGGGCCTTTACAGTTACGCGTTGCCGGGGGCGCTGAAACTTTGGCCCAACCAGGTCACACCTATGTGGTCGAACGTGCCAATCGTGGTTGGAGTTCCTGGCACAGGCTGGATTCCTAACAGGAGGTGCACCGTGGCCGCGGCTTTACCCGAATGGCATGACGCCCTGCACACTATCGGCAAACGACAAAGATCGGTCGAGAACATCGTCCTTCCCCTGGACGGAAGCGCCTCGTCCCGCCGCGCCATTCCTATTGGCCGCTACTTAGCGCAACTTTACGGCGCTACCCTGCACGTGCTTTACGCCGCCGAACACCCTTTCAGCCCGCGCGAAGCCATCGATCAGCTAGGGCTGCGGGACGAGGACTTGCACGGGGCCGTGCTCGATCAACATCGCGGCGAGCCAGCGCCCGCCATTCTGGCCGCCGGGCGCCAACTCCTGCGGCCGATCATTATTATGTGCACCAATACCGGACACCACAGCGGTGCCGATTGTTTTGGTTCGGTTACGGAAGCGGTATTGGCGGGAACGCCGGAGCGCATTGTACTGATCGCCGAGCGCGATGAGGCTCCCTGGACCATTCAACGAATTCTGCTGGCCCATGACGGAACTCCGAGTTCGGATCTGGCGACCGCCCCAGCGGCCGAGATCGCGCAGCGGGCCGGCGCGACGGTAATCGCCATCCACGTGGCGGCGCGTGGCGATCACTACCGTGAGGAGCCCGGCAGTTTGCCCGCCCCCCGCTATGTCGACCAGCCTCAACATGAGTGGCCGAACTGGGCGAGCGAGTTCATGAATCGCATGTTGGCTCTGGGCGCCCCGCCCTCCTCGGTCTCCTTCAAGCTGGTGGTCACCGGCGGTCAAGCGGGATCCGAGGTGGCGCACGTCAGTCGGGAACGTGAAGCGGATCTGGTGGTTATGGCTTGGCATGGAAGGTGGGACACGCCGCAAAGCGCCACCAAAGTGGTTGTCCGCACTGCCGGTTGTCCCGTGCTGCTGATTTATTCTGGAGCGGAATAGGCTGCAGCTTTCAGGAGCCAGATTTTGACAAATGGTCCCGATGCCATGGTCTTCGATCTCGATGGTGTGATCACGTTCACCGCGCGTGTCCACGCCGCTGCCTGGAAAGAGCTGTTCGATTCCTACCTGGCTGCGCGAGCCCAGCGACTCGGGCAAAGCTTTGTGCCGTTCGATGCCAAAAGCGACTATCTGCAATATGTCGACGGGAAACCGCGCTACGACGGAGTGGCCAGTTTTCTCTCGTCGCGAGGCATTCAGATTCCTTTTGGCCATGCCGATGATTCTCCCGAGGCCGAGACGGTTACGGCTTTGGGCAACCGCAAGGATGAACTCTTCAAGCGGAAGGTCGACGAAATGGGCGTCGATTACGACCACCAGGCGGTGAGATTCGTCGAGGACCTGCTCGCCCATGGCATTCACGTGGGCATTGCCTCGTCGAGCAAAAACGCCATTCCAATTCTGACGAGGTGCGGAATTTTGGGCCTGTTTGAGGCTGTGGTGGACGGCAACGTCAGTGACAATCGCCGCCTGCACGGGAAACCTGCGCCGGACATATTCCTGGCCTGCTTATCCGAATTGGTTGCATCTCCCGATGCCGAGCGGGCTGCCATTGCCGAGGACGCGATCGCCGGGGTGGAGGCGGGCCGCAACGGCGGGTTCCGCCTTGTCCTCGGCGTTGATCGCACCCACAGTCGATTGGAACAGTACGGGGCAAACTGGGTGATTACGGACTTCCGTGAAATCACCGCGGCGCAGGTGATTTCTTTCTTCGAAAGTGCCCAGGTAGCCTGACCGCAAGTCACCGCCAAGCCGCGGGTCGCAACTTTTCCGCCTCATTCGGGTTTATCTCTGCCAGCTCTATGCGAGGCCATTGGCATCGATTCGCCATCCTGCTGGTCGTCGTCGCATCTACCGCTTGGCCCGCCAGACGAGAACAGCAGCCGTCGTCGATCCCTCGTCAGCAGTGCGCCTTGCATGCCCTGAACCGGCTTACCTTCGGGGCCCGGCCGGGAGACCTGGAGCGGGTCTTGTCCATGGGCGTCGACAAGTGGATCAATCTCGAGCTGCACCCGGAAAGAATTGATGATAGCTCCCTCGCGACACGTCTTCGTAATCTCAGCACGCTCAGCATGAGTCCGGAGCAGATGGTGGAAACATTCCCTCCTGTGGCCGTAATCAAGGCAGTCTCCCAAGGACGGCATCCGTTGCCACTCGATGTGGAGGAAAGAGCCATATACAGGGCGCAACTTGAGTGGTATCGAGACAAACAAGAAAATGAAGATTCAAAGGTGACCGGGAGGCAAGCGCATTCCCCGCTCGATTCAGGTGGCGAGACAGGGGCCGGCGGCCTAAACAGCATGTTGGAGAGCGCGCATCGAGAGCGGATCTTTCACTTGCCGCCGGGCCAGCGGATGATAGCCATCCTCGAACTTTCTGCCCCAGAGCAGCAAAGGCTGTTGCGCTCGCTCACCGCTGAGGAAACCTCCGCCCTTGAGATGGGTTTGCTGCCGCGCCAGCGCGAGACGCTGATGGCCTTGTCGCATCCCGAGCAGGTGGTTGTCGGAGAACTCGTGGCCGGCAGGCTGTTGCGCAATATCTACAGCGAGCGCCAGCTTGAGGCGGTAATGACCGATTTCTGGCTCAATCACTTCAATGTGTTTCTCGGCAAGGGTGCGGATCACTACCTGCTCACCAGCTATGAGCGTGATGTAATACGACCGCGGGCTTTAGGCCGGTTTCGGGATCTACTCGTCGCCACCGCCCAGAGTCCCGCCATGCTTTTCTATCTCGACAATTGGATGAGTGTGGGGCCGGATTCGGAGGCCGCTCGAGGCCTATCCTCTCGTCGCGGGCGGCAACCATCGGAACCAAATGGGCGGACTCTGGGGCGTGCCGGCGGAGGCAAGAAGTCCTCTTCCGGCTTAAATGAGAACTATGCCCGGGAGCTGATGGAACTGCACACGCTGGGGGTCAAAGGCGGATACAGCGAACGGGATGTGACCGAG
This sequence comes from Acidobacteriota bacterium, assembly GCA_019244045.1. GTDB lineage: Bacteria > Acidobacteriota > Terriglobia > Terriglobales > Acidobacteriaceae > Gp1-AA122. The sequence goes on from JAFATF010000431.1 coordinate 23,822, forward strand.
GTTGCCAAGGCTTTTACCGGCTGGACGATTCGGCGCCCCCAGGAGGGCGGAACATTTTTCTTTGATTCGCGCATGCATCAGCCGGGGAATAAGGTAGTGCTCGGCCACCGTATCAAGCAGAGCGGCGAGCGGGAAGCAATCGAGGTGCTGACCTTTCTGTCCCGCAGTCCGGCGACGGCAAAGTTCATCGCGACGAAACTAGCGGAGCGATTTGTTTCCGACGATCCTCCGCCCGCGTTGGTTGCGCGCATGGAGCATACGTTTGTCAAGAAGGACGGCGACATCCGGGAGGTTTTAGCGACGCTGTTCCACTCGCCGGAATTCTGGGCGAACGCAGCGTATCGCGCGAAGCTGAAGACCCCCCTGGAGTTTGTGGCGTCTGCCCTGCGGGCAACCGGCGTCGACGTGGCCGACCCCAAAGCCCTCAGCGAAGCGCTGAATCGCATGGGGGAGCCCCTTTATGGATGCCAGCAGCCGAACGGCTATTCGATGCGTGCGCAGGCCTGGATGAGCGCCGGGGCGCTGGTCGAGCGCATGCATTTCTCTCTGGCCCTCAGTGCGGGAAAGCTCCCGGGAGCTGTCATGAGTCTGCCTGAGTTGCTTGCCGGCCAGCAAGTCGCGCCGGATGGCGAACATCTCTTGGCCATGCTCGAGGACAAGCTTCTGAATGGCGAGATCTCGCCCGAGACTCATCGGATTATCGCCCACGCGCTTGACACCACGCCGGCCACGGCCATCCGAGGGGAGCGTGGTTCGGGTGGGCAAGAGCTGGGAGTCATCGCCGCCCTGTTGCTCGGGTCGCCTGACTTTCAAAGGCGCTAGCGAACAATAGGGCGCGAAGTTTTCCGTCACGGAGCAAGTCGCGATGCATATGACACGTCGAGTCTTTCTAAAATCAGGTGCATTGGCCGTGGCATCGACCGCCGCCCTTCCCGCTTTTCTCAAGCGGGCGGCGCTCGGTATTGAGGCGGGAGGATCCGGCACCCGGCGGCTTATAGTTATTTTCCAACGAGGCGCAGCCGATGGCTTGAACATCGTCATACCGCATGGCGAGCCTTCCTACTACACCATGCGGCCCACCATCCGAGTTCCCCGCGGCTCCGAGTTGGACTTGGACGGCTTTTTCGGGCTGCACCCCGCAATGAGTGCTCTCGAGCCTTTGTTCCGGCAGCGTCATTTGGCGGTTGTGCATGCCGCCGGTTCGCCCGACAAGACGCGCTCTCATTTCGATGCCCAGGACTACATGGAATCGGGAACGCCCGGAGTGAAGTCAACCGGCGATGGTTGGCTGAATCGAAGTCTTCAAGGCCTGGCAGGCCAGACCGTTGCTTTGCGCGCTGTAGCCCTGCGGCCGACGCTGCCGCGCATCCTGTCCGGGGAGGAGCCTGCCGTGGCCTTCAATGATATCCAGAGTTTCGCTGGGGGCGGAAGAAATTCGCCGGCCGGTTGGCCGGGCAACGTTTTTCAGCAAATGTATGCCGATTCGGGTGATAGGTTGTTGCACGCCAGCGCCCAGGAGGCTTTTGAGGCGGCCAGGATGCTGAAGTTGGTGAACCCTCACGACTACACTCCGGCGCCTGGCGCCGACTACCCGCGGGGCCGCTTCGCAAACGACCTGCGCCAATTGGCACAGCTGATCAAAAGCCAGGTTGGTGTCGAAATCGCATTTGCCGAGATTGGCGGCTGGGATCATCATGTGAACGAAGGTTCTACTGAAGGTCAGTTGGCTAACCTGTCACAGGAGTTCTCTCAGTCTCTGGCCGCATTTTGGACTGACCTGGGCGACTTGGGCGAAGAAACGGTAATCGTCACGATGTCGGAGTTCGGACGCACGGCACGCGAAAACGGTAATCGTGGTACCGATCATGGTCATGCCAATGTCATGTTTGTCCTGGGTGGGCGGGTGCGGGGTGGAAAAGTCTATGGCCGCTGGCCCGGCTTAGCTCCCGAGCAACTCAATGAGGGACGAGATCTGGTATTGACCACAGATTTCCGCCAGGTGCTCGCGGAGGCGCTCCATCGTCAGCTGGGAATTGGTGACCTGGCCTCCGTTTTCCCCGGATTTCACACCGCCTCATCACAATTCCTGGGACTGCTGCCGGGCTAGCCAGTCGTCGGGATCGGTGAGAGCGACCCCGCCGCCCTGCATCTCGTGCTGAGTGCGTCCGACAGAGAAGCGTTCGGCCAACTGACACGTGCTCTGAGACGCGTGAAGATGGTTCGTGCGTCGCAAGTCACGCGAGGGGAATCAATTACACCTGCTCAAAAGCAGAACTCTCAAGCGCCAGCGCGGTCGCGTCGTGATCGCCCTGCTACACTCGTCTGTGGTATGTTGCCGCAAGAGCCACCCTGCAACTTGTGAGGCGGCACGCGGGAAAAGGTGAAGCTATAGGGGAAATCTACCGCTCAAGGCTTCACTTCAAAGTGAGGCGGGATGGAAAAGAACCCGCGCTGCTGAGCGCACGCCATTCCTTCGCCACCAATGATCGCGAGCGCCAGAGCCTGGTTTTTGTCGGGGCGCCGCTCGCCATCGCTCCCGCCCTCGCGTTCCTCCCCCTGCTGGCGTATCTGGTGCTCACCCCTTCCATTCGACATGCAAACTTGCTTGCCGCCGTGTTGTTTCCCCTAGTTGCCTTAGCAGAGATCTCCGGCCTGCATCGGCTGATCCGCTGCTGTGTGACACATCCCTTTGACCTTCTAACAGTAGTTGCCTCCAGTTGTTTGCTAGTCGTCTTGCTGGTCGCCACCTATACCGGACTATTCCTGGCAGTTGTCGCCGGGCAGATGTGACTCAGAAAATGGCAAACGGACGCTGTAGATGGGTCTAGTCGCCAGGGGCGCGCTCAGAATTGCACCCTTCGCTGTTGGTTAACCGGGAGCGCTTAGTTGGTTCCGTCCGGCAGCGGAAGCGCGCCATTCATCGGCCGGGTATAATCTTAGGTTGCGTTCATTTTCGGAGGAAGTCAATCTATGGACCCGCGTGCTAGCGCTTTCTGGGCTCGCCTGAAAGCAAATCGCCTAGCTTACGCTGTCAGCATTCTGCTCACCTTGGCGGTCGGTATTCTGATCGGCACCATCATTTCTTTCGGAGTGAAGGGTAAAGAAGGGCAGAACAGGATCTCTTCTGATGCCGCCCCGTTAAGCGTGCCCGCGCCCCGAGAGCTCTCGAATGCTTTCTCGCAAATCGCCAAGCAGCTTGAGCCTAGCGTAGTGAATATCAATACCGAATCGGTCGTCAAGAGCCCTCGCCGGCGCCTGCGTCCGGGCAATCCTAATAATGATGACCAGGGCGGTGGGGAGGAAGAAAACCCCTTTGAAGATTTCTTCAATCGGTTTTTCGGCGGTCCGGGGGGGCAGGGCTTGCCCGGCGGTCCGGAAGGCGGCCCCGGTATTCGCGAACGTTCTCTCGGATCAGGAGTGATTGTGGACGGCAAAGGATACATCCTGACCAATCGCCATGTGGTGGAAAAGGCCGATCGGGTGCGGGTTCGCTTGAACGATGAGCCCCCGGGGGTGCAACATGACGCTAAGGTCGTCGGAACTGATCAGGAAACCGACTTGGCGGTGATCAAAGTCGAAGTCGAAAAGCCGCTCCCGGTGGCCAAGTTGGGTAATTCCGACAGCATGCAGGTAGGCGATTGGGTTCTGGCGATAGGCAGCCCATTCGGCTTAAATGCCACCGTCACTGCCGGCATTGTGTCCTACAAGGGGCGAAACATCGTCCCCGGCCGGCAGTTCCAATCTTTCATTCAGACCGACGCTGCAATCAATCCCGGTAATTCGGGCGGTCCGCTGGTCAACATGGCGGGCGAAGTCATCGGAATCAACACCGCCATTCTGACCGAAACCAGCTCCTATGCGGGGGTAGGTTTCGCCTTGCCTTCGAATACGGTGATCAATGTTTATAACCAGCTGATTGGGCCCGAGCACCGGGTGGCTCGTGGCTCGATCGGAGTCGAATTTACCGCGCAACAGAACCCCGCGGTGGCGCGCGTGTACGGGGTTCAATCGGGCGTTACCATCTCCAATGTGGTTGCTGGAAGCCCCGCCGAGCAGGCCGGGCTAAAGGTTGGCGATACCATTATTGCTATCGACGGCAAGCCGGTGAAGAACGGTGATGAACTGGTGTCCGATATTGCCGGTCGTAAACCCGGCTCCAAGGCAAATATGAGCTTCATTCGCGGTGGCAAAAAGCAGCAAACAACGGTCACCATCGCGGATCGCGCCAAGCTATTCGCCAGCCGTCTCGGCGAAGAAGAAGAAGGTCAGGAGGACAACACTCCAAAACCGAGTAAATTCGGCATTACCATCCGCAGCCTGACTCCCGATATGGCCGACCGTTTGGGGGTTCCGGCCAAGGGGGTGATCGTTCAAGACGTGAAGCCGGGATCGTTTGCCGACGATATTGGTTTGAACCGTGGCGATGTGATCCTTGAAATCAACAAGCAGCCGGTAAATAATGAAGACGACTTCAATAAAATTCAGGCCAGCCTTAAAAGCGGGCAGGACGTCGTCTTCCTGGTGCGTCCAAGGGGCGCTGGCCCACAGGACGGTACCATCTTCCTGGCGGGTACACTTCCGTAACGGGAGGTGAACTCTTTCGGGCTGGCGCCAGGGCAATGAATCAGACATGATTCCGGTGGTAGTCTTGCGGAGGTGCGCCCTTTAAGGGCGGGCCGGCTTACCAGCAAGCCGCGAGACCGAGTTTCTGACACGATGAAACGGTGGATCGAGACTTCTGCGCTGTTGATCTCGGCGATCCTGTCGCTCGGCGGGGGGCAAGCGCAGTCGGCCACAACAAGGTCGAAGGCGAAACCAACCAGCGCACAGAAATCAGCCAGACGAAAGCATCCGGCAGCGCGAAAAGGTAAGCATTCGAAAAAAGCAAGCTGGCGCCGCGGTCAACAGAAGATGGATTCCGAGCGAGCGCGGCAGGTGCAGGAAGCACTCATTCGCGAGCACTACCTGGCGGGTGACGCCACCGGGGTTTGGGATCAGCGTTCGGCAGACGCCATGGTTCGCTACCAGGCGGCGAATGGGTGGCAGACAAAGATTGTTCCCGACTCACGCGCGCTGATCAAACTGGGGCTTGGACCGCGTCAGGATCATCTGCTGAACCCGGAGAGCGCCATGACCAGCCCTCTCGAGCCAACCAGCACAGGCCCACGTGGCAGTTCGGATCCGACGCTCGCTGTTCCCGCATCGCCTCGAAGCACTGAGCCGACGAGCAACCCGGAAAAATAGTCAGCCAGCAACTGGCCGTCGCCACCGAGGCTTAACTAAGGCAGCGGCGACCTTGCCCTGGCCCTCGGTCGGGTGGAGAATTACCTGGAGGAGACGCACGCATTGTCAGACCGGAAATACAGGCAGCCTGGATACATGGACCGCAAGGAGGAGCCCAAGAAGTCGGGGGAACGGCCGACTAAACGGGACAACACCTTTGGGCCGCGACCGCTGCAAATGGCCGCCAGCCGCACCGTTTCCCGCTGTGCACAATGTGGCACTGTGCTGCCGGTGTTGACCGATTCGGTCGGCCAGTGTCCCAAGTGCAAATTCGAACTGCATTCCTGCAAGCAATGCACGCATTTCGATCCGGCCAGCCGCTTTGAATGTACCCAACCTATCCCGGAGCGAATTCCCCGCAAGGATGTCCAGAACGCTTGCCGCTTGTACGCCATGCGCGTGATGGTCGAAAAGGAAACCTCGGCCAGCGCTTCGCGAGTTGATGACGCCCGCAAGGCCTTCGAGAACCTCTTCAAAAAATAACGTTAGGCGGCACATTGGGCCTTCAGCGCGCCCCCATGCGCCGGCCTTTGCCTCACGGCTTTTGTGTCGGACGCAGCAGTACCTCGCTGATGAACGACTGCGGCGCCTGCTTGAGCAGCATCTCGACAGCGTGAGCGACATCGTCAGCTTGCAGCATCTTGCGCGGGTCTTTTCCCGTATGCGGGCCTAAGCTGGTGTCGACCGAGCCGGGGCAGACTACCGAAACCCGGATGTTGTTTCCCCGCAGCTCCTCGGCCACCGAATACGTCAGCCCGTTCAGGCCCCATTTCGATGCGGCGTAGGCGGCCCCGTTCGGCAGGGCATTTTTTCCCGCCAGCGAGGAGATGTTGATGATATGCCCGCTCTGAACACGCATCATCATGGGCGCAAAGGCGCGTATCGCGTAATAAACCCCGCGCAGATTGGTATTCAAGACCTGATCCCAGCTTTCGGGCGAGAGTTGATGCAGGGGGCCGCCGAAACCGCCGATTCCGGCATTATTCACCAGGACATCGACACGTCCATGGCTGGTCTCCACATGACGCGCGAGTTGCTCGACGGCTGCGAGGTTGGTTACATCGCATTCCGCGATATCGCATCGGCCTGCGGATGGAGAGATAAAAGCGGCGGTCGATTCCAGATGTGAACGCGTGCGTCCGCACAGGATCACGGTGGCCTCTAAGGCGGCGAGCCGGCGGGCAATGGCGGCTCCAATACCGCGTCCTGCACCGGTAACGAGTGCCACCTGCCCATTCAAGAAAGAATTGTTCTCTCTCATCAAGTGTGATTCTCCTCTTCTACTTGCGAATGCAAAACCATCCGGAAATGCCAGTTTTCGCATCCAAGCGACGTGAACGAAGCCAATGGCAACTTTGCTTGCCAGACTGTGACATACATCTCTATAATCCGGCACACCGGCAAATTGGGCGTGCCAAATCATCTCCTAAGCATGCGCAATTTCGCGAGCTTTTTGCTCGAGCGGCGGCCGGGACCGCTGGTGGAAAGCTCCGGGAGCGCCTTACTTGGCATGAACCCGGAGAGGTTGTCGTCGCTGTTTCCCGATTATTCACAGGAGTTATATCGATGAAGAAATCACTTGTGACGATTGTGCTTTTGTTAGCGGGCATGGCCATGAGCCAGGGAACTCCACAGCAGCAAGCGCAACCGCAGACACAGCCTTCCGGCGCGCCGGCCGCCGGCCAAGGGGCACCGGGTCAGCCGGGGGCGGCGCAACCACAGAAAAAAGAGATTAAGAATCCTGCCGAGTACAACGCCTATGTGGGTGCCATCCAGCAGACCGACCCGGCAGCGAAGATCAGCGGCCTCGAAGCTTTCCTGCAGCAGTATCCGCAAAGCGTCATGAAGGAAGATGCTCTTGAAGCCCTGATGATCGCTTACCAGCAGACGGGAAACAGCGACAAAATGAACGATGCCGCGCAACGTCTACTGCAGGTCAATCCCGATAACGTGCGTGCTCTGGCCTTGCTTGCTTACACTCGCCGCGCCGCCGCCCAGGCCGGGCAAAATCCACAGCAGAATCTGGGGGACGCGCAAAAATACGGGCAGCAAGGGCTGCAGGCCCTCGAGAAATTTCAGAAGCCGGAAGGAATGTCGGATGCCGACTACGAGAAGTTGAAGAAAGAGATGAGTGGAATTTTCAATGGTGCGGTTGGGATTTCGGCACTGCAGAACAAAGACTACGCCACCTCGCAGAAAGATTTGAAGGTGGCTGCCGACGTCAGCCCCAACGATTTCAGCATCGTCTACCCTCTCGCCCTAGCCTACCTGCAGGCCAATCCTCCAGATATTGTGAATGGCGCCTGGTACGCCGCGCGCGCCGCCAATATAGCTCCCAGCCCCCAGCTGGCGCAGCAGATCGAGAAGTACGGAAAATCGCAGTACACCAAATACCACGGTTCCGATCAGGGTTGGACCGACGTGATGGCGGCGGCAAAAGCCTCACCCACTCCGCCGCCCGGATTCAGCATCAGCCAGTACATTCCGCCCACTCCCACCCAGCAGGCCGCCGATTTGGTGAAACAGAAAACCCCTAAAGACATGAGCTTCGCCGAGTGGGAACTGGTGCTCTCGGCGGGCGCGCCGTCAGATGCGGACGTGGTGTGGAACGTCATCAAGAATGTCCCATTGCAGATGGAAGGACAGGTAATTCATGCCAGCGCGGAGAAGTTGGAGATTGCCGCCAGTCAGGATGATATCGATCAGAAGAGGGCCGACATCGTTCTCAATATGACGGGAGCGATTCCAACCCGCCTCATGCCCAAAGATGGCGCTACTCTGGACTTTGAGGGGACGCCCGCTTCCTATACCGCCAGTCCGTTCGTCATGACCATGGATAAAGGCGCGCTGTTGACTAAAGCGGCGCCAAAAAAGCCCACTCGGCGCCCGGTCCACCGCAGGCCGGCAACCCAGTAGACTTGCCCCCGGGAACCTGAGCCAGTGCCGGGGTGCCGTCGTGAGTCGAATTGCAGCTGCGCCTCGCGACCCGAGCCCGTAATAAGCGAGCGGCGTCAGATCTTTTTGAGAGCCATGCGCGCCGCCCCGTAGCCGCACATTCCGTGCACCCCGCCGCCGGGTGGGGTAGAAGCCGAACAAAGGTATAGCTTCGGCACAGGCGTCGCGTAGGTCGCGATGGTGGGACGAAAAAACAGCTGCCCGAGCGTTGCCGCGCCTCCATTCACGTCTCCGCCGACGAGGTTTGGATTTGCCGCCTCGAGCTGGGCTGGATTGAGCACGGAACGCTGCAGAATCGATTTGCGGAAGCCTGGCGCGAAGCGTTCGATCTGGTTTTCGATGTTCTCCGCTACATCTCCTCGATAGCCATTGGGCACGTGGCAGTACGCCCATGCTGTATGCTGCCCCGGGGGTGTTCGCGTCTCGTCGAACAAGCTGGGCTGCGCCAGAAGCACAAAGGGTTTTTTCGAGACCGAATTTTGCCAGGGTAGCCGTTCCGAGACCGCGATTTCATCGAGCGTGCCTCCTACATGCACCGTAGCTGCACGCCAACAATCGGGCGATTTCCAGGGGATGGGGCGATCAAGCGCCCAATCCATCTTGAATGCGCCCGGTCCATAACGGTATTTTTCAAGTTTCTGCCGATAGCGGCGGGGCAGCCGATGGCCGGCAATGGCTAGCAGTTGACGGGGAGTGATGTCGGCCAGCAGGGCACGGAACGAAGGCAGCTGATCAACCGACTCGACCGGCATGGCGGTGAAGATACGTCCTCCCAGGCTCTCCAAATATGAGGCGAGTGCGTTCGTAATTTGCTGTGCTCCCCCCCGCGGAATGGGCCAGCCCACCGAATGTCCCGCCAATTCGAGGACAATACCAAACGCGGCGCTAGGGCTTTTATCGAGAGGCAGTGCAGAATGGGCCGCCATGCCGGCAAACAGCGCTTGCGCCCGTTCACCGGAAAAAAAATTAGCCACCGAGGTTGCAGCGCGCAGCGCACGCCAGCCAAAGCGAGCCATGGCGATGGGATCAGCGGGGAGGGCGAGAGGATGCAGAAAGCCGGCCGACAAAGGCGACCATTTCTTCACCAGGGGGGCAAACAGGTCATGGTAACAATCTCCATCCCGGCCCAGCGATTTCGCCGTCTCATCCACTGAACGCTCGAGCATCACCGCCGAACCATCATCGAGCGGATGCGCCAGTGGCGCCGGCGAGTGAATCCACTCCAGGCCGTAAGTTCGAAGTGGCAGGCCGGAAAAAAATGGTGAAGCCGCGGCCAGGGGATGCACGGCCGAGAAAACATCGTGAACAAAGCCGGGCAGGGTGAGTTCTGCCGAGCGCGCTCCCCCCCCGATCGTCTCTCTTGCTTCCAGCACAGTGACCGAACAGCCGGCTTTAGCCATCATGATCGCCGCCGACAGCCCGTTAGGGCCTGAGCCAATAACCAGCACATCGGACTCGGGAAGGTCGAGGCGGGGAGAAGCCATGGGTTTTTGTTCTTGTTCACCTCGCAGGGGGTGTTCGGGGCCGGGCAAGAGCGGTATCTAGAGCCGGGCGAAGAACTTACTTTTTGCCCGCGGCACTCTTCAATTCGCCGGCGGCTTTTTCAAGGTCCGTGATGGCGCTTGCATCCAGCTGATAGAGAGTCGGGTCGCCTTCGCGCTTTGCCACGTAGCCATTGCCGGCCTTGGAGATTTCGATTCTCTCCACCCGCTTGCCATCATTCGAGGTGACCGTCATCTCGAGAGCGGGAGAGGAGAACCCCGATTCGGTAAACTTTGCCGCCGTCAGGCTGCGAACATCGCCGATCAGCGGTTGAACGCTGCTGGAATCGAGTTTCTTGCCGTCTCCACTCCACCAATCATCGCCGCTGCGGGAAAGGAAATAGGCCTTGCTGCCGTCGTGAATTTCAACTTTATTGGGATCGTCAAAGCCGAAATCAAACAGCTTCTTGTTGCGGAAGTCGTCCAACTTCTTGTCAAGGGCCTGGCCAACGTCGCTCGTCACCTTGTAGGCGCCCTCGACGAGGCTGGACTTTGCGTAGTAATCGTCTTTATTTTTGCGGACCTGAAGCTGCTGTGTGCCCGAGTCGGCGGTCAGCTTGACCGTGGCCACCGGCTTGCCGGCGGCGAAAGCAGAAGCCGCCTTCTTCGCGTCATCGCCGTTCGCGCTGCCCATTTCCATGCGGGCGGAGCTAATCTTGCTGACCAGGTCACTCACCTGGGTGCCATCGGCGCGCAGCGGCCTGGGCTTCAGAATCTGCCAGTCCTGCTTGTTGCGGCCAAACTCCAGATTTTGCTGATTGGCGACCAGCTCGATACGGCTGATCTTGTCCGGATCGAGCGTAATCAGGCGCTTGTCGCGCAGGTCGTTGGCGCTTTTGTCGATACTGGTCTTGGTATAGCTAGCGATGGTGAAAATGCGGGGATCACCCGCCAACATGGCGTACGCACCGCCGCCCGCCGGAGTGTCATCGCCAATGAGCAGCTTCTGTGTCTTGTTGGACTTTTGCGTGAGATCGACTTCGAGGGCAGGCTTGGCCAAACCATAAGGGCCAAGGTCGTGCGCTTTGTCTTCCACCACCCGCTCCGAATTCAGCGAGCTGAAGCTTCCAAGCATGGACGAGACGGCGCTTTGGTCGGCGGTCATCGGCCGCGGCGCGAGAATTTCCCAGCTTCCGGAACCGCTGCGCGCCAGCGCGACTTCCTCGCCTTTTTGCTTGTGCAGATCAACCTTGGTAAGGTCCGATTCGTTGACACTCAGGATCTTGGGCGCAGGCGTAGCCGATGCGCTGACCGTGTCGCTTGACTGCGGATGACGGTTGGACCAGTAAAGCGCGCCCACCAGGGCAGCCAACAGCACCATCGCGATGACGAGTCCTCGAATTCTCATGGGATCCCTGGAATCCTCAGCCGCCGATTTTCCCCGTCGACAGTACAGCTAACCAGCGCTGCTCCGGGGAGCAAAACCGCGGCACGTTGCTCAACGGCGCTTCCACCACACCGAAATACCGGCCACAATGACGAACAGCGGCAGGAGGAATTGGCTGGTGTTTCGCACCCAGCTCATTTGCGCACGCGTCATGGTGATACGACGGTCTTCTCGATCCTTAGGACGAATGGAAATCAGGTCTTCATCCGAGGATAGCCAGTTCATGGCGTTCAGGGCCAGATCTCGATTGCCATTGAAATTGATGAACGAGTTGGCTGCCCAGGATGAACTACCTACGACCACAAACCTGCCCTGGGAGCTTTCCTTGCCGGTTTTGTAGGTTCCGGCGGCCGCCATGGTCACCGGACCTTTCTTGTTCTTCGGGTCATTGACCTTCACCTGCGCAGAACTCAGGTTGCTGGTTGCCAGGCTCGAGTCGGAGGAATCAAACAGCTTTTCGACCGTGGTCTTATCGGTGCTCTTGATCGCGAGCGAGCGCGTGATGGGGAAGCCGGTCGTCGTGCCTTTCATCTCATTGACGATGGGCTGCGTCCCGTACTGGCTGACCAGCGCCACCTGCGGTCCTACTCCCACCAGCTGACCGATGGGATTGAGGTCGAGAATGAGGTTCTTCTCCGCCGTAACCCCCCAGGCTTCGAGCAGATTGCTCAGGGCATCATTGTCGGCGATCTCTTCGCGACCAAGCTTAAGAGGCGGATCAAGCATGAAGAAGGCACGGCCGCCATTTTCGACGTATTTCTTGATGGCCTCGACCTCCGGCTGAACGTAATCACCCTTCGGACCGCCCACCACCAGAACCGTGCAATCTTCGGGAATCTCGGCTTTCTGGAGCAAATTGATCGACTTTGCCTGGTACTCATCCTTCGATAGCAACTCTTTCAACCGGGAGTAGCCGTTGCGGTCCGAATCGTCGATCTGGTGTTCGCCGCTGCCGGTGACAAAGCAGATGGTGCGCTTAGTATTCTTGAGATCACGGATGAAGGCGCCGGTTATGCCTTCCTCGCTCATGCTCTTGGCCTCTTCCTTGCGATCTCCGATCTCGACCACGGCGGTGCCATAGTTCTTAATACCGGCCTGGCGGGCAGCCTGCGGATTCTTGTCCGGGTCGATGTAGTTCACGTGGATGCGACGAGAGAGGCTGGCGTATTGGTCCAGAGTGTCCTTTCCCTGCTGGAAGTGCGTGGATTGATCGTAGTAAGTGATGGTGGCGTCCTGCTTCAGGCCCTTGACGATCTTGGCCGTCTGTTCCGACAGGCTGTAGCGCTTATTGGAGGTCGCGTCATAGGATTTGCTGTAGCGGTCTCCGAGCACGTTGACCACGGTCACAATGGCAAGCACCACCAAGATATAGATAGCCGCGTAAGCCGCGTACCGTGTTTGTCTGGCTTTCAGCAACTGCGTATTCACTTACGACCTCCAGCGCAGAGATTCCATGGAGCGAGCGGTAAGGAAAAGACCGAGGAAAATCAGCGTCACATAAAAGAGTGCATCCTTGATGGCGAGTACGCCCTTGCCGAACGACTCGTAGTGGGTAATCACCGACATATAGGAGAGCACGCGCGCCCACGCCGCCGTCTCATACCCGCTCACCCATTCGAGCACCCACAAGAGCAGACAGATGCCGAACGTGACTGCTCCGGCGATGATCTGGTTCCTGGTCAGAGTCGACACGAAGGTGCCGATGGCCAGCAAAGCGCCGGCTTGCAGGAGCAAGCCCAGGTATCCGATGGCCAGCGGTTTCCAGTCGGGGTTGCCGTAGCGAAAGAGAAAGGAAAAGTTTGCGGCCGAAAACAGCAACATGGTCGCGTACAGGGTGACGGCGGCCAGCCACTTTCCCACAATCACTTCACTGTCCCGCACCGGCGAGGTGGCCAGCAACTCGATCGTTCCATTGCGCTTTTCTTCGGCGAACACGCGCATGGTGATCATGGGAATGAAGAACAGCCCGACCACGCTGATGTTCGACAGCAGGGGACGGATCACCTGCTCGTTGACGTTCATGGGGAACATCTGACCGCGCATCTGCGATTCCATGCCGTAGTAAACAAACATGCCAACCGCGTTCCAGAAGAAAAACCCGAAGATCAGTGCGAACATCAAGAGCAGGATGTAAGCAATGGGCGAAACGAAATAGCTGTTCAGCTCTTTCCGGTAAATGGTCCAGATATTTCTCATGACTGCCCTCCCTTGGCGGCGAGTTTCTCCACCGAGGCTTCCGCCTTGGTCAGTTGCAGGAAGACTTCCTCAAGGCTGACAGCGGCCGGACGAAGTTCGTTTAAATCCCAGCCTGATTCCACGATCGCGCGGGCGATGTCGGCGCGCGTAGAACCGTCTTTCGCGGCGGTTTCCACCTCGAACGTGTGGCGGTTGTCGCGGCTCTGCTTGGCGACGACACGGGCGGTCGAAGGGATCTGTTGCAGGCGCTTCTCGACCGCAGCCGGGTCAAGCACGCCGTTGCGGCTACCCACTTCTACCAACACGGATTCGGCGCCGCGTGCCCGATTCTGCAAGTTGTGTACTGAATCGGTGGCCACCAATTTGCCCCGATTGATAATGATCACCTGCTGGCAGGTCTGCTCGACTTCAGGAAGAATATGCGTGCTGAGAATAATGGTATGGTCGCCGGCCAGGCTGCGGATCAGGTCGCGCGTTTCGTTGATCTGCTTAGGATCCAGCCCGGCGGTGGGCTCGTCGAGAATCAACACGTCAGGATTGTGAAGAATTGCCTGCGCCAGACCGACCCGTTGCCGATAGCCCTTGGAAAGCTTGCCAAGAAGCTTGTTGCGAACGTCCCCAATGGCGCACCGCTCGAGAACGTAATCGATTCTGGCAAAGAGTTCTGCGCCGCGCAGTCCCTTCAGACGGCCGACAAATTTCAGATATTCCGACGTTCCCATCTCCTGATAGAGGGGAGGCATTTCGGGCAAGTAGCCGATGCGTTTCTTGACCTCAAGCGGCTGTTCCAGCACGTCAAAGCCAGCTATGCTGGCGTTGCCCGAGGTGGGGGGCAGAAAACAGGTCAACATGCGCATGGTGGTGGTTTTGCCCGCGCCGTTAGGGCCGAGAAAGCCAACGATCTGTCCCTTTTCCACGGAAAAGGAGATCTGGTCGACGGCGGTGGTCCGGGCATATCTTTTGGTGAGATCTTTGACTGTGATCATAGCTGTTGCCGCAGGAAGCAAGGGACAAACCCTTACACATATCGTGACCCGACTGTATGGGACTGCACTGCAGTGTGACTATCTTAAAAAGCCAACAGCGTTGCTGTCAAACACGAGCAGCAAAGAATGCCTCCATCCCTCAGGATGAGTTGCCGCCAGCGCCCTCGGTAGTGAGCCGATTAAGAGCAAAGGCCATGCCCATGATCAACCAAAACACGATCATGGCTTCGGCATCCCCGAAGTTATACTGCACGAACCCGGTCAATACAAAGGCAACCAGGCAGCCTAAGGCGCCGAGCAGGAGGCCACTGGCGAACCAGTCATTATGGCTACTAGTGCGGTACTCGTGTAAGAGGAAGGCGAAATCGCCAGCTAGCAACCAGATCCATACCGCCAACGCCGGCAGACCGCATTCTACCGCGAGCTGTATGGGGGTCGAATGAAAGTGGCTGTGCAGGGGGAAGCGGCGATAGGCTTCTAAATTCCACCTCTGCCAATCGCCAGCTACGCTGTCTAAACCTACGCCGAATAAGGGGTGGGCGCGTACCATCTTAAGGCTGTCGCGCCACATCAAGAGGCGGTATTCGTTTCCGGGATCCGACTCAGGTCCGGCGCGGTGGTGCTGAACCCAGGCAATGGCAGCGAGCGAAAGCAGCAAAAAAGCGATGATGCTCGCCTTTCGCCTGCGCCCCTTGGTGGGCATGGCAATCAGGAGCAAGGTGCCAACCGCCAAGCTGACGAGCGAAATTCTGGTCAAGGTCAGGGTCAGGGTAGCGGCCGTTGCCGCAAATGCCAGAACCAGACTGATACGACGCTTGCCATCGAGAGCTGGGGAAACGGCAAATCCCCCCATCAGTAAGGCGGCGAAAACCAGAAATTCCGAGAACGGAAAATAATGCCGGAAAAAGCCCTGGGCACGCGGCGGGTGGGCTCGCCTCAGGCTCAGGCCGGGACTTCGGAGGAGAACCTCCCACCTCTTGGCGTCAACCGCGATATGAAATGGTTGCAAGGCATTGGGAGTTTCGCGCCAGAGGAGTAGTTCTACGGGGGTGGAGGAAAACTGCTGTCCGCGTAAGGCGCGTGGGCTTCGAACCGTGGTCCCGCCGAGCTTCCGAATAATATCGCCGGGGGCCAACCCGACTGCTCCTAACGACACCAGGGCAGGGCCGCTCGCCGTCGCCTGCACCCCAATGCCAGCCGAGTATTGCCAGGCGGTATAGAGCACGGTCAGCAAGCAGGAGGCAATGAGGAGGGCGGCCAGAGTTTTGAGCTGTCGCAGGCTGTGAGTCGCCTGGCCGACGACAATCGCGAGGAATATGAGGGAGACGGTCCGCATGCGTCCCCAGCTCAGACGAGGGTCGAGTGAAAGGGCACTAGAAATTGCGGTGCAGATGAGGAACACGACCAGGGGCAAGGCTAGCGGCTGGCGCGTGAGCCGGCGTTTTCCAGTGGCTGTCAGAAGTACCCAAAGGACGGTAGCCGCACGGAAACTATTGACCGCGGCTTTGGTCGAGACCGGTGCCGTCAGTGCGACCATGGCCAGGCAGATGAAAATCGCGGTTTCCACCCACCCCAGGAATTTTGCAGCGGCCAAGCCCCCGCTCACTTGCGCCCGCTGCTCGACCAGATGTACTGACCCAGCCATGTTGTCGTATCCTAGAAGCTCGAGAACCTGAGACAGCCCAGATGTTTTCTCGTCGCTCGCGACTGATTAGCGTAACTTGCGTTCTCAACGACCTGCTTGCGACTGCGGTGGCCTTTGTCGTCGCCTACGGCGTTCGCGAGGCCATCGGCCAGCGGAACTGGTACGGACTGCACCCCATTTATCCGCTGAAAGACTACCTGCCCATTTTTCTGGCCGCCTCCTTGCTGGTCCCCTTCTTCGGATATTTGCTGGGGGCCTACAGCCAGGTGGAACTTCGGCGTCCGCGGGACATCGCCTCCGATGTCGTGAAGATGATGGCGCTCGGCCTGTTAGCCCTGTTTACGGGCATGTTTTTCTTCAAAGGTGAATATGTTAGTCGAAGTCTGCTGCTGATTTTTGTGTTTCTGCAATTTGTATTCTTGGGGGTGAGCCGATGGGCGCTGCTGGCAGGCGGAAGCTGGCTGAGAACGAGGCCGGAACACCAGCGGCATTTTATCATCGTCGGAACCGCGAGCGGCGCCGGCCAGTTGGCCTGCCTGCTCGAGGAGGGCGAAAACCAGGGCCTCGACCTTATGGCCTTCGCCTACATGGGTGATGAGATGCCCAGTCTCCCGCCCGGCCTGCGGCGCGATTATTCGCTCATACCGGTTCAGCGGCTTCCGGAGCTTCTGCACCAGCACGTTGTCGATGAAGTTCTATTTGCCGTAGGCCGGGAAGAGCTGGCTGATCTGGAGCCCATCATGCAGCAATGCGAGCAGGAGGGCGTGCACATGCGAGTGCAGCTGGATTTTCTGCCGCGCGGCTTTAATCACGTTTTTGTGGAGCATCTTGGGCATGTGCCACTGCTAACATTTGCCAGCACGCCGCAAAATGATTTTGCGCTGGCGTTCAAACGATGCCTCGACATCCTGGTGGCGGCTCTCTCTCTCATCGCGGTCTCACCGCTGCTACTCGTCTTCGCGCTCCTCATTAAGCTGACCTCCCCCGGGCCGGTGTTTTATCGGCAGACCCGCTGTGGCCTGGGCGGACGCCGGTTCACGTTGCTCAAATTTCGATCCATGGTGGCTAACGCCGACCAGCTTCTGCCCAACTTGGAAAATATGAACGAAGTGGACGGCCCGGTGTTCAAGATGCGCCGCGATCCCCGTTGTACCGTCGTCGGACGATGGATGCGAGTCTTCAGCCTGGATGAGCTGCCTCAATTGTGGAATGTGCTCCTCGGGCACATGTCGCTGGTGGGACCGCGGCCGCCGCTGCCCGACGAAGTCAATCGTTACGAATCCTGGCAGAGGCGCCGCCTGCGCATGCGACCCGGCATGACCTGCCTGTGGGCACTTGAAGGGCGTAGCCAGCTGCGCTTCGACAGTTGGGTGCGCCTCGACCTGCTCTACATCGATAACTGGTCGATGTGGCTGGACTTCAAGATCCTGGTGAAGACGATTCCCACGGTTCTTTCGGGCAAAGGCGCACATTAAGCGGCACCATGCGAGTGCCCACGGTTTCGGTCCTCATCACGACCTACAACTCAGCACGCTTCCTGAAGTCCTGCCTGGATTCGCTCAAAGCTCAAACCTATCGTCCCCTCGAACTCATTGTTGTGGACAATGCATCGACCGACAGCACTCGCCAAGTGCTCGAGAAATTAGCCGAAGGAGGCAAGCTGATTTTCAACGACGCAAACCTGGGGTTTGCTGCCGGGCAGAACCAGGCGGTTCGTGCTTCAGGCGGTGAATGGCTGCTTTCACTGAACCCAGACGTGGTACTTGACCCCGATTTCGTTTGGGAGATGGTGGCCGCAGGCGAGCTCGACCCCGCCGTAGGCTCGGTTTCGGGGAAGCTGTTGCGCTGGTCCCCGGACAAAGAACCCCAGCTAACCGGGATCATCGATTCGACCGGAATCTATTTCACACCCAGCCTGCGCCATCTCGATCGCGGAGCTGAACAGAGTGACCGCGGTCAGTATGACAGATTGGAGTACGTCTTCGGTGCCAGTGGGGCGGCGGCACTCTACCGCCGGGCTATGATCGAAGATGTCGCGGTCGAAGGAGAGTTTTTCGACCAGCAGTTTTTTGCTTACCGCGAGGATGCCGATCTTGCCTGGCGTGCGCAATTGATGGCGTGGAAGTGTATCTATGCACCAAAAGCTGTTGCCTGGCATGTTCGTCGCGTTACCCCGGAACGGCGTAACCACTTGCCGCTCGAAATCAACTGGCATTCGGTCAAGAACCGTTTTCTGATGCGGGCCAAGAATATTTCCTGGAGACTTTACGGAAGATTCTTCCTGCCAGTTACCTGGCGCGATGCGCAGGTGGTGGGCTACTGTCTGCTGGTGGATCGGAGACTACTGTCGGCGCTGGGCGCGGTCTGGAAGGCCCGGAAGGAACTTGGCAGGAAGCGGCAGCTGATTCAGGCCCGGCGGCGCGTCCCCGACAAAGAGTTGCTAGGCTGGTTCTCAGTTGAGCCCAAGAGCATGCTGGACGGACCCCTGCCAGCAAAAGAATAGAAAAGAGAGAGGTGGAAGAGCGCAGAGAATGGCGGTGCCATGAAGGTGTGTGAACTATGATTTCTTGGTCTCTCGTGCTTGCGCCAACCTGTCCCGCCTCTCGCGAGCCCAACCTTCTTTGATGGTCTGGCGGGCTCGGCCAAGAGCCAGAGAGTGGGAGGGAACATCATCGGTAATGCAGGAGGCGGCGGCAATGTAGGCTCCCTGCCCCACTTTGATGGGGGCAACCAAAGTGGCGTCACTGCCCACAAATACGCCATCCTCGATCACCGTCGTGTATTTATTGACCCCGTCGTAGTTGCAGGTAATCGTGCCCGCGCCAATATTCACGCCCGAGCCGATCTCAGCGTCACCCAAATACGTGAGGTGATTGGCTTTTGAATTCTTGCCCAGCCTGGCCTTCTTCATTTCGACGAAATTGCCCACATGGGCGCCTTCGCCGACGTCGCTGCCGGGCCGCAGGTGAGAATAGGGGCCGATCACAGCGCCGCGGCCGATGCGAACCTGCTCTCCCAGTGTGCCCGGGCGGACGGTCACCTGATCCCCCAGTTGGCAGTCCTTCATGACGCTAAACGAGCGGATGCGACAGTCGGCGCCAATCCGGGTCGTCCCAAGCAGCTGGACGAATGGCTCGATGATCGTATCGGCCCCGATTTCAACCTCGCAGTCGATGACACAGGTTTCGGGATAATAAACAGTGACGCCGGCGGCCATGAGCTGCTGGCATTTCGTCGCGCGCATCTGTCGATCGAGCAATACCAGCTCGGCACGCGTGTTGCTGCCCATGACTTCGCAGGGCTGGGGGGTTTGGAGGGCGAGCACGCGGAGCTTGGCTTTCTTCAGAATTGCCGCCATGTCGGTCAGATATAGCTCGCCGTGCGGGTTGTCGGCGGCCAACTGGTCGATATGCTCGAACAGCGGCTCGGTGTCGAAGGCGTAAAAACCAGAGTTGATTTCGTGGATTGTTTGCTGGCTCTTTTTCAGGGATTTTTGCTCAACGATGGCCTCAACTCGATCGCTGCCCGGTGCCTGGCGGATGACGCGGCCATATCCCGTCGGATCATCCAAAAGCGCCGTGAGGATGGTCATGGCGGCTCGCTCGACCAGGTGATAATCGCGAATACGCTCGATGGTTGACGATGAGATCAAGGGCGCATCGCCCGAAAGTACCAGTACGTGATCGTAGTTGGTGAGCGCGTCGCGCGCGCTCATGATGGCATGTCCGGTGCCACGCTGCTCCTTTTGCACCACAAACTCGACCCCCGTAGCGGCCACCGCTTGGCGGACCAGGTGAGCTTCATGGCCGATGATGGCGTAGATGTCCCGCGCGGGCACAACCCTGCGGGCAGCCGAGATGACATGAGCCAGCAGGGGCTTGCCGCCGACTTCGTGCAGAACTTTGGGGTGCTTGGATTTTAGGCGGGTGCCCTTGCCGGCGGCCAAAATGGCAATGGCAAATTTCGACCCTTTGCCCGATGCCGCCGCCCGTATCTTCCTATTGGATTTGAGCATCGCCAGTCAATATACCAGTCCGTTGGCCGCAGCCGGCTCCCGTGTGGGCGATTAGAAGCGAGTTTTTCCTACGGTAATGACAACGTCCTTCACCGAGCAAGCCGGTCAAGGGTTCATGCTGAAGAGGTTGGCGGCATCTATCGCTGAATTGATTTAGTGAGCGCAGACTGATTGCCCTGGCGGCGAGCCATCGCAAGTTCGACGAGGTCACGCGCCACGCGCTCATAATTGTGGCGCACCACCCCGCTCTCTTCGAGCAGATAGTCGCCGAGAACGGGACAAACAGCCATGGCCTCGATGGCGCTCAAATCACTGACAATCTGGCACGCCCCCTCAAGAGCGTACTTTGCCTTCATCTCCGGGCTGACGGGTCGCGAATTGATCAGGGCATAGTCGAAAATGTGCGCGTCTCCGGCATGCCGATCCAGGGCACGAATGTGGTCTGCCGCGGTCAAACCGAGGCTTTCATTGGCCTGTGTCATAAGGTTGCAGATATAAACCCTCAACGCGGGTGAATCGAGGATTGCCTGCACAATGCCGCGCACCAACAGGTTTGGGATCATGCTGGTAAACAGCGAGCCCGGACCGATGGTGATCAGATCAGCGTCTGCGAGGGCGCGCAAGGTTTGAGGCAGCGGCCGAACATCGGGGGGCACCAGCACGAGCTCGCGAATGCGGCCCTTGCTGGCGGTAATCTTGGTTTCGCCGCGCACCCGGCTGCCATCCTCGATAATTGCTTCCAGCTCCACATTGGAAGTGGTAGCCGGGAAGATATGGCCGCGGGTGAGGAGGATCTCGGCCGAGAGGCGCACCGCCTCGGCAAAATCGCCAGTGATCGAGGTCAAGGCGGCTAAGAATAGATTGCCAAAACTGTGGCCCTCTAAGCCGGGGCCTTGCGTAAAGCGGTGCCGGAAAAGTTTCGATAGTAGCGCCTCATCTTCGGAAAGGGCGACGATACAGTTGCGCACGTCGCCTGGTGGAAGCATGTTGAAGTCCTTGCGCAGGCGTCCGCTCGAACCACCATCATCGCTGACTGTAACTACCGCGGAAAGCTCGCCGATCTGGCACTCCGAGGCGGGCCCAAGAGGCATGGCCGGGTTGGACACATAGCTTTTAAAACCCTTCAGCAGAGTGGACAGGCCCGTGCCCCCGCCGATGGCGACCACCCGCAAGGGGCGGGATTCGATCTGAGCTGCGGCATCTGGCGGACCCAAAGGTGCCTTTCGCACGCTCATCACTGCCTATTGCTCCCCAAATGTCTCTCCGCCGTTGGTCAGTTCCGAGCCGGGATCGGGATACAGAAGCTCGGTAAAGCGCGGATCTTCCGCAAGATTCTGGAAATCGGAATCGTTACGGGCCTGGAAGCGTAAAGAAGAATTATGGCGGATGGCCTCGTCCAAGTGTTTGAGTGACTCCTCCACCCGCCCGGTAAGGCAGTCAAGGGCGGCCAATCCGTAGGCCACGTAATCCAAGGATGGATTCTGTTTGTACAGCTTTTCCAGGTGCTCGCGCGCGGTCACATAATCGCCCACGTTCATGAGCGAGACCACATAATCATAGTGCTCTTCCGGACTTTTGAACTGGTGCGCGATGCGCTCGACGTGCTGGTTGCAAACATTCAGGTGAGTCTTGGCGCGGTCGGCAAGCTCAGGGTGGGAGCCGTGTACGACCTTCTGCAAGTGGACTTTCGCCTTTTCGAATTTATGTTCTTGCATGGCCCGCAGGCCAGCCTCGTAATTTTGCAAAGCCTGGGAAAGCTGGGGATCGTCAGCCACAGGTTTTTTGCTTTTCGTCGTTTGGGGCATCGCTCCTACTCTTCCTTCGAGGTAAGTAAGAAATTAGATCCAGAACTGCTCGGGTCTTTAAGGTTCAACAAAACTCGCGGCGCAATGTGATTGGCTCGGGTTGTTCCCAACCTGCCGGGCGGCACAGGGCGCAGATTGCGGAAAATGACCCGGCGCGCGGCCGCAGCCGTATAGGCTAAAACTGGGAAACGCGTCCAATCCGGCTTCCCCCGATTGCGAACAGCCGGTCGCAGCTAGTTTATCGAGGCCGCCGACTGCAAGTCGATTTGCTTCCATTCTCCCCTGATGATGCCGGCGCGAATCTGTTTAGCGGCCTTTCCTTTTTTGTATTCCAAGTAGCTGTAATACAGCTCCTTGAGACAGGTAGCGCATTCGGCCCCGTGGGTTCCTTCAAAACAGCTGTGCAGGCTCTTGTGGCCCATGCCACGATCGCAGTAGCAATAGCACGGCTGCTGGTGCAACAAGGCAGGAATGGTGGCAGCCAACTCGTAGGCATGCGTCTGGAACGGGTATTGGCTGTTCGTTCCCCAAAGTTGTTCTTTGCCCAAGATTGCCGGCACTTTATTCCCGGGCTGGGGAGGGGAGGCGTTGAACGCCGGTATTCCCTGGTCCCCCTGCTGGAACCTCCATTGGGCGGAAACTGCCACGGTCACGAGGCACAGGAAGATTGCTGTCAGCACGCGTCTGGGCATCGAGTGGTACCTCGGCTTCGCTATTTTAGCTTAAGCCGTCGAACTGGTCACACGGCTGTGTCACAAGGCTGTTATATCGGGTGTACATCGCTCGCAGAGACCGCAGCTTGATCGGCGCGCAGATCAGCCGCCTTCAGGCGCGCAGGCCGGCTCGTAGTCTGGTCCGGTTCGTACTACAATGAGGTTCTATGACAGATGTGGAGGATGCCTTTGCCTCGACCCCTCCTGTACGGCGGTCCGCTTCCACATCTTTCGCCCCGGCCCGAACGGTTCCCGTTTTGGCGGTGTGGCTTCGCGATCTGGTCATCTCGTTGGCAATTTCGGCCTTCATCATCATCTTTCTCTACCAGCCGGTCAAGGTAGAAGGCACAAGCATGATGCCCTGTCTTTTGGACCAGGAGCGTATCTTCGTTAACAAGTTCGTGTACCGTCTGGAAGCGATCGAGCGCGGCGATATCGTGGTGTTTCGCTACCCTCGCGATCCGTCGAAGAGCTACATCAAGCGGGTGATTGGCGTCTCGGGCGACCGCATTCGCATCGTCAGCGGCCAGGTGTACGTGAATGGGAAACTCCTTGATGAGGATTATGTTCCTCCCCCCTACGAAGACGAGCGTTCCTATCCCGAGCAGGTTGTGCCTCCGCATGCTTTCTTTGTTCTGGGAGACCACCGCAGCATGTCGAATGACAGCCGCGACTTTGGTCCGGTGAAGGAAAGCTTTATCTATGGCAAGGCCGTTTTCGGATACTGGCCCATGGACAAGTTGGGAAGGCTGCGGTAACCGACTCTTACCGCCGTCCATCAACTTATGCTTCCGAGGCAGGCAAAGGCTGGAGCCGGGGATCCGGCATCTCGGAGGGTAACAAAGATCAGAGAGTCAGACCCATCCGGACCTTCCGCTGATTCAGCGTCCCTGATAAAATTCAGAAAATCCACTTCCAGGAGCATTGATGCAGGCTTTGCTTGCGCTGGAGGACGGGCGCGTCTTCCGCGGCAGAGGCTATGGCGCGAAAGGCGAATGTTACGGAGAAGTCGTTTTTAATACCTCGATCACCGGCTACCAGGAAATTTTCACCGATCCCTCCTATTGTGGCCAAATCGTAGTTCTCACCAATCCGGAAATAGGAAATTACGGCACCAACGCGGAAGACAACGAGGCGACTCGTCCCCATATCGAGGGGCTGATCGTGCGCGAGTTCTCGAAAGTGAGCTCGAGTTGGCGCTCCCAGCAGGTGGCCGAGGAATATCTTGAGCAGTTCAAAATTCCGGTGCTGGCCGAGATTGACACCCGCGCCTTGGTGCGCCATCTGCGGGATCATGGCGTCATGCGCGGAGTCATTTCCACCCTGGAGAGCGATCAAGAAAAACTGATTGCCAAAGCCCGATCGATTCCCAAGATGGATGGCAGCGATCTTGCCAAAGTGGTCAGTACGAAACGTCCCTACGTTTGGGAGATGGGTGAGCGTTCGCACGAGCCGGTCGAAGTGGTCGGGGTCAAGGATGTGCCGGAGAAGTTTCATGTCGTCGCCTATGACTTCGGCATCAAGCAGAATATTCTGCGCAAACTGCGCGGCGAAGCCTGTCGGGTGACGGTCGTCCCCGCCGAAACCCCCGCCGAAGATGTTCTGGCCATGAAACCCGACGGAGTATTCCTCTCCAACGGACCAGGTGACCCAGAACCGTGTACCTACGCCGTCGACAACATTCGTCGACTCATGGGCCGACAGCCCATCTTCGGAATTTGTTTGGGCCATCAGCTGACGGGAATCGCCTTGGGCGGCAAGACGTACAAATTGAAGTTCGGGCATCACGGGGGAAATCATCCGGTCAAGCAGTTGCGCTCCGGCAAGGTAGAGATCACTGCCCACAATCATAATTTCGCCGTCGATCCGGACTCCCTGCCGTCAAGCGAGGTGGAATTGACTCACATGGATCTGAACGACGGCACACTCGAAGGCATGCGACACCGGAACCTGCCGTTGTTTACCGTGCAGTACCACCCCGAAGCATCGCCGGGTCCTCACGATTCGCATTACCTATTTAAGGACTTTGTAAAGATGATGGAGGAGTGGAAGGGGTGATCTATCGCGCGACGGGGTTGCTTTAGGAAGTTTAACCATGGGCCCGCGGCCGCGATTGCTTCGCCCAATGTGTTTCCGCGTCCAGCCCACCTTGCCCGCTCGAAATGGCAAGCGAGAAGTTGAGAACTGAATGCCCAAACGTACAGATATTTCGAAGATTCTGATCATCGGTTCGGGGCCGATTGTCATCGGCCAATCGGCCGAATTCGATTACTCCGGCACCCAGGCCTGCAAGGCACTCAAGGCCGAAGGCTACGAAGTGGTGCTGGTCAACTCCAATCCGGCGACCATCATGACCGACCCCGAGTTTGCCGACCGCACCTATATCGAACCGATCACGCGCGAGTACGTGAGCGAGATCATTGGGCGCGAGCGTGCGACGGCGGGATCGAAGGGCTTCGCCATTTTGCCTACCGTGGGCGGGCAGACCGCCCTTAATATGGCCGTGGAACTGTCCGACGGTGGGGTGCTCGAGAAGTACGATATCGAGCTGATTGGCGCCCATATCGGAGCCATCAAGAAGGCGGAAGATCGGCTGTTTTTCAAAGACGCCATGCAGAAAATCGGCCTCGACGTTCCGAAATCGGCCTTGGTCAACAACCTTAAGGACGGGCTGGAGTTTTCAGGGAAGATCGGATTTCCGGTCATTGTCCGGCCCTCGTTCACGCTGGGTGGAACCGGCGGCGGCATCGCCTACAACCGGGAAGAGCTGCTGGAGATTTTGGCGCGCGGTCTCGATCTCTCTCCCGTGCACGAAGTTCTCATTGAGGAATCGGTCCTCGGCTGGAAAGAGTACGAGCTGGAGGTGATGCGTGATCTGAAGGATAACGTGATCGTCGTCTGCTCGATTGAGAACTTCGATCCTATGGGTGTGCACACGGGGGATTCGATCACCGTGGCTCCCATCCAGACCTTGAGCGATCGCGAATATCAGCACATGCGGGATGCCGCCATCGCGGTGATTCGGGAGATTGGCGTCGAGACCGGAGGATCCAATATCCAATTTGCCGTGAACCCGGCCACCGGGCGCATGGTGGTGATCGAGATGAATCCGCGGGTATCACGATCGTCAGCCCTTGCCTCCAAGGCCACCGGCTTTCCCATCGCCAAGATTGCTGCCAGGCTGGCCGTCGGTTACACGCTGGACGAGATTGCTAACGACATTACTCGTAAGACCCCCGCATGCTTCGAGCCGACCCTTGACTATGTGGTGGTGAAAATTCCCAAGTGGCAGTTTGAAAAATTTCCCGGCGCCGATGAGAGCCTGGGCCCGCAGATGAAATCGGTGGGGGAGGTCATGGCCATTGGCCGCACCTTTAAAGAGGCTCTGCTCAAGGGCGTGCGCGCTCTCGAGACCGGCAAGAAGATTGGCGCGGAAAAGATCGAGCCCAAGATTCTCACCCAGCGACTGGTTACCCCTCATCCCGAACGCTTGTCCTATGTTCGTCATGCTCTGCGCCAGGGCCACACCGTCAAGCAGCTGGCGAAGATGACCTCGATTGATCCCTGGTTCCTGTATCAGCTGAAAGAAATCAACGACATGCAGATGGAGCTGGAAAAGCATCCTTTGGCGTCTGTGCCCGGCGAGGTAGTGCGTGAAGCCAAGCGTATGGGCTTTTCCGACGGACGCTTGGCGAGTGTCTGGCGTCTGGACACTGGCAAGGGGGCGCAGGAAAAGATTCGTCATTTGCGCAAGAAGCATGCCATCACCCCCGTCTATAAGCGAGTCGATACCTGCGCAGCAGAATTTGAAAGCTTTACGCCTTATCTATATTCGACCTATGAGCAGGAGGACGAAGCCGCGCTCACCCAGAAGAAAAAAGTGATTATCCTGGGCAGCGGGCCGAACCGCATCGGACAGGGCATCGAGTTTGACTATTGCTGCTGTCATGCCGCTTTCGCCCTGCGTGAAGACGGATTCGAGACGGTGATGATCAACTGCAATCCGGAAACGGTCTCCACCGACTACGACACCAGTGACCGCCTCTACTTCGAGCCACTTACCCTCGAAGACGTCTACGCCGTTTGCGAACACGAGTCCGCGGCAGGCGCGCCGGTCGGCGTCATTGTCCAGTTTGGCGGGCAGACTCCGCTGAATCTAGCCCTGCCTTTGAAAGCGGCCGGGGTGAACATCATCGGTACCTCTCCTGAGTCAATCGACTTGGCGGAAGACCGTAAGCGATTCGGAAAATTGCTCGAGGACTTGGATATCCCGCAGCCGCCGGGTGCGATCGCCACGTCCATCGAAGAAGCGGTGGTCGGAGCCAGGCAGGTCGGGTATCCCGTGCTGGTACGCCCCTCCTACGTTCTGGGCGGCCGGGCTATGGTGATCGCCTATGAGGAAGAATCGGTGATTCATTATATGAAAGAGGCGGTCGAGTATTCGCAGGATCGGCCCGTGCTCATCGATCATTTTCTGGAAGATGCGATCGAAGTCGATGTCGACGCCTTGTCCGACGGAGAAGACGTCGTCATTGGCGGGATTATGCAGCACATCGAAGAGGCCGGAATCCACTCCGGGGATTCCTCCTGCGTATTGCCGTCCGTTGATATTCCCGAATACCTCTTGCACCGCATGCGCGATTACACCTTCAAGCTGGCGCGCGCACTGAAGGTGATTGGTTTGATGAACGTGCAATTCGCCATCCCGCGCACGACCGAAACCGGCCCCGGCAACGGTTCCGAATCCGCCCGCGTGTATGTGCTCGAAGTGAATCCCCGAGCCTCGCGCACTGTCCCTTTCGTCTCCAAAGCCACCGGAGTGCCCCTGGCCAAGATCGCCGCTCGCCTGATGACCGGGCGTAAGCTTGGCCACTTCCTGCCCGCGAACATCGAGCGCATGGCTGACCTCGGTACCGGACGCTGCTACTATGTCAAATCCCCGGTCTTCCCCTGGGGCAAATTCCCCGGCGTTGATACGGTGTT
Source organism: Acidobacteriota bacterium (assembly GCA_019244045.1). Classification (GTDB taxonomy): domain Bacteria; phylum Acidobacteriota; class Terriglobia; order Terriglobales; family Acidobacteriaceae; genus Gp1-AA122. The sequence continues at coordinate 51,331 of JAFATF010000431.1, forward strand.
GGGGCCGGAAATGAAATCGACGGGAGAAGTCATGGGCGCTGCCGACAATTTCGGCGAAGCCTTCGCCAAGGCGCAAATCAGCGCCGGGCAGAAGCTGCCCACCCAGGGTATGGTGTTTATCAGTGTCACCGATCATGACAAACCACAAGTAGCCGAGGTGGCGCGCCGCTTCATGGACTTGGGCTTCCGGCTGGTGGCTACTCACGGCACCGCGGACGTGCTCGAGGGAGCAGGCCTGGCCACCGAGCGGGTGTTCAAAGTCAAAGAAGGACGTCCCCATGTGGTTGATCTGATCAAGGGCGAGCGCATCCACCTGATCATCAATACCCCGCACGGCCCCGATCCCTATTTCGATGAGAAGGCCATTCGCCGCGCCGCGGTGACGGCGCGTATTCCCACCATTACCACCCTTTCCGCCGCTCGCGCAGCGGCCGATGGCATCGCGGCGCTGCAGCGCGGCGAAATCCGGGTCCACGCTTTGCAACAACTGCACGCGGAGCGCATCGCCCAAAAGAGCGGTTACTGATCCCCTACATGGCTTGGCGCACCTGCTTGTGGATCGCGGGCTCTCTGGTGGCCTGGGCATGGGTCTCGCGTCTGGTGGAGGCCGCTATGGGGATGCGCACCGTGGCCGATATCTCTCGCCCTGAGTGGGACCTGTCTCCCGCCGACCAGGCGCTGGTTACGATTATCGTGCCGGCACGGAACGAGGAAGCCGATATCGAGCGCACCCTCACCAGCCTCTTATGTCTCGACTACGAGAATTACCAGATCATCGCAGTCGACGACCGTTCGACCGACTCGACGGGGAGGATCATCGAGGAACTTGCAAGGTCGCAGTCCGGCGCGGCTACTCGCGGCCGCCTGTCGGTTTTGCACGTAGACCGGTTGCCACCCGGCTGGCTGGGTAAGACGCACGCCATGTGGGCGGCCGCTCAGCAGGCACGGGGCGATTGGTTGCTCTTTACCGATGCCGACGTTTGCTTTCAGCCTGATTCTCTGCGCCGCGCCCTCGCCTATACCGAACGTGAGCCGGCTGACCACCTGGTTGTGCTGCCCAGAATCATCATGAAAACTCCCGGCGAGCGCATGATGGTCGCCTTCTTCCAGACGCTGTTTCTGTTCGGACATCGGCCCTGGAAAGTTGCCGATCCCAGGGCAGAGGACCATATGGGAGTCGGGGCTTTCAACCTTCTGCGCCGCAGCAGCTACGAGGCGGTGGGCAGCTATAAGCGTCTGCGAATGGAAGTGCTCGATGATATGAAGCTGGGCAAGGTGGTGAAGAAAGCCGGCTTTCGACAGCGGAATGTGTTCGGAGGAGACTTGATTTCTGTCTACTGGGTGCGGGGAACCCTGGGCATGGTAGCCAACCTCAGCAAGAACCTGTTTGCCATCCTCTCGTTCGAGTGGCCAAGGACGATGCTGACCTGTCTCACGCTCGCGTTTCTCAATCTTTGGCCTTTTGCCGGATTCGGTCTGGCGTCCGGGGTGGCGCGCATTCCCTATGCCATAGCCTTGCTCGCTTTGGCGTTGCTCTACGTAGGTATGTCAACGAAATCGCCCATTCCGCCATATTATTTCTTTCTTCATCCCATCAGCTCGACATTGTTTATCTACGCCCTGTTGCAGTCCGCGGTCCTGACGCTGGTCCGAGATGGCATCATCTGGCGCGGAACCAAGTATGCGCTCGCGGAGTTGAGGCGGGGAAAAGTGTGAGGACGCAGATAGCCTTCCGGCAATTAAGAGCCTGGCCGGAATGAACGATCAGGCTCACTCAAGGGGCGGTCTTGCCTATCAGGCGCGCGAGCTGCCTCCTGGGGGCATAACCGGGATGGCAGAAGTTGCATTGCAGGGGTGAAGTTCGGCCGGTGCGAGCCGCTCGCCGCTTGCAAGCGACGCTTAGAAGGCGTCGATGCCTGTGACCGATGAACCAATGATCAGGGTATGGATGTCATGCGTGCCTTCGTAGGTCTTCACCGATTCCAGGTTCATCATATGCCGCATGATGGGATAATCATCTGCAATCCCGTTGGCACCCAGGATGTCTCGTGCCATGCGGGCGCACTCGAGCGCCACCCAAACATTGTTGCGTTTCGCCATTGAGATGTGCTGATGCTCGACTTTGTCGGCGTCCTTGAGCCGACCAACCTGCAGGACGAGCAGTTGCCCCTTGGTGATTTCGGTGATCATCCAGGCCAATTTTTCCTGGACCAGCTGATGCGAAGCGATGGGCTGATCGCGAAATTGCTTGCGCACCAGCGAATATTGCAGTGCGCTGTCGTAGCAGGCCATGGCTGCACCGATGCCGCCCCAGGCGATACCGTAGCGCGCTTGATTGAGGCACATCAAGGGCGATTTTAAGCCGTTGCTTTTCGGCAACAGGTTGCACTCGGGCACGTGGACATCTTGCAAAGACAACCCGGAGGTGACCGAAGCACGGAGTGACCACTTCCCGTGCACGTCGTCGGCCTCAAAGCCGGGGCGGTCGGTTTCAACGATGAATCCGCGAATGCTCTCCTGCTCGTTCTCCAGCTTCGCCCAGATGATGGCCACATCTGCAATGCTGCCCGAGGTGATCCACATTTTTTCGCCGTTGATAACGTATTCGGCACCAACTTTGCGAGCGCGGGTGCGCATACCGCCGGGATTCGAGCCGAAATCGGGTTCGGTCAATCCGAAGCAACCCAGCTTCTCGCCTTTCTGCAGGGCAGGCAACCAGCTTCGTTTCTGCTCTTCGCTGCCAAAGGCATAAATGGGATACATGACCAGAGCCGATTGCACGCTGACGAAGGAGCGGATACCGCTATCGCCTCGCTCGAGTTCCTGCATAACCAGTCCATATTCGACGTTGGACATGCCCGCGCAACCATGTCCCTTAAGACTAGCGCCAAAGTATCCGAGTTCGGCCATGGGCTTGACCAACTCCTGGGGGAAACGGCCGGCGCGGTTGCATTCCTCGATGATGGGGATTAGGTTTTCTTCGATAAACTGGCGGGTGGTGTCGCGAACCAGGCGCTCGTCATCACTGATCAGGTTGTCAAATGCAAGAAAGTCTACGCCGCGAAATTTCATGGCAGGCATGGCGATCCTCAAAGGGTCAATCGAAAACCCACAACACTAGCAGAGGGAGCCTGGGTTCGCAATGCGCCCGAGAAATGGGTAGTGTCTCAGTTTGATTTCTTAGCTTTTTGAATAGACTCAGGGCGGTCCGCTTGAGCGGTCAAGACGACTTTAATGGTCAGTTCATCTCCGAGATGAATTTCCCGAGTCAGCTACTTTGCAAAGTCGCCATTTGGCCCTACCGAGGCTCCCACCATCAATTCGCAACGTCGATCATCTACAAAGCCGACGTTTACGGAGATGGATAAATCATCGCCGTATCCGGCCACGCACAACTTTTTGCCGTTTAGTGAAATTTCCAGTGCCTGGTCTTGCGCGACAACTCGCGCCAGGTTTTGTAGAATCAGCGGGGTGGATGACAGTTTGAGCGGTCCTCGTCGTCTCCCTCGATGACGGTTTTCAGCCTGCAATCACGCTGCAACCCGACGAAGCAGGCAAGGTCGGGGAAAAAGTCGATCTCAGGAGTTTATAGATGGCCAAAATTGCCAAGACTGCAGACCGCAAGAAGGTCATGGATACATCGAAGAGCACGGATTGCCCCAAATGTGGCAAGGCAACCCGCATCGTCAAGCGCGTCAAGGATCGCGAACGCGGGGTTCCGGGCGGAATTTTTATTTCCTGCTCAGCCTGTGATTTTTACGAAAAACTTTAAGCGGGCTGGGCTCCTCGGAGCACCCTTTGTGCCCGGCATTTAGAAATCGATTTGCTGCAGTATCTCTCTGGCCGCCGCAGCCGGATCTCGGGCGCCGGTGATGGGCCTGCCCACAACAATATGGGTTGCTCCCGCCGATATGGCTTCGGCAGGAGTGACGACGCGTGCTTGGTCCCCCTTCTCCGAACCCGGTGGCCGGATTCCGGGCGTGACAATGGCAAAGTCTTTCCCCAGTTCACTGCGCAGTTCTCTGACCTCGTGAGCGGAGGCAACAATTCCATCGCAGCCGTTGGTGATCGCCAGCGTCGCCAGCCGGAGAGTTTGGTCAACGATCGTGCCACGTACGCCGATACGGGGAAGTTCAGAATGCTCCATGCTGGTCAGAACCGTGACCGCCAGGATCGTTGGCGGAGCAGGCGCTTGGCCGGCGGCAGCGACCGCCGATGCCAACATTTTCCCGCCACCACTGGCGTGTACGGTCAACATCGAAACTTTCAATTTGGCAACTTCCGCCACTGCCGAGGCCACGGTATTCGGAATGTCGTGAAGCTTGAGGTCGAGAAAAACCTTCCGGCCCGACGCCACCAGATCACGCACCAGCTGCGGCCCTTCGGCGGTGAACAATTGTGTCCCGATTTTAAAAATACAGGCACAATCGCCCACCTCGAACACAATCTTTTGAGCAGCCGCCGATGAGGAAACGTCAAGAGCGACGATTAGCCGCTCGCGAGCATGCCTCGTCGTCTCAGCAAGGGATTTGGCTTGTAGCGTGAGCATGCTGCAGCCTCCAGCCATCCTCGTTCTAATTTGCGGGAATCGAGTTGAAGTATCGCACTCGCTCGAAGTTGGCACAATAGAAAACGACTGCCATGGCAAGGAATTGGCAGCGATGACAGGCAGCAGATGGCGAGAGCTAAATGAGCTTCTCGCCACCCCTGACCGTACCAATGTGAAATGAATTACGGCAGCCTGGGCGGGCGCGCCATCGCAAGAGTATCCACCGGCACCAGGTCCAGGCGGACGCGCTCAAGTCCTTGCGCTTTAAAGCCGAGGACCCTGGCCGCGCTGTAGGAGACATCGATGATTCGGCCCTGTACCATCGGTCCACGGTCGTTCACGCGCAGGACTACGGACCGGCCATTAGACAGGTTCGTAACCTTGAGGAAGGTACCCAGGGGAAGGGAAGGGTGGGCGGCCGTCAAATCGTGCATATCGTAGGGCTCGCCGCTGGCAGTCTCCTTACCCTGAAAGTATTCCCCGTACCAAGAGGCAATTCCTACCTGGTAGGGCGCCGAAGCTCTTTTTGCCCTGGCCTTCCGGATCTGTTGGGCCTTTGGTTTGACATGCGTTTTGCCGGCTTCTGAGCTGTTTGGTCCCCCAGCGGCTCCGGCTGTCAGGCTGGCGATGCATACGGCCAACGCCAGACTGTTAGCGAATCGTCGTCGCATTCAGTCACCTCGCATCTCTTAAGTCGTCCTCCCTACCCCAGGAATCCGGAATTGTCAGATGCTAATCGGCTGCCACACCTGTGTCAACTTGGAAATGGAGCTAAGGCTTTTACTATTAGGTAATTACGATCTTTATAAACCTCTGTTTACATTGGGTCTTTGTAGGGTGGCAGATGGCAGCAAAGGACTTACTTATTTACCTACTGGTAAATACAGGCACGTCCCCGTCCTGCGAAATTTTTACATTCGCAAGTGGGATCATAGACTTACAACCCTAAATTTGTAAGCTGCCTGCAATCAGACACTTACATTTGAAAAACGAATCAGGTGTATCGGTCCTCCGCTCACCAATCGATACATGCGCTGGCCTCCTCGGGTTCCGCCCTCCTGGAGGGAAGGCACTTAAGAGCGAGCTGCCAGGATCCTCAGCGGCAGGACCGAAGCATTGTCGAAAGGGCAGTTTTTGGTTAAATTCCAGCCATGCCGCAAGCGCCTGCGGTTGTTCTTACCATCGCCGGTTTTGACCCTTCCTCCGGAGCCGGAGTAACCGCGGATATTAAGACCATCGCGGCGCATGGCTGCTATGGGATCGCTGCGATCACGGCGCTGACCGTCCAGTCCACCGCTGGTGTAAGTAGAGTTTCGCCGATCAGTGCGCAATTTCTAAGTGAGATGCTCGAAGAACTTGCGCGAGATTTCGATATCGCCGCCGTGAAGATTGGGATGCTGGGTTCCGAGCAGGTCGTCGATGCAGTCGTTGACTTTGTTGCACGCAAAAAACCGCCTCAAGTTGTCCTGGATCCTGTGTTGAAATCAAGTTCGGGAGCGGATCTGATCGATTCAGGTGGACGAAGATTACTGGCGGAGAAGCTTTTTCCGCTGTCACAGCTGGTAAGCCCGAATGTCGATGAAGCGTCAGTCCTCACCGGGTGTGCGGTGACCAACCCTGAGCAGATGAAAAGCGCCGCCCTCAAGCTTCATGCCATGGGTGCGGCGAATGTCGTCGTTACCGGTGGTCACCTGGACAAAGCCATCGACCTGCTTAGCTTTGCCACGCGCGGGCATTTCGAACAGCAACTGTTCAAGGCGGAGCGGCAGCGCTCCGCCTCAACCCATGGTACCGGTTGCGCTTTTTCGACCGCCGTTGCTTGCCACCTGGCCTGCGGTCGCGGAGTCCCTGAGGCGGTACTCTTGGCCAAAGCGTATGTGAGCGCCGCGATTGCGAAAGCACAGTCGATCGGTCGCGGCACCGGTCCAGTCCACCACCTTTATCGTCTGAACCAACGCCAACGGCGTGACAGCTCGGCCGACCGCGAAGTGATCAATCAACCGTAAGCACAAGCGACCATTCGGCAACGGCCGATCTTTTGTTGCGCTGAAGTCGGTCATCAGCTAGGGAGCCCTTAGGTTCGCAATGTTGCCGGAGCCCGATCACTGCCTCAGCCCTGTTACTTTGTTTCTATCTCCACCGCGCGTTGATCATATGGCTGGATGGCTACCGTGAGCGATTTGCGTTTGTTGAATGCATCGAGAGCAACCGGAAAGCTCACGACCATAGTTCCTGTCGCGTTGCCGCCCGGCGGGATCTTGGTCTCAACCGTCAAGGGTGCGATGGCGCGCGTCCTCAGGCTAGGGAAAGCCTGGAAGTAACGTTCAAAGTCGACCGGCGCCGCGGCATTATTAGAAAACTCCTGTTTATCGGCGGTTTTGATCGTGGCCTTCATATTGTGAATCCACATGGGCTTGCTGCCACTGTTGTGAACACTCACGTTGAGGGTGACCAGCACGGAATTCTGGTCGGGAATCTCCACCGCGTTTACATCATCCACCGATCCGGAACCATTAGGACGGCTGGAAGCAAAGATCACAATCGAGGCAATGACCAGGACGAGGGCGATGGCAATGACCAGGACCTTAGCCGGAGGCAGATTCCGTTTGGCCGTGCCGAACTCGTCGCCAATATGGAAACTGATGCCGCCCGAGGCAGCCTGGGGGGGTGTTTCGGCGGGAGACTCGGGAGGACCTGGCAGCGGACCTACAGCATCGTCAGGCATAGTTCGTCCTGGCAGGCATTTTACGCTACAACGGCCCAGCGGGCTCGAATACGGCGCTCAACTCCAGCCCGGTGAGGTCACACACCAATGCAGGCATGGTGTGGTTAAAACTTCCAGGCTAATCCCACCGAGATGATGGGATAGACCTGGAAGAAGTTCGTGTCGTTTTCGATCTTGCGTTCTTCTGATCGAACGTGGCTGAAAACGGTGGGAGTGGCCACACTGGGGCAGTTCAGCAGGGCGAAGTCGCAGACGTTGCCGCCCAAGTTCAAGGTTGCCTTCGGTGCTCCCTGATAGACGATGCCCACTTCAACGGGCACGGTGAAACGCTTGGCGCTGCGCGGCAGAAGATTGCCCCAGCCGACGGTAAACGATGGACCCGCGCGATTAAAATCAAGCTTCCCGGTTCCTTTCACAGGATTGGCGGGATCGCTGACGAAACTGGCTCCCCCCAAAGTGAAGCGCTGGCCGGCCGGAACGGAGGCGTCGGCCGTAATCGGCGAGGTCAGGTAAGCAACCAGTCCAGGACTGAGGTAAAAACCTCCTGCCCAGGGAAAGAAATCGTAGTGGGCCTCAAGGGTGCGAAAACCCAGTTGCGCGTCGTAGTGCAGGTTGTCTTTATCCAAGCTCCGGCTGTAGGTAAACGCGTCAAACCCAAAACGAAGGTTGGAGCGGTGGGTGACGGGCGTAGCCAGCTCAATACCTGCGCCCAAAGTAGAGAATTTCACTCCCACAGCCACCTTACCGTATGTTTCCTGGTAGACAGACTGGGCCAATGCAGGGAAGGCAAGCAGCGAGAGGATAGTGATCACGAGGGTTGCCGAGGTGATTCTGTTCATCGCTGAGTAAGATGCTCGCTCGAGGAATGGGCATTCATCAGGATCACCCGTGGGACCTAAATCCACCGTTTATTTTCAGCGATAGATCGGACCGAGCTTACTGTCCGCTCTTCACCAGACATGCTTCATGGCTCTGGCGAACAGTTCGGGCGGCAAGGTGTTGAGCACGTCTTGCGGGCCAAGCCAAGCGCGGCGGGCCTGCACAATGCCATATCGGATCTTCTCAAGATGCGAGGTGTGGTGGGAATCGGTGTTGATGACAATCTTGACCCCACGTTCCTTGGCCATGCGCAGGTGTCGGTCACAGAGATCGAGGCGATCCGGATAGGCGTTCAGTTCCATGGCAACGTTGTTTCTCTGGGCCGCCTTCAGAACGGCGTCGATATCGAACGGATAGGCATCGCGCCGCAGGAGAATGCGGCCGGTGGGATGGCCGATGAGCGAAGTATGGGGATTCTCAATCGCCCTGATGAGGCGATCGGTCATCTTCGCCGCCTCCTGATTAAATTGGGAATGCACGCTGGCAATGACCAGATCCATTTCGGCCAGCACTGAATCGGATAGATCCAGCTCGCCATCGGGCAGAATGTCCACTTCCACGCCGGCAAAAATTTTAATACCCTCGATCTCGGCGTCTGCCTCGCGGATTCGTTGGATGTGCTCGAGCGCGCGCCTATCGTCGAGGCCGTTGGCGAAGGCGAGATTCTTGGAATGATCGGTGATCGCCATGTATTTGTAGCCGTGAGCGCGGGCGGCTTCGGCCATCTCGGCGATGGTCGAGCGCCCATCGGTTGCAACCGTATGCATGTGCACGTCGCCCTGCAGATCAGTTTCCGTAATCAGCTCCGGCAAGCCAGCCCGTTCCGCCGCCTCAATCTCACCGGTGTTTTCGCGCAGTTCGGGCGGAATATAGTCGAGCTTCAATTGGGCATAGATTTCTTCTTCCCGCGCGCCCGCTACCCGGCTATTGTCCTCGAGGCGCCCCAGGCTGTATTCGCTGAGCGTGAAACCCATCTTCAGCGCGCGCTGGCGCAGCGCGACGTTGTGGGATTTCGAGCCGGTGAAATATTGCATGGCCGCTCCCAACGAATCGGGGGGAAGAGTGCGCACATCCACCTGCATGCCAGAACGCAGGCGGAAGCTGATCTTATTGTCGCCGCGCGCGATCACTTCCATTAGGCCGGGCAGTTGGATGATGTGCTCGAGCAGCCGGCGCCGCTCGCCATCGTTGACACAGCACGCTCCCGTGACCAGGACGTCGAGGTCGCCAACCGTTTCGCGCCCGCGGCGCAATGAGCCTGCAGGCGTGATCTCGTCGATGCCATCGAATTTCGAGAGATGTTCGCTAAGTTTATTGGCCTGAATCTCTGCGCCCTCGAGCAGAAAACGACCCCCGATGCGGCGGTAATCCTGGATGGCCTTCAGAATCTTCTGTTCATGCTTCTCGCCCATACGAGGCAGCGCGCGAATCTTGCCTTCGAGCGCCAGCCGTTCCACTCCATCAAGGTCGGCAACCTGGTGGGCGCTCCAGATGAGGGCAATGGTCTTAGGGCCGAGACCCTGTACTTTAAGCAATTCCAGCATGCTGGGGCGGTATTTGCCGAGCAGCTCGGCATGCAGCTGAAGACGCCCTTGGCTGAGCATTTCCTGCAAATTCGAAAGCATCCCCTTGCCAATCCCGGGCACCGCGAGCAGCTTCTTGGGTTCGGAGATGAGCTCGGTCACCTGTTGGTCAAGCGCTTCGATGGCTTCGGCAGCGCGGCGATAGGAACGGATGCGAAACGAATCCTGATTGTCAATTTCCAGCAGGTCGGCGGTCTCGTAGAGCAGGCCGGCAATGGCCCTGTTATCCATGATGAACCAAGAGATTGTAGCTCGCAGACAGACCTATGCGGGTGCTCCGGCCAGAAACTTCGAAAAGCCCGGCGGGGAGCCGGGAGCGAGAGAGAAAGCTAGGCGCTCTTAGTCACATTAGCGGCCTGGGGACCTTTTTGGCCTTGTGCGATCTCGAATTCCACCTGGTCCCCTTCTTGCAGACTTTTATAACCTTCAGACACGATAGCACTGTAGTGCACAAATACATCCGGCCCTTCTTGCCGCCCGATAAATCCGTAGCCTTTAGCGTTGTTGAACCACTTCACTGTGCCTTTCATACCCTTCCCCTTACGGGCCTCCGCACAGGCACGCGTCGTGTCACGATACGCGTCTGTTAAAAATATTCTGCGGCCGATCGCGAGTCACTGTCAAGGGTAGGAGCCGTGTTTACACCAGTATTCATGCGGGTTTCAGAGCTATGTGTGCTCGGAACCAGAGTACCCCGGCCGCCGTCTTGCCATCGCGGATCTTTCCTCGCATGATTTTCTGTACGGCATCTGACAATGGGACCAACCGTTTCTGAATGGATTCGTCGGTCTCCGGCCGGGCGCGGCCGCGGCGCAGATCGCGGGCCAGATAAACTGCCATGGTCTCATCCATGAAGCCGGGGCTGGCGTAGTATTTGAGGGCCAGCTGCCAGCGCTCAGCGGTGTAGCCGGTCTCCTCCAAGAGCTCCCTTTTCGCGGCTGCGATTTCGCTTTCTCCTTCGTCGATGCGCCCGGCAGGAAGCTCCCAGAGAAATTCATTGGCCGCGTAACGGTACTGGTACTCGAGTAACACGCGGGGTTCACGCCGGCTCTCCTCGATGGCGAGCACCACGACCGAGCCAGGATGATGGACAACGTCTCGGCGGGCGCGGATGCGATTGGGTTCGATGATTTCATCGGAAGTGACGGAAAAGACTTTGCCTCGAAAAACAGTGCGCCTCGCGATAACCCGCGCTTTGCTTTGCTTGTGTTTTGCCATGGCAACAATATAGCAACGAACATCTCAAGATCGGATAACAACCGACTCTAAAATCCGTATTCGCTCCCCTGGCCGACGTTGAACGACGGCGAGCCGCGCGCACTTGCGGCAAATTGCCATGCTCGAACACAGCCTCGTTTTTGCTATCCTGCCGCCCAGGGCGATGAAGAGCGATATCGCGATTGTGGGCACCGGAAGTCTGGGCAGCGCGCTCGCGCTATCGTTGCGCAGGGCGGGATATCCAATCGTGACGTTGATCTCACGGGGGAGCGCGAGTTCTCTCCGCCGAGCCGGGCGGCTTGCGCGACGAGTGGGTGCGCGAGTGAGCAGCATACGAGCGCCCATCTTGTCGGCCCGCATCTTTTGGTTGTGCGTTCCGGACCAGGATATTTCTAGCTGTGCGGAGATGCTGGCCGCGGCAGGAAATTGGAAAGGCAAAGTGGCGTTACATGCGAGTGGCGCGTTGGCCAGTTCCGAGCTTCGTGCTCTCAAGACACGGCGCGCTGCCGTTGCTTCCGCCCACCCGCTCATGACCTTCGTAGCTGACGCGAAACCTCTGCCCACCGGCGTTCCTTTTGCCCTAGAGGGCGACGTCGCTGCAGTTCGGGCTGCGAGGCAGATTGTTCGTGACCTTGGAGGCCATCCATTCTTAATCGGCAAGGCGGAAAAACCGGCTTATCATGCTTGGGGCGCATTTACTTCCCCGCTTCTGGTGGCCACCCTGGCAACCGCCGAGCAGGTCGCCTTGCGGGCCGGGATAGGGAGAAAGCTGGCGCGCCGACGCATGCGACCGATCGTAAGACAGACGATCCATAATTATTTCGAGAAAGGTCCGGCCGAGGCTTTCAGCGGGCCCCTCATCCGCGGCGATGCCGCGACCGTAGAGAAGCATCTCAAAAGCCTGCAGCAGGTCCCTCACGCCAGGCGAGTTTATCGCGCACTGGCGGAGGCGGCGCTGAACAATTTGCCGGCGAAAAACAGGAAAGACCTGCGAAAGGTTCTGGAAAAATATTCTTGAGCGCGTGATTTCGCCTAGCCGGAAGCAACACCGGTAATACGCAAGGCGGGAGCCGGAGACCTGGGCGGAAGGTTGGCCAAAAAACCGACCACTCACCGCGAACTGAACAGGTGTCCAAGTTTAGCTTTTTTTGTGTTCAAGTAATCCTCGGCGTGCAAGCTGGGCGAGACTTCGCAAGGCACGCGTTCGACGACCTTGAGCCCGGCATTTTCGAGGGCAGCGACCTTACCCGGGTTGTTCGATAACAGCCGCACTCGGCCAATGCCGAGGGCCTTCAAGATCTCCGCTGGCAGCGCGAACTCGCGTTGATCAGCTCGGAACCCAAGCCGCTCGTTTGCCTCGACGGTATCAAGGCCCCGGTCTTGCAGTTCGTAAGCCTGTAATTTGGCCATCAGGCCAATGCCGCGGCCCTCCTGCTGCTCATAGATCAGCACACCAGCGCCTTCCCCGGCAATCATCGCGAGCGCCATCTCCAGCTGCTGACGGCAGTCGCAGCGCAGGGAGCCGAAAACGTCGCCGGTAAGACATTGCGAATGGACCCGGACCAGCGGCGGTTCGCCGCGCACCTCGCCCATCACCAGGGCCACGGCCGTTTCCAGTCGGCGAGCGGACCCGTCGCCGAACTCACCTTCAAAGCCTAAGATCTCGAAATTGCCCCAACGCGTCGGGAAATGCGCGCTGGCCACCTTGCGGATTGTGTTTTGGGAACTCACGTTCTAATTATAGTTCCCCACGAGACGGGCGAAGAGGTCAACCAAACAGGGTCAAATAGGTGTCAGGTTAGATTGTGGCAGCCGGAGCTAACGGATGAGAAGCTGGAACGTAGTCGCACTCACCTGCGATGCTAAACAACTGTCGGGCCCGAGAAGGCCTCTAAGAGGCAGTTCAAGCAATTCAACTACCACGGAGTGAATCATGCAGGCTGTTCCCAAGCTCATCAGCCCCAAGCAACACAAGGTTCTCGATTGGATCGTTACAGCAACCTACCTGACCGCCGGCGGATTGTTTACGGCTTTTGGCGGCCGTCACGGCAAGCGAGCCGGAATTGCTGCATTGATTAACGGAAGCATCGTGCTCGGAGCCACGCTGCTGACCGATTACGACGGAGACGGGCGCCGGCCGCTTAGCTTTTCCACTCATCGGAAACTGGATATTGGCCAGCTCTCGCTTGCAGCCAGTGCGCCGCAACTGTTCGGATTTTCAGAGGA
>JAFATF010000520.1 GCA_019244045.1 Acidobacteriota bacterium
TGGGGCTTGAGCATTCACGCCACAGGTCGGTGATCAACGCCATGGTCCATGTCCTGTCCTGCCTCGTCGCTTACGCTTTCAGGCCGGGCAAGCCTTCCATCTCGCTCACAAGCCAACGCCTCAAGGCGTATCCATAGTTGGGGTTAGCATAGTATTGCTCTGGGCTTGATCTCGGGATGCCTCCTCGCTGGACATCAAAGCATCATCAGGCAGTGGCACGATCCGCAGCCGTCCCGTGGTCAGCAGATCGGTTTCGCGATCAAAGATTGCCGTTATAGATCTTTGCTTTTTACCTCCCGCCGAGGGGACCCCTTGAGGAAAGGGCGGGGGTGTTTTGAGCCGGGACTGGCGAGCCTCCTCAAGGCTATGGTGCGGCGGATCGTTCCATCAAAAAGAGAGCCGTTTTGGAAGAGGGGGGTGGGCCAGTGGGAATAATAGTCCAGCACGGCTGGAGACCGGGGATAATCGGTGACGTTGTGAGCGCCCATACCGTCTACTACGCACGCGAATGGGGCTTTGGACCTGTATTTGAAGCCAAGGTTGCCCGTGAGATGGCCGCCTACCTCGACCGTTATGATCTTGCTCGCGATCGCCTTTTCAGGATTGACCGGGATGGGACGCTCTTGGGCTCTCTGACAATTGACGGGAGCGATCCTGAGTTGCCGTCCGGTGATGCTCATCTGCGTTGGTTCATCGTTGCAGATGCATTCCGTGGGACTGGTGTTGGCCGTCTGCTCATGAACGCCGCCCAAGCGTTTCTGGACCAGGCTGGTTTTCAATCCTATTATCTCACAACCTTTGCGGGTCTTGATCCGGCGCGACGGCTTTACGAAGACGCAGGCTTTGCTCTCACGGCTGAACGACCGTCGCTGATATGGGGCACGACTGTAATCGAGCAACGTTTCGCCTGCAGTCATCCCGGTTAAATCGGCTGGTCCCATTTGCGCTCGAATACCGCTCGGGTCGAGAACATGCTCACAGATTTACAAGATCTCGACGACAGATGAAGCCCGATCGTTCTCGCTGATGGCGTCGATTGCGAGCCAGGGGATGAGATTTCATGGCACCCCATTTTATTTTTTGGTGAATGTCAGAAACAACGATGACAGCAGATCGCCACTGCCGACTCTGATACCGTTCCAGTTGCGTGTTATATTCGTATCAATCTCAAACGTGCCGACCAATCTTCCGTTACGATCTCGAGCTTCGATCTTTCGGCCTATTCGCTTGGTGGTCCCAATCAAAACACCAAGATTGTTGCGAAACTCGGTCTTTGAGACCACCAACGTCTCAGATTCGAGCAGTTCTCTGATTCTCATCCTCTATTTATTATATGCATCTGAGCGAGGAAATCGGCTATCGGCACTCGCCCTGGTCAGCATTACCGATACGGCAGAACGGCTTTGGCGCAACACCGTATGAGCTGGAATATCTCTGGCAGGGCTGTGAGGAGTGGACATGTCGAATTCAAGGTTGGCCCGCCGTAAGCTGATCCACGGCTCTCTCGCGTTTGCGGGAACATCGTGGCTGCTCGGAACAAAAGGGAGCGCTGGAAATACGCTGCCGCCGACCCCGGCCCAAACACCTGGCCCGTTTTACCCCATTATCTTCCCGCAGGATTCGGACAACGATCTGGTCCATGTGTCGGGGCATTCCAGAGCGGCGAAGGGCATCAGCACCCGAATTACAGGACGCATTGTCGATCCAAACGGACGGCCTGTGTCGGGAGCGCGGGTCGAAATTTGGCAATGCGACGCCAATAGTCGCTATCACTATGTTCGGGATGGCCGGGTCGATCGGCCCCGTGACAACGATTTCCAGGGATACGGCACGGCCACGACGGATCTGATGGGAGGATACCAATTCCTGACGATCAAACCCGTGCCTTATCCGGGGAGAACGCCGCACATCCACTTTGCTGTCTCAGGTCGCGGATTCGAGCGGTTTGTCACGCAGATGTACGTCGCGGGCGAGCCGGGGAATGCGACCGATGCCATTTTGATGGGTGTGCGCGATCCCGCTGCTCGTGGTCGGCTGATCGTAGAGCTTCATCCAACCCGCGATGCCGATCCAGCGGCATTGGCTGGCGAATTCAACATCGTGCTCGAATAACGCGTTTCAGGTGAGTGCGTAGGTGAGCCAAGGACTGGAAGCGATCGATGAGAAGGCAAAAAGTTATGTGCCTCGCAGAGCACGAGGCACAGATAATGATTACTGTTCGTTTTTGCTGGTGGTACCTGGACGTATGTTTGATCCCCCACCTCTGGAGGTGTAGTCAACCGGTCTGCCCAACCTTCCGGCAGGTATTCTTTGTTATCGGTGACAAACTCATTCATAGTCCCATTGGGATGGTCTCTTTTCCACTTTGAGTACAGATGGTGGACGTACAATCCACCTGCGCACCCGCCAAACAATCCAAGGAAGGTATGGTGCGCCATGTGTCCTACAGCACCACCGATCGCGGCACCTTCGAGACAGCCTTTGGCATTTGCGGTTTGAGCCGCCAGCAAGCAGGCTGCCGCACTCACCAACAACAAACGTCGCATG
>JAFATF010000600.1 GCA_019244045.1 Acidobacteriota bacterium
GAAGGAGCCGGTTCTCTCCCTCCCCGGGTTTGACCTGCCAGCTGACGCCACGTGAACTCCTCGTCCGCTCTGGCGAGTCGGCGCCAGAGTACAGCTTAAGCACGCACCTGGTTCTTGCATACCCGTTGCCAAAGCACATGTTTGCAGTACCAGCCAGCAATTCAGTTGAAAACAGGGGGGTTGCAGGTTCCCGGGCTCTGTCTGGGGCAGCAACATCGGCCCGCAATATTTGGCGGGCGCCAGGATTGAGGGCAGGGAGGAGCAGCTACCCTCAACATTTAGTGGGCGGGCCGGTGAATCTGAAGCTTTTTCATGCGGGCGCGGAGGGTACTCGGGTGAAGCGCGAGTATTTGCGCCGCTCCTTTTGGCCCCTCGATAATTCCCCCGGTGCTATCTAGGACTCGAAGAATGTGTTCTTTCTCGACCGATTCGAGCGAGCGCTGGGGATCCGCTGGGTTTCGAGGATCTAATTGCTCGTTAGGTTCAACGCTATCTCCTGCAAGGGGCCGATTTGCGGTGGCGATCGGAGTATTCGCGATGGGTAGCAGATCGCGTCCCATGCTGAGAACTGAACCACGGCACAGAACCACCCCGCGCTCAATCACATTCTGCAACTCTCGAATGTTGCCCGGCCAGTCATAGGCCATCAGGTGTTCCATCGTTTCTTTCGATATTGACATGATCTTCCTGCCAAACTTCTTGCAGGAACGCTCGACGAAGAAAAGCCCTAGTTCAGGTATATCAGCACGGCGTTCACGCAGAGGCGGAACTCTCAACGGAAGCACGTTCAAACGATAGAAGAGGTCGGCGCGAAAACGCCCGGCGCGTACATCGTCCTCCAGATTCCGATTGGTGGCTGCGATTGTCCGCACGTCCACTTTCTGGCTGCGGCTGCTGCCTACCGGCTGGAACTCATGTTCCTGCAGTACCCGTAGCAGCTTCACTTGCGTGTCCGCAGGAAGCTCTCCTACCTCGTCGAGGAACAGCGTGCTGCCATTGGCCAACTCGAACCGCCCAATGGCATTTTTGAGGGCACCGGTAAAGGCGCCTTTGACGTGACCGAATAACTCGCTTTCCACCAAGCCTGAAGGAATTGCCCCGCAGTTCACCGTAACCATGGCCCGCGCACTACGAGGGCTGCGTGAATGAATGGCGCGAGCGAGCAACTCTTTGCCCGTGCCGGTTTCGCCATATAGAAGGACGCTGGCGTCGGTCGGGGCGATAATTTCCAGCTTGTGCAACAGTTCCAGCAGAGCGGGGCTATTCCCCACGATCTCGTCAAAGTTGTGTTGCTGAAGGATTTCCTCTTGCAGATAGACGTTTTCCGCCTCGATGCGGGTTTTTAAAGCATTGATTTCCTCGTAAGCCTGCATATTCTCGACCGCCAGCGCTACCTGCATGGCTACTTCCTGCAGAAAGTCGGCATCCTGTTCAGAGTACTGGTTCTTGGCACGGCTGCCGACATTCAGCGTTCCAATGCACTTTGCACGCGTGACCATGGGAACCACGCAATACGACTTGATTCCTTCGGCGACCAGACGGCGATCGTTTAGATATTGTTGCTCCTTTTCAAGATCATGACGCAAGGCGGCCTTCCGGTCCCGATACACCAAGCCGGCGATGCTGTTCTTAGGATCGAACTCCAGGCCCGCACGGAAATATTCGGATTCGATCTCGCTATCCATGCTGACAAAGCGAAAGTTTTCTTTTTCGGGTTGATAAAGCGTAAAGGCGCAGCGATCGAACCGGATCACTCCCCGCAGGACCTTGGAAATCGACCGTAGCAGGGCGTCCTGGCTCAGGCTGGTGATGATGGCATTGTTGATCTCAAGCAGAGTCTGAGATCGCTCCGCCGAGCGTGTGATCTTTGTGTTGAGGGAGGCAATTTCCTCGTGCGACTTCATGTTGGCAATAGCAATCGCAACCTGATTCGCTACATCCTTGAGGAAAGTGGCATCTTCTTGGGAGTATTGATTGGCAGTCACGCTGGCTACACTAAGAGCTCCTAAGCATTGATCATGAACAATTAGAGGCAGCCCACAAACCGACAGAACACCATCGGCCAAGACACGCCTTTCAGTCTCGTTTTCGGCCTCATGCTCAAGATTCTTACGCAAAACCGCACGCCGCTGATCGAAAGCCTGACCCGCAGGCCCATCGCGACTTAGTTTGCGGCCCACCTTGAAGAATTCCGATGGCAGAGGGCTCTCGATCGACACCACGCGCAACGTATCCGTTTCCGGCTCATGGAGCATAAGCCCAACTTCGTCGAAAGGAACTGCGCGTTTCATTGCCTCGCAAATTGCGTGCAGCAGCTCGTCCTTATTCAGTTTAGTAACAATGGCATTGTTGATTTCAAGGAGCGTTCGCGTCTGTTCAGCAGTGCGTGAGACCTGCGCATTCAAAGAGGCGATCTCTTCGTAGGCCTTCATGTTTTGCACTGCAAGTGCAACCTGTACGGCGATTGCCTCAAGGAACGCAGCATCATCTTCAGAATATTGATGGCTGTTCTTGCTGGCCAAGTTTAGAGTTCCGATGCTTTTCCCCCGCACAATCAGAGGCACGACACAGTGGGAATGCATTCCTTCGTCGAGCAGCCTCCGTTCGTTTTCGTACTCCGCTTCGGCGGCAAGATTACGGCGCAGTATGTAGTGCTGGTGGTCGAATACCCACCCGACGCTGGTGTCTTTGCGCCCGATTTCCTGCCCGACACGGAAGTGACGAACAATGCCTTCGAGGGCGAGAATACGAAACGTGTCTCGCTCCGGCAGATGCAGAATGAGGGCGACGGCATCGAAGTCAACCACACGGTGCAGCGCTTTGGAAACAGCGGCTAGAAGAGAATTTTGGGTCAGGCTGGTGATGAGGGCGTTGTTGACCTCCAGCAGAGTTCGGTCACGCTCTGCTTCACCTTCAGTACCGCCCATTGGCCCAAAATGCGGCATGTCAGGGGTGTGCACCTCGTTGCCGATTTTACCTTCCTGGCGGGCGCTTGTGGTATTGCCGAAGCTGCTATGTGGGTTCAGGCACTCGGCCCCCCAGTAGCGGCCAACCTGATTGAGCAACTGAGGAACACGGCGGTTAGTTTCCGGTGCGCGTTGCTAGTGTCCCCGGTCTTGATGGACTCTATTGCGCTTGTGCCGCCGGTGCGGCGGAGCGCAGCCGCAGGATTTCCGGGTAGAACGTTGGTGACGAGCCAGCGTCCCGGCTCTCAGCGGCAGCGCTTTCGCCGCAACCAGAGTGGCGGGAATGTCGCCGATTGTGAGCCCCACGGCGGCCTTAGGCTGTAGCGATGGCTACGGAGGAGGCGGTTAAGTTTCCACGAGTATCAGGAAAGCGCAAGAGACCGTCATGCTGGGGAACGCGGCTCGCGGATCCGCCCTGAGAAGAGGGAAGTCAGATCTTGCAAGTTTAATAGGGGCGAAGTCGACGACTTCAAATCATAATCCTCAAGGCAACTATTGGTCGGAAACGAGGGTAGTCGGCTTTGCTTCAGCCTGAGGCTGCCAAACTCGCGGGTATTCTTCGCCTCAGGTCATGGGGTTCCAACTTGCATTCGTGGCAATATTTCGTGAAACGTCTGAAATTCGGGGATAGCGCCCGGGTGATTGCGCCCGAATACTGACTCGCTCGCACAGCAAGATCTGAAAGCCCGCCCGTGCCGCCGCGTAGAGTTCACTTGTGACAGCTGAAATGAAGAAGATCTCAATGCGCGACTGCTCCGGTCAACTGCGATTTGCGGATATCTGGCTGCATTCCGTCTTGGCACCTGTTGTCGTATCGAAATACGGCTTATCAGGGCCCCCCGTCAATGAAGGCCCGCAGACAACATCGATCAGGACCTGCCGAAGCAAATTGTGGGCACTGACCAGTTGGGCAGCCGAGGCTTCATTCGAACCAAATTATGTGTTCTCCCGCGAGTCGCTCCATGAGAAAGCTAGAAGCGAGTTTCCGTTCGCAATTAGCATCGAGAAAGTGTTTCTCTGGACGACATTGACCTCGGCATCAGCTATCATTGCTCGCCTGCTTTGGAAGGAGCTAAGTTGGAGATATACCTGGTAGACGGCACCTACGAACTATTTCGCCATTATTATGCGGTGCCTTCTGCGCGCGATGCGCACGGGCGCGAGGTCGGGGCTGTGCGCGCCGTGCTGGCGTCGGTACTCGGAATGATAAAAGGAGGTGTAACTCACATCGCGGTCGCGACTGATCACATTATCGAGTCCTTTCGGAACCAATTGTGGCCGGGCTACAAGACCGGCGAAGGCGTAGCGGCGGAACTTTTGGGGCAGTTTCCGCTGCTCGAAGAAGTGCTCTCCGCTGCTGGAGTTGTTGTCTGGCCCATGCTGGAATTTGAAGCGGATGATGCGTTGGCGGCCGCTGCGGTCGCCGCCGCCGCCGACGTCAGAGTCGATCGCGTGATCATTTGCACTCCGGATAAGGATCTTGCCCAATGTGTCTCGGGATCGCGTATCGTTCAACTTGATCGCCGGAGGCGAATCACCTTGGACGAGGCTGGCATCGTACGAAAATTCGGAGTCTCGCCTACATCTATTCCCGACTACCTGGCTTTGGTAGGCGACGCAGCCGATGGCTATCCCGGACTACCGGGCTGGGGTGCAAAGACATCGGCCGCGGTGCTGGCCAAATTTCGACATCTTGAATTCATTCCAAGAGACTGCCGTCAATGGCTAGTGAATGCTCGCAATGGAGGTACCCTGGCAGGCACCCTTGGCCGAGAATGGGATCGCGCCCTGCTATTCAGAAAATTGGCCACGCTGCGGATTGATATACGGCTGTTCAGGGATCTGGAAGAGTTGAGATGGAGAGGACCGACACAGGCATTTGAGAAGCTTGCCGCTAGATTAGATGGCGCAACGGGAACCGAGGGACGACCTCCTGCGGGGGACCGAATGAAGCGCGCCGTTGCGGCACCGGCGCTGAGCACCTAATCAGGCGTGCCGAGTACGCTGAAATTGGATCATCAATTCAGCTTGCCCCACCAGACAGGAGTCGTAATACCAGGAAACCCAAGCGTGACAATCTCGAGTCACTTGCTGCTGTGTCGCCCTGAACGCGTCCGATCCTCGGTCGCTGCAAGCTTCCCCCGACAAGCCCGGACTGGGATGCCCAAATCAGTGTCGCTGCGCATGAAAATTTATGTTTGGCCGGAGATTTGGGGGTGAAGGATTATGGCGAAATCGTTGGAGCGCATCGCGCAACAGAAAGTCTCAAGGCGCGGCTTTGTGCAGGTGGCTCCCAGGTGGCCGGCTCTGGGCCGGCCACAATAGGTGGGAAAGGGAAGGCACGACCCAAGCAGGGGCAGCCTTCATGGAACAAACTAGCATCTAGGCTGCGACGATCTCGCCCGCCACTCGCCGCCAAACCAACACAAAGACCATTGCCCATGCTAGATCAAACTTCTCGAGCACGGCGTAAGGAATGACTGGGTAGAGCCGAACTGACTGCCACGCAATGGCAGAGAAAAGCAGCTGCCATGTCAGTGTCACCCCGACGAACCCGTGGAAGAACATGGGATGAGTTATGGCCGGCGGATTCTGCGAGCGATGCGGCGCCCGCTACTTTCGACGGCGGTGGTTCAAAGATCGCAAGTAACTGCGTGGGCAGAGGATTGAACGGCCCCGAAGACAGTGGCTCCTTGCGCAAAACCATGATGGGGATGCTTATCACACGCGACTCACGCATGATAATGAGTAAGGATAATGGACAGATCTCCCGTTAATCTCACGTGCATGTCTGATGGGGTGTTTCGAGCAAGCTTCTACACAGGCAATTTGGTCGCCGGCAGTGGTGCTAACTTAGGCGGCTTCCGTCCATGGCAGGTCGCGCCGATAACAGGAATGTAGGTAAGCGGGATGCCTGCTTGGACGCAGCGCAACATCAGGCCCCCACGGCTCATGTCTCCGCGCCCGATAAACTCGGACGGAAAAACCAATTGTCTGCCAAAGATCTCAGTTAACGGTTCTACGTATTTAGGCGTCGCAATGCTGCCAAGAAGAACAATTTGGCAGTCTGGTCCTGCTGAGCCCAACAGTGCTCGCGCATCGCGATCGAGAGGATCTCGGTACCTTGCATCCCGCGGATCGAGCGCAACCAGAGACATGTCCTGCAGTAAGTCGAGAGTTACGATCCTATCGGGTGTTACCAGACCAGCACCTGCGGTAATGACCATACATGCAGGAATATTAGAGGGTGCGGCTGCAAAGGTTCGCGCATATTCTAGCTTACCTCGAAAATAAAGCCCGCTCAGGAAAGTGAACAGCTCACCGAGAGACACCCCCTCCTGCCGTAAGCGGTGAGCTATGTGGGAGCGTGTGTTCTCGCCCGTCACGAGTCGGGCCCGGATCCCATTAATCTTGGCCGGGGAAAGAAGAAATATGCGTTTTGCACGAGTTTGCAAAGATGACATCCTGCTCAGGCCTACATTTGCCGAGAGAATATGCGCGACCTCCGCTCGCGAACATCAATGGCCGGTATGCGATTGATCCGCTCAGGATTGGAAGCGCGTATCGTTAGATTTTAACCGATGAATACTATCATTTGCGCTTCTGTACGGGACCCTGCGCTCGAACTCCAGCCAGCCAAAGCCTTGCCAATCGAAAAGTCGGGAGTATGCTCCAACATTACATCCCACGCAGGATGTGTGATGTACCTGGCGATCTGATCTCCCCGATTCCGTCAACCCTTGGTCTCGTTGCGGGATATGCATCCCAGCGACATTCAGGTGAAGTCGAGTTCACGGGAGATGGAGGCGCCCCAGTCTCTGTATGCCTAAGCCGCACTCAGCGCTGCCAGCGCTCAGTCGAGGTACGCGGTTGCCGCACACAGCAGTCGACGGCGGAGTGGTAGCCTTATGAGGTGCCAAAGACGCGCGACATCGCGGTCCTCTCGATTGATGGACGTCAAGTCCAAATAAGTAATCCTGATAAGCTGTACTTTTCTTCTCAGGCCCGAATTTCTAAAATGGATCTGGTGCGCTACTATTTATCGGTAGCACCGGGCGCACTGGGCGGAATACGGGACCGTCCGATTGTGCTGAAGCGATTCGTGAACGGTGCTGAAGACCAAGCGTTCTATCAGAAGCGGGCGCCAAGTAACCGACCGGCCTGGCTTCGAACAGTCACACTGGCATTTCCGTCCGGCCGAACTGCGGAAGAAATCGTGGTTGATGACTTGCCCGGACTTGCCTGGATCGTGAATCTAGGCTGCATAGAACTGCACCCACATCCGGTACGCTCCAGCGATCTTGAACATCCCGATGAGTTGCGGATTGATCTCGATCCCGTCCCGGGTATCAGCTGGGCGGATGTGCGCCGGGTTGCTCTCGAGGTGCAAGCGCTTCTCGCAGAACTTAAGCTCCGCGGCTGGCCGAAGACTAGTGGTTCACGCGGGATGCATGTGAACGTACGGATTGAGCCGCGCTGGAGTTTTGCCGAAGTACGTCGAGCAGCGGTTGCACTCTCCCGTGAAATTGAGCGTCGCGTGCCCACTCTGGCCACTTCCAAATGGTGGAAAGAGGAACGCCACGGTGTCTTCCTCGATTACAACCAAAACGCCAAGGATCGTACTACGTGCTCTGCGTATTCGGTCCGCCCGCTGCCCGACGCTCGTGTCTCGACGCCACTCGACTGGCAGGAGGTCCCGGACTGTGAGCCGGCTGATTTCACTCTTTTCACCATTCCCCAACGTTTCGCGAAAATGGGTGACCCGCATGCCACCATAGACCATGCGCCGGGATCACTTGAGAAATTGTTAGAACTGGCGGCTAAGGACGAAGCCGCGGGACTTGGCGACGCGCCCTGGCCTCCTCACTTTCGCAAAATGAGAGAGGAAGGAACCCGGGTAGCTCCGTCTCGCGCCAAATCGGTCGCCAAGAAACCGCGAATCAAGATGCCGGTGATAGTTGTGGCGAACTCGCCCGATAGGGCCGCTGCCATGGCTGGCCTGGATAGGTGGAAACAAAAACACGCGCGAGTTGTTCTTTTGCTTGCGCCCGAGGATGTGCTGATCGACTCGATGCGAGGCAGGTCTTCCACTTGGACGCGCGTCCGGGTAAACCTACATCATGTTCCCGAGGCAATGCGCCCGCCCCAAGAAACTCCTGACCCCGATGATGATCCGACTCGGCAATGGCGTGAGCGGAACAGGAAACAAGCGATTGGAGAGGAGAGTGGGGAAGCTTAGCGGCCGCTCGGAAAAATTGCGGCCAATTCCTGAGGTGGCACGACTTCAAGCTGTGCGTAGCTGCAGTCGACGGGCTTCTTGTCCATGCGCCACCGCCGGAACTGGGCGGTGTGACGGAAGCGCTTGCCCTGCATGTGATCGTAGGCGACTTCTACCACCAGCTCGGGCCGTACCGCTTCCCAGGACAGATCTTTCCCTTGGCTCCAGCGGCTCTGGCCACCTGGCATTCGACCGAGTCGCTCGCTCGTTATTTCATCATCTGCCCACCCCTTCCAGGGGTGTCGATGCAGGGAGTCCTTGCGATAGGGTTCGAGGAATTCCGCCAGCTCGCGGCGTTTCTCAGTGCTGAAACTGGCACACACACCAACGTGCTGGAGGACGCCTGTTTCATCGAAGAGGCCTAACAGCAGTGAACCGACCAGCGTGCGATCGCCTTTTTTGTGCCAGCGGAAACCTGCAACGACACAATCGCAATCGCGCTCGTGCTTGACCTTGAGCATGACCCGTTTGTTTGCCTGGTACGTTCCTGATTTCTCTTTGGCTACGACGCCATCAAGACCTGCACCTTCAAAACGGCGGAACCAGTCAGCCGCCAGGGCACGGTCCTCGGTCGCAGGTGTTAAGTGGACGGGTGGAGGAGCGGATGAAATCAAGAATTCGAGTTCGTGGCGGCGCGTAAGGAACGGCTCTTCGCGAAGATCACGGTCCCCCAAGCAAAGCAGGTCAAAAAACACGAAGGAAGATGGAGTCTGTTGCGATAATAACTTCACTCGCGAAGCAGCCGGATGCAAGCGAAGCTGCAGCGCTTCAAAATCAAGCTCATTGTGCCTAGCTATAACTATCTCGCCATCGAGAACGCAGCGCCTGGGCAGGGCTGAGCGTAGTGGCTCCAGCAGCTCTGGAAAATAGCGGTTCAGCGGCTTCTCGTCTCGGCTCTGGATGAGGATCTCATTTCCATCACGAAACAGCAGTGATCGAAATCCATCCCATTTTGGTTCAAAGATCCAATCGCCCTCGGTAGGTAGGTCGCCGACGCGCTTGGCAAGCATTGGCAAGACTGGTGGATTTACGGGAAGCTGCACACCTTATGGTACATCGCCCGTTCCATTGGCGGTCGGCTTGCCATTTGCAGTCGCCCGCCATCGCTCCGCCTCACAGCTTCTCGCAGCAGCCTTGATCGCGTGATCGGGAGGCGCCCCGTTTTCCTTGTACGGCGATGATTCGCAAGCTGATCGCGGGCTGTTCGACGTTAATTGCTGCAGTTCCGCTCGCGAGTTGTGGTCTCAGAAACTGATGTTTGAGGGGAACAGGCAGTGTAGACGATGCGGAGGGTAGCCCATTTTTGTTAGCAAGAGAGTGGTATCACGCTAGCGAGACGAACCGATGCTCATTGTGGCAGCGGTTGTCAGCCTCTCGGACGAGCGGTCTTCCGCTAGAAGGGGATCAGGTAGTTGACGCCGACAGCGAAGCTGATGCGATTAAGCATACCTTGACCTGTGTGAAAGGCATTAAATCGATACTTATCGAAGCCAATTACAACCTATCGTGTCATCGGCGCACCCCAAAGGAGCTTGCAATATCGTTCGAGCTGGTTGTTGCATGAATGCTTGAAAAAGATAACTTCGCGGCAGCATCATTGGCTTTTCTAATCTGTTCATTGCTTAATAGGTTGGACAGAGCTTTCAATCGTGCCCTAGCCCGTTGCTCGCCGCCGTTCGTTGCCGCTTTGTACCAGATATAAGCCGCGAAGTAGTCCAGGGGCACTCCTTTGCCCTGCTCATAAAGGTATGCGAGGTCCAATTGCGCACGCGCGTAACCCTGGTTGGCCGCCGTTCGCACCCACGTCGCCGCCGCCCCAAAGTCGAGCGTGATTCCCGTACCCGTGTAGTACATCCAGGCAAGGTTCTCCTGAGCGGGTGCATAGCCGCGCTCGGCTGCGGCTCGAAACCAGGCAGCCGCTTGTGCATAATTCTGGGGCACACCATGTCCACGAAAATACAGAGTGGCAAGATTGCATTGTGCCGTCACTTCTCCGTGACCGGCGGCCTTTTGATACCAAGTTGCGGCCTGGTGAAGATCCTTCGGCACACCCTTACCGTTTTCGTACATTGAGCCAAGGTTGTTTTCCGCCGTCGGTTGTCCCTGATTAGCAGCGGCTGCGTAGTAAAAGACCGCTTGCTTGTAGTCGCGTGCCACACCTTGGCCTTGCTCGAACAGGTAGCCCAATGCGAATTCGGCATCGCGAGAACCCTGTGCTGCGGACCGCCGAAACCATTTTGCTGCTTCGCGAAAATTCTGGGAGACAACAATGCCCATCATGTAGGAGCGACCGAGACGATATTCCGCAACCGCATCTCCGTTTCGCGCTTGCCGTTGAACCGACGAAATATCAGTTTGAGATTTCTTAGCAAGCTCATCCCGTCCTGTGTCCTGTTGAGCGCTGGTCAACGAGGCGGAAGCGTGGAACAAGCAGCCGACTATCGCCGTAACCATGAAGAGTTGCCTGACGAGCATATTGCCCTCCCGTTTGGTGCTGGGCCTACTGTTGCGGCAAAAAAGACTTTCTGGCAATGCAACCTGACACACCACTGCTACACGATCGGATAACGAGGGCAAGTTGCTGATAGAAGTGCAGTTGATTTGCAGGTCACGCGGCGGAACTGACCGACTGCGATAGGGTCACTAACCTTGGTGCTGGATTCACGTCCAATTAGCGGTGATGAGATGGCAGACACTCGGATGGCGGGAGAGGTCCGCTTCGACGTTTTTGAAGTCGATCTACGGGCGGGTGAATTACGCAAGGAAGGCCGACGACTCAGACTACAAGAACAACCATTCCGTGTATTGTTTCTGTTATTGGAGCGAGCGGGCGGAGTTGTTACGCGTGAGGAGCTGCGCGAAAAGCTCTGGCCGGCTAACACCTTCGTCGATTTTGATCACGGCCTAAATAGTGCCGTGGCTCGATTGCGGGAAGCTTTACGCGATTCCGCCGACAAACCTCGTTTCATCGAAACGGTCGCTAAACGCGGTTATCGCTTCATCGCTCCCCTCTACACAGCTGGGCCGTTATCGCCGACAGTCGGCTCTCAACCGTCGCTGCTCAAGAAGACCTCGCTTAAAAGTCGAAACTCAGGAAAAATCTGGATTGCAACTATGGTTTGCTTGGCCGTGTTCTGCGCGATCGCCATTTGGGCACTGCACCGGCCGGGCTCCGATGCGCAATTGGCCAAGATCGAAGTGGTCCCGATGGTCGGGTTACGGGGTTTCCAAGCCACGCCCTCCTTCTCCCCCGAAGGTACTTTGGTAGCGTTTCGGCAAAGCGATGGGGCCAACAACACAGGAATCTACGCCTCAGTCGTGGGTGGTGAAAAGTCGATACAACTTACGAAAGGGTCGGGCGACTGCTGCCCAACCTGGTCCCCAGATGGCCGCGAAATCGCTTTCAGTCGTTATGGCGATAATGTTCTCTCAATTTTCACTATTCCTGCTTTGGGAGGCACGGAACGTCGCTTGTATCGGGGGCCGGTATCGATGGGTGGGGGACTGTCCTGGTCCCGGGATGGAAAATTTCTTGCCTTTTCCGAAAGCAGCGGGGGGAGCCCGACGCGCTCGACGATCGCAGTGTTGTCTTTCGCCGACTCCAGCAGCCGAGTACTCACGTTCCCGCCTCCGGCTTCCTTCGACCATTCTCCCGTATATTCACCAGACGGGGCACAACTCGCGTTTATCCGTTCGACCGTAGCCGGGGTGAGCAATGACATCTTTGTGATGCCTGCTAACGGAGGTCCCGCAAAGCGCCTCACTTTCGACAATCGTCCGATTATGGGTCCCCCGACTTGGACAGCTGATGGCCGAGAATTAATTTTCTCTTCCAACCGCGGTGCTGCGGTGGGTTTGTGGAGAGTTTCTGCCGCCGGTTCCGATCCGCGTCCGGTCGCAGGTCCGGTAGGCGAAGCAGAGTGGCCTTCCATCCCCAGCAAGGGCAACAACACTCTTCTGGTATACGAGCGAAGCCTTTCCAAGTACGACGTTTGGCGGCTTGAGCTAAAGGATCCCAGACATCATGAAAGAGCGCCCTCAGCGCTTGTCTCGGAGAAAGGAGACAAGATGCGACCAGAGCTGTCGCCCGATGGCAAAAAGATTGCTTTCGAGTCCAATCGCCTCGGTTTTTGGGACATCTGGACGTGCGATGTAAACTTGGCCGCTTGCGACCAAGTCACCTCCTTGCACGGAACGGCGGGGCGCGCGCGCTGGTCTCCTGACGGGCGCTCCATTGCGTTCGAATTCCATCCTAGAGAAAGAAGTGAGATTTATATTGCAGAGGTACCCGGAGGAATGCCACACCTTGTGCCCACCATTACGGGTGCTGACAACCTCTCGCCCAGCTGGTCGTCTGATGGCAGATGGCTGTACTTTGCCTCGAAACGAGGCAGCGAAGCTTTTCAGATCTGGAGAATACCCGCTCAGGGTGGTTCGCCAACCCGGCTCACCAACAACGGAGGAATTTCACCGGTCGAGTCGTCAGATGGCCGTTTTCTTTACTATTGCAAGTTCGAGCAGGGTGGCATCTGGCGAATGCCAGTCGGAGGCGGCGATGAAACTGAGGTGCTTAGCGATGTTGAGGGTGGCGCGTGGCCGAATTGGGCCCTCAGCCCAGAGGGAATTTATTTCTTGCCCTCCCGCAAGTTTCCGAAGGCGACCATCGAGTTTTTCGAATTTGCGACCGGAAAAACCTTTCCCATTTGGAGGCTGGAAAGAGAAGTCGGGTGGGGCCTGGGCCTGTCCCGCGACGGCAAATCCATAGTCTATCTGCAGAATGAATTCGCAGAATCCGACATCATGCTGGTAAAAAACTTCCGTTGAGCCGGCTCACCAGCTGGCGAATGGATGCCGTAACCTCAACCCCTCCGGCCAGCTTACTGCAAGGCAAGTATTTTAGAATTAGCATCTCCACAGGCTTTCCTCGACAAGGTCGCCAGACTTACTCACGAGGATCTCCTCTTACTTACCGACTTAGACAACGGCGCTCCCCTCGTTAGCATGAAGCAAAAAAGTGAGCACGTTTGCCACACGTTTGCCGCTGGAACCGATGAGCTATCGGGCAACTATTCTCACGATGTTTGAATAAGCCGACGAGCCATAGCTATTGATCGCCCTCACCCGATAGCCCATGGGTTGTCCCTGCTTTATGTTTGCGTCGATAAACTCCGTGACAGCCGGCTTTAACTTTGCGATCTGGCTCCAG
>JAFATF010000660.1 GCA_019244045.1 Acidobacteriota bacterium
CTAAAGGAACCGCAATCTGCTGCACTCTTCGGTGAGATGCGCAATTGCAAGTTCTCGCCCGGCTCGGCGGAACTGACGGCTTCGCTTTGCGCCTATCTAGTTTTGAAAGATCGCTCACTTGATCTTCCAAATGTCAATTGCAGGCACGGCGCTGCAAAACCAGTTGAGGCTACAGGGTAAAACTTGTAGCCCTTCTTTTGCGGCAAAAAGGCCCGCGGGCCTGTAGCTCAGTTGGTTAGAGCGCACCCCTGATAAGGGTGAGGTCGATAGTTCGAATCTATCCAGGCCCACCATTTGAAATTTCGCTCTTGGAGTTTCAAGGGGGTGTAGCTCAGCTGGCAGAGCACATGGTTTGCAACCATGGGGTCAGGGGTTCGAATCCCCTCACCTCCACCAAGCTCGCGAACGTGAAACCGGCTCTCAGAGCCAGGTTGACACGGACTGATCTTTCAAGGTATATTCAAAAGGTTCGCCTGACGACAAGAAAGGCGACCTTAGAATCGAGTGCTCTTTGATAATCGAATAGGCAAATTCCCAATAGAATCTTCTAATGTGTTTTGGGCCGCCCAAAGGCGGTCCGGAATGCTGGAGAAGAGCTAGGCGTAAGAGAGTCCGGTGTGCTGATCTGAGTTTTGCGATGAGCAAATTTTATGGTCAAGCTACTAAGGGCACATGGTGGATGCCTAGGCGCGTGAAGGCGATGAAGGACGTGGTAAGCTGCGATAAGCTCGGACGAGGTGCAAACAACCCGTGACTCCGAGATTTCCGAATGGGGGAACCCGGCTGGTTATTACCAGTCACTGCAAGCTGAATCCATAGGTTTGCAGAGCGAACCCGGGGAAGTGAACCATCTCAGTACCCGGAGGAAAAGACAACAACCGTGATTCCGCTAGTAGCGGCGAGCGAACGCGGAAGAGCCTAAACTTCAGAAGTGTCAAGCCTGCCGGCGTTGCTTCTGAGGGGTCGTGGGATCGGTTTGGGGATGACGGCAGTCGTCCCGGGGAGTTACAAAGCCAAACGGTAGCGGAAGAATTCTGGAAAGTTTCGCCATAGAGCATAATAGCTGCGTACGCGGAACCGTGTTGGCCTCCCTTCGAATCGACACCCGAGTAAGGCGGGGTACGAGGAGCCCTGTCTGAATTTGGGAGGACCATCTCCTAAGGCTAAATACTCACACGCGACCGATAGTGAACCAGTACCGTGAGGGAAAGGTGAAAAGCACCCTTCAAAAGGGAGTGAAATAGTACCTGAAACCGTGTGCTTACAAGCAGTGGGAGGGTAATGACGAGGGGCAACCCTCGGCCTGACCGCGTGCCTTTTGCATAATGAGCCGGCTAGTGAATCTCGTTGGCAAGGTTAAGCTTTAATGAAGCGGAGCCGCAGCGAAAGCGAGTCTGAACAGGGCGTTCAGTCAGCGGGATTCGGACGTGAAGCGTGTTGATCTATCCTTGGCCAGGATGAAGCGCAGGTAACACTGCGTGGAGGTCCGAACCAGTGTTGGTTGAAAACAACTTGGATGAGCTGAGGATAGGGGTGAAAGGCTAATCAAAACACGTGATAGCTCGTTCTCCCCGAAATAGCTTTAGGGCTAGCCTCGCGTGAATACTGCGGGTGGTAGAGCACTGGAAGAGCTAGGGCCCTTCACCGGGTACCAAACTCTACCAAACTCCGAATGCCCGTTCGTCATGCGCGGGAGTCAGACGGTGGGGGCTAAGCTTCATCGTCAAAAGGGAAAGAGCCCAGACCCACAGCTAAGGTCCCTAAATCCATGCTAAGGGGAAAAGGAGGTGGGGACGCACTGACAGCCAGGAGGTTAGCTTAGAAGCAGCTATCCTTTAAAGAAAGCGTAATAGCTCACTGGTCAAGCAGCCCTGCACCGACAATTCAACGGGGCTTAAGCATGGTACCGAAGCTTGGGATTCAAGGATTTATCCTTGGATGGTAGGGGAGCATTCTGCGGGCAGCGAAGACGTACCGAAAGGACGGGCCCAGTAGGGCGGCGAAAGCCTGGAGCGCGCAGAAAAGACTTTGTCGGCATAAGTAGCGATAACGACTGTGGGAATCAGTCGGGCCGTAAACCTAAGGTTTCCTGCGTTAAGTTCGTCTGCGCAGGGTTAGTCGGTCCCTAAGGCGAGGCCGAAAGGCGTAGTCGATGGCAATCGGGTTAAAATTCCCGAACCGCTAACAACCGTTTGAGTGTGGAGGGACGCATCAGGGTAGCCGAGACCGGTGATGGATCCGGTTGAATACGTATAGGCCGTCAGATAGGCAAATCCGTCTGACATTAAGCTAAAGCGTAGGACGAAGGCAATAGCCGCTAAAGTCGGTGACCCCAGATGCCAAGAAAAACTTCGGGCACGAGGTTGACTAGCGACCGTACCGCAAACCGACACAGGTAGGTGGGGTGAGAATCCTAAGGCCCATGTGAGAATGCTCGTTCAGGAACTCGGCAAACTGGCCCCGTAACTTCGGGAGAAGGGGTGCCCCGGTAGGGTTTATAGCCCGAGGGGGTCGCAGTGACCAGCGCCAGGCGACTGTTTACTAAAAACACAGGTCTCCGCAAAGTCGTGAAGACGACGTATGGGGGCTGACGCCTGCCCAATGCTGGAAGGTTAAGAGGAGAGGTTAGCCGCAAGGCGAAGCTTTGAATCGAAGCCCCAGTGAATGGCGGCCGTAACTATAACGGTCCTAAGGTAGCGAAATTCCTTGTCGGGTAAGTTCCGACCTGCACGAATGGCGTAACGATCTGGCGACTGTCTTAACGAGCAGCACAGCGAATTTGTAGTTCCGGTGAAGATGCCGGGTACCCGCGTCTAGACGGAAAGACCCCGTGGACCTTTACTATAACTTGATAGTGAATCCGGGCGTTGGATGCGTAGGATAGGTGGGAGGCTTTGAACTCGGGCTTTCGGGCTCGGGGGAGCCAACGGTGAAATACCACCCTTCCTGCGTCTGGATTCTAACCTGCTCCCGTCATCCGGGAGAGGGACACTATCAGGCGGGTAGTTTGACTGGGGCGGTCGCCTCCTAAAATGTAACGGAGGCGCGCGATGGTTGGCTCAGGGTGTTTGGAAATCACCTGTAGAGTGCAAAGGCATAAGCCAGCCTGACTGTGAGACAAACAAGTCGAGCAGAGACGAAAGTCGGCCTTAGTGATCCGGCGGTTCCATATGGAAGGGCCGTCGCTCAACGGATAAAAGGTACCCCGGGGATAACAGGCTGATCCTGCCCAAGCGTCCACAGCGACGGCAGGGTTTGGCACCTCGATGTCGGCTCATCGCATCCTGGGGGTGCAGAAGCTCCCAAGGGTTCGGCTGTTCGCCGATTAAAGCGGTACGTGAGCTGGGTTTAG
>JAFATF010000036.1 GCA_019244045.1 Acidobacteriota bacterium
CGGAGAATGGGGTCTTCCGCACGCTGGGCGAGCAACCTTTGTTATCGCGCCCCACCACCGGCTCGCCTACGCCGACCAGCAGCTCCCACTTCGAACGGGCCGACGAATACCAGCCAAAGAAGAAAAAGCACGGAGCGCTGATCGCGAACTGAGAGGCGAACTGAGGTCTGCGCACTGCTCATTACGGCACGACCAAAAGTTCGTTGTATCGCTCTCCACCTCGCCGCGAACGATCGATGTGCCCCGCTCGATGCGCCGGGTGTCATTCGTAAAACCCACCTTCCTCGCACCAGGTATGGGCCCGCGCGCAGTGAGCCGGTTACCGGCAGATGATCTGAAGAGGTGGTGGACGGCGCCAGCTACCTAACCAGGCAAGAGAGTGCCTGGGAACCGCGCTCCCTTTTCCTCAGGTGGTGAGCTGTATGCTATCGTCCCAACTTCCTGTGGAGGGAACATGCGCTTCTTAGCTGACGCTCGGGTGAAAGGCTGGGTTGCGGTTTTTTCTTTATTTCTAGCCGCTCTGCTGGGCGAAGCCGCCCATGCACGAGTGGTGCGCGTGGACGTTACCCGTGCTGATGTACTCGAGGCAAAAGCCTGGGGCAAGAGCGGCCCTTACGAAAAAATTCGCGGTCGTGTCTATTTCGCCGTCGATGTGAACAATCCTCACAATCGGCAAATCGTCGATCTCGACAAGGCGCGGCATAATTCGGCGGGCGAAGTCGAGTTCAGTGCCGACCTTTACGTCCTGCGGCCAAAATTGAAGGGAAATGGGGTACTGCTGCTGGAAATTCCTAATCGCGGCGCCAAGGGGGTGCTCGCTGCCGTCGACGGAGCCAAGGGATCACTCGACCCGACGCTCGAAGAGGAGTTCGGAGACGGCTTTCTTCTGAACCACGGTTACGTTGTCGCCTGGCTCGGGTGGCAATGGGATGTTCGCAGCGAATCAGGTTTGATGCGGCTGTATTCACCAATTGCGCGCGGGGCGAACGGTGAGAGCATTCAGGGTTTGGTACGCGCCGACTGGACTCCTGCCGAGCGCACAGTCGAGTGGCCCTTGGGCCACGTGATTTCAGGCACCATCGGCGGGACTGGTTACCCGGTTTCCGATCCCACTGCCCCCGAGAATGTGCTTACGGTGCGCGAATGTCCCAGCTGTGAGCGGCATCTGATCCCACGTGGGCAGTGGCATTTCGCTCACCAGGGCGAACAGAGGGTCAACCCCAGTGATCGCTTCGTGCGGGTCGATGGCGACTTCCAGGCAGGAAAGCTCTACGAGCTTATCTATGTAGCGAAAGATCCGGTCGTCGCCGGCCTCGGTCTGGCGGCCGTGCGTGATTTTGTTTCTTACGTAAAGTACGATCAGAATGCAATTTTGCACGTCGAGAGTGTTCTTGGGCTGGGCATTTCTCAGGATGGACGCTTTCTTCGACATTTTCTGTGGCAAGATTTCAATGCAGATGAGTCAGGGCGAAAAGTATTTGACGGCGTGCTTGCCATGGTGGCAGGCGCCGGCCGGGGAAGTTTCAATCATCGCTTCGCCCAACCCTCGCGCGATGCCGAAACGACTTCGTCCCTGCTTTACCCCACCGACCTATTTCCATTCACGGATTTACCGGAAAGCGATCCCACACTTCACCAGACCGCGGGCCTGCTGGATAAGCCGCGCGCCTCGAAAACCATGCCTCGCGTTTTCTTCCTTAACACGTCGCACGAGTACTGGCAGAGGGCAGCTTCTCTCATTCACACCAGCGTAGACGGACAAAGCGATGCCAACGAAAGCGCCGACGTGCGAATATATTTTGCCGCGGGCCAGGGCCATTTCCCAGCGTCATTTCCACCCCAAATTAGCTCGAGCAATGAACTCCACGGCCAGCAAAAAGCTAATCCCATGCCTCGCATGTGGCTATGGCGGGCTCTCATTCGCGATATGAATGACTGGGTATCTAAAGGCGTTCTGCCTCCCGCGAGCATCTATCCGCACGTGCGTAATCGGACCCTGGTGAGGCCTGCTGAGCTGGCGTTTCCGCCAATTCCGCACCTCGAATTGCCGCTCGCGCCGCTGGCGGCTTATCGGTTGGATTTCGGCCCTGACTGGCGCCATGGCATCATCACATGGGAACCGCCGAAAGTAGGCGCCGCCTACACCGTTCTCGTGCCTCAGGTCGACAAAGATGGCAATGAGCGTACCGGGATTCAATTGCCCGAGCTTCAGGTTCCACTCGCAACCTACACGGGTTGGAACCTGCGCGCCCCAAGTCTGGGGATGCCGGGATACACCGTACCTTTCATCGGCTCCTACATTCCTTTCCCCAAGACCCGGGCCGAACGGGAACGCCTGCGTGATCCTCGTCCCTCGATCGCGGAACGATACGCGAATCTTGCTCAGTACCTGAAGATGTACCGTGCCGCGGGCGAAAACCTGGTGAAGGACAGGCTGCTTCTTAGGCAGGACTTGCCTGCCGTAATTGAATTCGGAAAGAAGGAGTGGGCATACGCCACCGAGTAATATCCAACCTCTCGTGCATGGTGGTTCGCTTCAGCAACCTTTGAGCAGCTTAGCCGCGCCGGGGGAGGAATGCCTAGTCGGCAGCGCGCGCCCGGCCGCAGCGGTGTGCGAAGGTCCTATACGGTGCTTGCAACCAATTCTACCGAGTGGCTTCGTCTTTCGGCCAGCTCGGGATTGTAATTCACTGTGGCATGCAGAACGGCTCAGGCGCACTGTTGCTTGGCTTGGCTGAGCTTTCTGGTTTGACCGTTTATGCCTGCTACCCGCCCGCGGAAGATCTAGCGAGAGTCCGCGGTCTCCGTCCTCGAGCAGGAAATCGCACCTTTGATTACATTCGTTCGATTGCGACTGGCGAAGTATACGGAAAACCGCCAACTCTCGGGATGCTTCCGTCGGCGCGCTGTCGTTCCGGTTAGAGCGCCGCGAACGGTCTGAAACGGGACAGAAGACGCTTACCGCAAGCTTCGGGCCTCACCGATCGCTAGCGATGAGCAATGACCCGACGGAGAAGATCAAGTTGCAATCGATGCTTGCGACCAAGAGTTAGCGTGGCGTGATTACCATAGTGCAAAAGCGGTTTTCCTATGCCGCCTTTGCCCACCTCGCTTTTTGCGCGGCCGCCATTTTGCGCCGCGTTGCTGCCGAGAAGGTACGCTTGGATGGAGCTTTGGAGATGTTTTGTCGAACTTCACCGTGCTGCTGGCGCCATTTTGCCCAGCGGGCCTTCTGCGCCGCCGCTATCCTCCTGCGAGCGGCCGGCGAAATATTACGAACGCTTTGTGTCGGGCTGACGCCGTTACGCCCAACCGCCAAACCTTCCAGGGCAGAAATAGCTTGTCTTAACTGCTCGAGCTGACCTTGCGTATGTTCGCGTTGCTTACGAAGCTGCTTGACAACATTGCTGAGATTAGTCATTGGCCTTCCTTTTTCACATTTTACAACCGGGACATTGTAGATGCTTGCAATGGCTGCTGC
This sequence comes from Acidobacteriota bacterium, assembly GCA_019244045.1. Lineage (GTDB taxonomy): Bacteria > Acidobacteriota > Terriglobia > Terriglobales > Acidobacteriaceae > Gp1-AA122. The sequence continues at coordinate 3,482 of JAFATF010000036.1, forward strand.
CTAGTAGGAAAATAATTTGTAGTAGACTTTGGCTCAGAGACCAGGAAAACTCCCACTGTTGATGTATCTAACTGGACATTGAAGTACATAGGCTCACATCAATTTGTTACGAATTGGCCAGCCTCCCAGGACGCCGGCGCTGGACGAGAAATGTCCCATAATAGCTTCGCAAACGAGCAACTTAGAGGTACGAGCCGTGCGCATGTACAAACGCTTACACCATCGCCGGAAGCGCGGTCATCGATCTGACGGCCTCCGAAGGCTAACTCTTTATTCATCCCGGGCTGCTGCTGCGTGGGTTGATACTTACCCAACGCGTGAGATCTGGTGACAGGCTTTCAATTATTGACATGAGGTCTTTATCGTCGCCGTCGAGTGTCACTGCGAGCCGCGGAGTGGTTTTGCTGAAATCCTTGTGGGTGGCTAAAGTCGGGCGTAAGCCAAGAGACAAGACAGGCGATGCTCACAAAGTAATCTCGACTAGCATTTGTGTCAACTTTGTCTCGGCTATCCGCACTTGTGCACGCTAAACGTCACCAGGAGGTTCGCAATGGTTTACCTGATCCGCCTCCGTTCGTAACAGCGTGTTTTGTAGCCCGGCTAGGGGAAGACGACAAGCTTTTTTTTGGCGCCGGATGGCGGGCATTTACGGGGCACCATATACGCTCTTAACGTTTCACAGAGAGGCCCCGAGAAATGGGCTAGCTAGTTAGTTAGAGCACGGGGCCGACTAATACTCTGCCGTATTCGCGAGCAGGCCGCCGCTCTGTGCGCCTATGAGCATCAGAGGTCAATGTTTCGACGGGTGCAGATGGTTATTAGAAAGGGTTCGCCGATTTCGCTAACGGCCAGATGTGTGTTCGTAAGGTGCGGCAAGGCTAGTTCTTCGGTGCGTAGCGTCCCAATATCCGGGCAGGAATATTGCCTTCCGCTGTTGGCGGCAAGGATAGGTTTCGACGGGTTATAACTAGTCCTTCCGATGTACCCCTTAGCCTGCAGTTGGGCACCTGTGGCGCTTCACGAGTTGTTCTCCCGATGCCATACCCGACGGGGCACTTCGTGCTCTACCACCAGCATGACCTTTCTGAAGACCCGTTCAGCACATTCCAAACGTCGCCCACCGACCGAAGAGATGGTGCCTACCGGAATGTTGTAGCCGTATCCGCCATCAAGCCATC
>JAFATF010000169.1 GCA_019244045.1 Acidobacteriota bacterium
TTCGAGCTGCAGGTAGTCGTCGAGTTCCGATTGCTCTTCTACGGAGATGGTTCCCTCTTTACTTTTCTCGACCAGTTGCTCGACCCGCTGTGTTGTTTCCTCTGAAGGACGGAAAGGTACCAAAGCATCCGGCGTGGTGCTGGCGGCCAAGAAATCGATGATTTCGTCGTAGGACTGGCTGATACTCATCCCTCGCCTTTCTGTCCGACCTGAGACATAGGTAACAGAACGTTCCGGAGACATGGGTTACACCTGTCTGGCAACAGGCAAGTATAAAACATGCCATGGAGGAAATGTTCTGTGATGGATGAACGGATGCGCTTCGTGATTCGGCTCAAGGACGGCGAAAGCATGGCCGGATTGTGCCGGGAATTTGGGATCTCGCGCAAGACTGGCTACAAGATTCTGGATCGCTACGAGGAATGCGGGCTGGAGGGGCTCACGGATCGGGCGCGGCGCCCGCACCGGTACGCCAACAGCTTGCCCCAGCAGCTGGAATCAGCCATCGTTGCAGCCAAGCGCGAGAAACCGAATTGGGGCGCGCGCAAGATCCGTGAGCGGCTCCTACGGCGACTGCCACACGAGGTCAAGGTCCCAGCTTGCAGCACCATTCACGCCATCCTGGATCGGCATGGGCTGGTGACCCGCAGCAAGCGCTCCCGAACCCACGCAGAAGGTACACCGCTGTCTTCTGGGCTCACTCCGAATGAGCTGTGGTGTACGGATTACAAAGGTGAGTTTAAGTTGGGCAATCAGCGCTATTGCTATCCGCTCACCGTCACCGATCATGCCTCGCGCTATCTGTTGCTGTGTGAGGCCATGGAATCCAATCAGGAACAGTTCGCTTTCACAGCCTTTGAGCGGTTATTCAAAGAGCGCGGTTTGCCGCAAGCGATCCGCTCGGACAATGGCGTGCCATTCGCTTCACCAAACGGCCTATTCAATCTTTCCCGGCTCTCGGTCTGGTGGTTGCGGCTGGGCATCAGCATCGAGCGGATCAAACCCGGTCACCCGCAGCAGAACGGTCGGCACGAACGCATGCACCTGACGCTGAAGAAAGAAGCCACACGCCCGGCCGGTGCCAACATTTTGCAGCAACAGGCCAAGTTCGAGGTCTTTCAGGCGGAGTTCAACAGCGAACGGCCACACGAAGCTTTGCAGATGAAGTGTCCAGCGCAAGTCTATACGCCTTCTACCAAGCCGTACCGCGGCATCGCGGAGCCGCAGTACCCGTTTCACGACAAGACAGTCATAGTTACCAACTGCGGACGACTCTGCCTCTACCGCAAAAAAATCAATCTCAGCGTCTGCCTGGCAGGCCAGGCGGTGGGAATCAAGGAAGTCGACGACGGCATCTGGCTCGTCAGCTTTATGGATTACGATCTCGGCTACGTCGACCTTGAGGAGAAAAGTTTGCAGCCCTTGGACAATCCATTCGGGCCAAAAGTGTTACCTATGTCTTAGGAACAATCTGTTACCCATGTCTCCGGTCCGGACATTCAATGAGCTGGCGGAGAGAGTGGGATTCGAACCCACGTTAGAGTTTCCCCTAAACACGCTTTCCAAGCGTGCGCCTTCAACCACTCGGCCATCTCTCCGGTTTTCGATTCGTCTACTATGCCAGATCGAACTTCTCGTGATGCAGGCTCGCATCGCTCGCCACTAACACGGGCCGCCCGAGAATCTCTTCTATCTCTTCCAGGTAGCGATTGTGACTGGACTTCAGTACCTTGGCAACCGCTGGATTGACCCGCAGCATCACATCTTTGCCCTCGATTGCCTTTGCAATCTTCTGAGCCTCGACAAGGATCTCGCCGAGCACGGTGTGAACGCTCTTAATATAACCGGCGCCGTCGCAATACGGGCACGGCGAGCATAACGCGCGCTCGAGACTTTGCTTGACTCGTTTACGCGTGATCGCAACCAGCCCAAAGTCGTTAAATTGAAGAATCTTGTAAGGCGCCCGATCAGCGCGCATCGTCTCTTCCAAAGCCTGCATGACTTTCTGGCGACTCCTGCGCTCGTCCATGTCGATGAAGTCCACGACAATGATCCCGCCGAGGTCGCGCAACCGGATTTGCCGAACAATTTCTCTGACCGCTTCCGTGTTCGTTTTAACGATCGTGTCTTCAAGCCGGTTCGACTTACCCACGAACTTGCCTGTATTGATGTCGATGGCTACCAGAGCTTCGGTCTGATTGATGACGATATAGCCGCCCGATTTCAGCCAGACCTTCGGCCGAAGCGCCTTCTCTAATTCCTGAGTAATGTTGAACGCGTCGAAGATGGGAGCAGAGCGCGTGTACATTTTGACCCGGTTGACCAGAGGCGGCTGAAAGCGCTGCATAAACGTGATCACGCTCTCATACATCTCCTCGTTGTCGACCCAGATTGCTTTGAAGTCTTCCGTCAATCGATCGCGAAGGATGCGCTGCACGAGATCGAGGTCGCAATGCAACAGCGCAGGCGCTGGTTTCTTCTCAGCCTTTTGCCTAATATCCATC
>JAFATF010000178.1 GCA_019244045.1 Acidobacteriota bacterium
CTCAACTTTATGGCAAACGCAGAACAGGTGTCATTGGAGCCTTGCTGCTCTGTGTGAATACAGCCCACGTTGCATATTCACAGGAGGCTCGGAGCTATAGCTTACTTATTCTCCTATGTCTGTTATCATTATTTTTCCTGTTAAGAACTAAGCAACAAGGACTTACTAATACATTCGCATACAGTACGGTGTCCGCACTAGCGGTTTACACCCATTTCTACGCCATTTTCTTCCTTGCTGCACAGTGGATCTCGGTCACTGTGGTTTGTTATGGACATCTTGCAACGAAGAAGATCATCATTATGATATCATTGACAACATTTCTAATAAGTCCCGCTCTTTATTACATGCTGTTTCGGCGTTCAGGTCAACTTGTTGGCGTGCCACAGGTTCATTCGCATGATGTCGTCCGGCTGCTCTACTTTCTTGTCGCGGACGGCGGCAGGTTTAGGAAAGCTCTATCTTTTTTGTACTTGTTCTGTTCTGGGCTAGCTGTTTACCATTTATTAAGACGATGGCGCAGTTCGCAACTGCAACCGCAGGACTGGGGCTTAGTGATCATCGTGGGCTGTCTATTACTGCCACCGTTGGTTACATTCGTCATTTCGTTTTGGCTGCCCTTGTTCTTTCCTCGTTATCTACTAATTTGTTTGGCACCTTTCGTACTGCTCGCCTCGCAAGGGCTGACGGAGCGTCGCAAGATGCGACCTCGATGGGGGATCCTTGGTCTAATCTTTGGATTGTCGCTTGGTTCAGTTGCCTACTACTACTCTCGACCAAAAGATGACTGGCGTGCTCTGACTACGTACTTACTCAGCCATTTCCAGCGTGGAGATGTGATTGTAGGCGATCCCCAGGGAGCTGAGGTACCTGTTCAATATTACAGTCAGGTTGTACAGGCTTCGAACAGAACTGTGCTTTCGTATGTGAGTGCAGCCTTGATCTCACGTGACATGCCGAACAATGCAGCATTGCGCAATGATGTACCATGTGGTCGCGTGTGGTTGGTAGTATGGGGCGACAATTCGCGAATAAAAAATGCCTTCCAGACGGTCGTTCCCCAGTACCAGCAGATCGACGGCCGCGAGTTTCCGATTTCATTATCGGTTTCTTTGTATTCTGATTCCTCGCTGAATTCCCCCTTTTCCGCTCATTTAGACGCTCGGCGCTGCCCAAGTTCAGTTCGTTAGGCGAGCTTGCACCCGTGGCTTCGAATCACTAGCCGGCCGCCGTTCCGGTGTGCCTGAGACAGTTTTCCCATGCTATGCACATTACCGCTGCGGCGCACTTGACAATTGCAATCATTTACGTCTTGACGGTCCTCTGTAACGTGTTCAAGGGTGGGTCACCCACCGAGGACTCACATTGCGGGTGGCAGAGGAAGCGGTGGCGAGATGCAAGGAAATCGAAAGCTTTATCCGCGGCCGCGCGAGTGCAGGCTAAGGGGCCCGGCGCTGCGACCGCCATGCCCGCGCCCTCTCATGCTCTCCCCTGAACTGAGTGTAGCGACAGGATGCATGACTCTCGCCCCGCATTCGTCTCTTCAGGTACTTTTTCCCCAGCTGCTCCACTAGCCCGGATAACGTTGACCTGAGACTGTGAGCCCGCCTAACATTTCCAGTGCATGCCTTTACCGCAGGTACTTATCGGCGGTGTTCTCGGCCACTACCGGATTGTCGAGCACATTGGTTCGGGCGGCATCGGTGTCGTGTATCGTGCCCACGACGAACAGTTAGATCGCGATGTTGCGCTCAAAGTTCTGCCTGCGGGCACCCTAGCCACTGGAGCGGCTCGCCAGCGTTTCCGCAGAGAAGCTCTTGCTCTTGCAAAGCTGAACCATCCAAACGTCGCCGCTATTTACGAGTTTGGGAGCCAAGATGGCGTCGACTTTCTGGTGATGGAGCTGATTCAAGGCCCACCGCTCGACATCAAGCTTGCCCAAGGTGCACTGGCGGAACCGGACGTGGTGCAGCTGGGGATTCAAATCACCGAGGGTCTAGAAGCCGCGCACGAACAACGCATCGTGCACCGTGATCTGAAGCCAGGCAATTTGCTAATCGGGTCGACCGGCAAACTGAAGATTCTAGACTTCGGCCTAGCACAGCTGATGGAATCGGAGGGTCAGGCTGCTCTCACGACCCAGTTGACCCAAGAACAAGGGGTCGCTGGCACGTTGCCTTATATGTCTCCGGAACAGTTGCGCGGCGAGACCTCCGATGGACGCAGCGACATCTGGGCAGTGGGAGTGGTGTTGTACGAAATGGCGACGGGGCGCAGACCATTTGGTCAGACCATTGCCGGCGCACTGGCCGTCGACATCATTCAGAAGCGCCCCTCACGCCCACGCTCGATAAAGCCAGAAATATCTGCGCAGCTGGAGGCAATCATACTCAAGTGCCTGGAGAAGGGACAGGAGAAGCGGTATCAATCTGTACGGGAACTGCGCTCAGACCTGGAGAGAGTCATAACAGGTACGCTTCCTCTTGCCCGTCGGCAAAAGCGGCAGTGGTGGATTGTTTTGACGGTGACCCCACTTGTAATTCTCGGAGCACTCACGTGGTTGTATCTGAGCCGAACGCGGACCACGCATCCAAAGCCAGCTGCGATCCCGGTTCGGCGATCGGTGGCGGTGCTCGGATTCAAGAATCTATCGGGCCAGCCCGATGACGCTTGGCTGTCTACTGCGTTATCTGAGATGTTGAATACGGAACTTGCAGCGGGGGAAAAACTGCGCAT
>JAFATF010000342.1 GCA_019244045.1 Acidobacteriota bacterium
GATTCTGTCACATGCTTTCGTTGGATAATGTATGCCGGAGTGGGCACGCGCTCGGGATGCAACTCCACTTTAGCAACGGCAGCGGCCGAGCCTAGAACCTGCACCCATGAAGCAAGCGAGGGGGTGCCTGCCTTGTTGACCAGGAACAACATGTAATAGCCGGGAGGGGCCACATTCGAATTCGGAGGACCCGTCACCTTGAGAGTCGCCTGGCCCGCGGTGAACGAGAGACCGACATAGCGTTGATCCATGTCGAACGAGTGAGTTACCGAGCCAGCCTTGATCAGAGCAATCGAAGCAATCGTCGAGGCATCGGGAGTCGACAAAGTGAATGATTGGCCATAGGTAATCGAGCTCGGTGCATCGCTGGCGGCTTTAGGTCTGGTTGCTGGACTGCCGTCAGAATTAAAAAAATAAGAAGGTTGATATATTTCAATATGCTTTTCAAAGATTCCCTGCGCGGGATTGCCGCCAGCAAGAAGCACCGTTCCGTCGGGAAGCAGAAGCTGAATGTTGTGATAGAGCCGGGGAAATGAACTGCTGGCCGCCAAGGAGAATGAGTTCGAAGCCGGGTCATAAATTTCCGTCTCCAAGCTCGCGGTCTTGGCATCCTCGTCCTGGGCGGAGCCTGCGTCCACCAATATTTTTCCACTGGGAAGGATTGTGGCTTCCATTTCAACCCGCGCCTGAGCCATGGGCGGCCCTTGTACCCAGCAGGGAGCGTAGTTCGGGCAAGCCGCCGAGATCTGCATGCCGGCGGGACTTAGATCCATGAGTTCGGTGGTTTTGGTCGCCGGATTATCGCCCCCCATGATCATTACTTTGGGGCTGTAATTATTCTGTGGAGTCAGCGGCAGCAGCACCGAGCTCCCGTAGGTTCGCTCTCCATTCGGATCGTTGAGGCCGGGATAAATCGTCCAGGCGACCAGCGTCCAGATCTGGCTGGTCGGATCAAAATCGAGGGTTGCCGATGATGGCGCCGAGTAAAAGATGTGTCCCGTAGGAAGTAAGTGCATTCGCGGATAGAGTGGGAACTCGAAGCCGGGAAAATTTGCGATGTGGGGATCACCCACGATCTCGGTGCTCCACTGTTGTCCATTCCAGATCTCACTGGTGTTGTTGTTGCTGCCATCGCTGTCGTTTAGCCCAGAGGTGGTCATCATTCGTCCGTCGCTAAGTTCAGTCAACGTCGGATACCAACGGCCATGAGCGGTGGCAGGGAGATCAATGAATGCTTCGCTCGAAGGGTCAAAAATGGAGGCATTTGGCAGTCCCAGGAAAGGAGCGTCGCCTTGCGCACCCACCAGAGCCAGCGTTCCATAAGATTTGGTCCCACCACTGACCAATACTCGTCCGTCTTGCATCATCGACATGCCGTTGCAGAACATGTCCCAGTTGGTGGCGAGGATGTGAACGCTGTTATCGGATAAATCAAACAGGGCGGCGCCCTGCGCGTACGGCGGGCCGGCAGGACAGCCGGTTTGCTGTGGCGGGCAGTTGCCAGATCCGGCGACCACGAGAATTTTTCCGGTATGCAGCAAGGCGGCATGGATGGGATTAACGGGCATGGTGGCGGGGCTGGTCGTCCACTGGCCATAGTTTGCTGCCTGCAAGTTATAGGCGCGAGGTAGTGGCGGATCGGGGCGGGTGGGAGCGTTGGTGGAGTTCGGTCCCCCGCAACCGGTTAGAATACAGCTCAAAATCAGCCCAGTCCCGATGATTGTTGTGATGCTGCGCATAATCCCCCTAAAGCCAAGTAAGCTGTCGCCAAACCCGTGGCTTTGACGAGCGTCAGCGACAGAGCACAATCAGGAGCGCTCCAATGGTGAAGATCCTGCCCGTCCAACGAAGTCTGGCCAGCAAGTGGATGATGCCCGAGATACTTCCAACACCGATATACATCGCTTATCGACCTAACTTTCGTCGTAGTAGATCCCAGCCAAACGAGACATTCATGAAAACCGCAACTTGTCCGGCCGTGCGGGCCGGAGCAAGGCGACGCTCCGAGAGGTAGGCCATCCCCAACTCGCTATACACTGGGCCGCTTGGCATGACCGCTTTCACTCCCCCGCCATAGATTGCCTTGTTTTCCCAATCCAATCCCTGAACATCCCGAGAGAGCGTAGCTTGCGCGAACACCACCAGGGTGGCAGCCTCCAGTCGTTTAGCGACTACTCCCTGCGAAAAAAAACCTTGGGCGATTAGATTTCCGTGCTCCACCGGGGAGACATTGCCCACGATGGACCATGAGTTCCCGGGAAATCGGCTGGCCTTTTCGCTCACGGGTTGCCATCCGAACCAGTCTTGGGCATAGAAAATCAAAGCGCCGCTGCGCATATTGTGAAGACGATCCTGATAGGTGTAGGCCGTGCCGACGCTCACGATGCCCTTACCAAACAACCTGTTAAACTTCACTCCGGCACTGGGCTCAATGCTGTTATTCCAGGAATGGCCGCTCGTGTCCAACATCAAACCGAGCGAGGCATACGGGGTAGCCGTGATTGCGCCCGAGCTTGTGGCCCAAAGCGTTGCGCTCTGCTCGCAATAGGATTGTGAATAAACATCGTTTTGCTCGATCGGACTCATGTTGCCTAGCGCGCTCCATGCTTGCCCCGGCAAGGCGATAGGGCTGAGCACGGTTGCTTCGACGGCCGGCACAGCACTTTGCTGAGCGCGTGAAACGACCGCCATGGCCGATAGGGCGACGATCATGAACAAGTTACGCTTCATTTAGAGGTAACGAGTAACTGCAAACCAACCTTTTATCTGTTTCCTCAAGACTACGGTTTTCCAGAAGCTGAACAGGAACACGGCACAATCCACAAAACGCAGCAGCAGGTACAGAGGAGAGGCGAGGAAAACATCCGCCCTCGATTGGGAAATGGCGCATGTCAGTGACAGCAGCAGGAGAACTGACGCATCCATTGCCACGGCGAAAAATGCAAATTTGCGAAAGAGCATCAACCATGCCGGCAACAGTAGGTACAAGAGACCGAAAAAGGCGCCTTCTCCCATAAGCAGCTTTTACTCCCATTCGATCTTGCTCATCCCGGTAAACATTGCGTATTTCTGACCGACCTGCCAGGCGCCGGTATGCCAACGGTACAGCTGCTTGACGTAGTCGCGAAGAGTGCTTGGATCTTGCGTGAACACCCGTGCATCGGCCTCGTACACAATCCGACCCAACTGCTTGCGGTGCACCTGGATCGTACAGTCCATGTCTTCCACGATAGTGTCTTTGTTCCAGTCAAGCTCCGCAAAAACGTGTTTTCGAAAGCTGGCGGCGCAACCGGGCGTCACTGTAATGACACCCATGTTGCTCTGTCCCTGCTTGTAAATTCCATGCGACAGCCAATAGGCAAGACAACGATAGGCGGTAAGCCAATTATGCGGAATGCTGTTGGCCTGACCACACACCACCGCCACCCGAGGATCACGAAAAGCCCTCTTGACAGCCTGAAAGTATTCGCCGCAAATCTCGGTATCGGCATCCATCAAGCAGATATAGTCATAGCGACGCACTAAATCTGACACCGCTGCGGCGTGCGCGATGGCATAGGCTTTTCCCATGTTCTGCGGATTTCGGAGTACATTGACATCAAAGTCTCGCGCGATGTCTGCCGTGCCGTCATTTGAGCCGTCGTCAACCACATAGATATCGAGCGGCAACAAACCTGCGCAGCGAATGCTCTTCAAGGTCTTCCTAATGCCCAATCTCTCGTCTTTGGCGGGAATCAGAACACAGAGCCTTTTCACGCGCGACCTCGAATTACAAGCTCTTTCGCATCGAACGAGAGTGGGTAAGTTCCGTCTTTGCCCCGCCGCAGTTCATGGCCGCCTTGAAACAAACGGCAGCGGTCCTGCCCGCGCAAGGTCACCTTCAACACCACTCCTTTGGGAAATGGTTGCGGCAGATCCCACCTGATGGTCTCGTCCTGGTTCGCGAGTTGCGGCTGCGACTTCTCGATGACTCGTTGCGCTCGCAAGTACGCCGCAACTTCGCCAAAGGGCGCCACCCACAAACCTTTGTCTTGCTCGACCCGCAGATAATTCAGGAGGGAGATGAAAGTAGCGGTAGGAATCGGCTCGTATCCTGTCGAAACATCGCCAATACCGTGTATTTGCAGTGTGGTCCAGGCATTTATTGAGAGAGCGTGGTCGACCCAACTCTTGTAAACATCGAAATCGTATTGGGTGTTCGTAGGCTGACTCGGCAGGTTGTACCAATCCGGATCGTTATCGGCGGCCACATAGAGCAGATTGTTGTCGCCGCGCCAACCACGGGCAGCAAAGTTGTATCGCTTTACCCAATAGGAAAAGCCGGCAGAGATCTCGGCGTAGGGATAGGCGAAGGTGAGAATGTCAGATTGAAAATTGCTGTCCAAGAAGCGCTTCGCATCCTCGATTTGAAGCTCTTCGTCTCCTTTGCTAAGCCCATCTGGGTGCGGGTGGGTTAAGGAATGGTTTCCGATCTCATGCCCCGCATGCTGCACTTTCCGCCAGTCATCTAGACGCGTGAGTTTGGAGACAATCACGAAGAAAGTTGCATGCAGGTGCCGCTTGTTCAATTCGGGAACGGCAACATCCAGCTGTACCGGCCGGGCATCATCAAAGGTAAGCGATATGGCCGCGGGGTGATTGTCCCAAGGTAAAACCTTAATAGTTGTGCCTTGCCCACAACACGCAGGGGCACACAGACCAAGCACCAGGAGCACATGGACAACTCGTCTCATACTTTAAGAGTGGGGGAACCACCGAAGCAGCAATCAGTTCACCAGTTTCCCGGGGTGGGCCGCGCCACCTAGGCGACGTTCGCGCCAAAAGGACCTTGCAGCGACTAAGCGGCAGAAGCCAGAGGAGTTAGCACACAGGTTAGCTACTTTCAAAAATTTGCGTCAAATCAGTTAGGCTGGCACATAAGTACTCTTTTTTGAGTTACTTTTGGAAGATGACGGTTATCAGCGACTACAGCCAGCTGTGAAACCCTTTTCATATGACGGGAAACCGCTCACACCTTCTTAGTCTGTGTCCACGGCAAACGAGATGCTTATTGCGCTACAGTTGAGGAGAGCGGGGTCGGCCAGGTCAAGCAAGACCAGTTCGACAATTGGAAACACCAAGCGCAGCTTGGCGCATGTGTACCAAATTCCTATCAAGGTATTTTGGTAAAGAAGCTACTTTGGGCTAAGTTCGCATTAAGAGCGTAGCTCTATGGGAACAACCTGTAGCGGGCGACGATTAGCGGCGGTTTAGAGACCTGCGTTCCGGTTGCGCGTTGTACGCCTTCGATGCTTGCTCCATACATAACATGAGTCGCTTCTGCCTCCGGTGCCGTCGTGCGCATTTGAGGAAAAAGCAAACTTGGGAGGATCAAGAAACCCGGCATTCCATTGTCCCCATCGTCCCGGCAAGAACAACGAGGGGGTGCACCTCCGGCGGCAGGTAGCGACGATCCGGCACGGCGCCACCGTGCACCCACGCACCACCCCCGGCCCTGGCGCGTGGCAAGCATCGCAGACCCGGAAGACTATTCGAGGGCACTAACCTGGGCGCGCAGATGGGTCGCGTTCGCGCACTTAGCTTTGAACTCCGAATAACTACCCCACGCCAAGGTCACGGAAGGATGCTCGATCTTTAGGCCCGAGCGAAAAGAATTTCCTACATTGCCCCGGCTATCCATAACCAGTTCGGGCCCGTGCCATCTGCCGATAAGGTCGAAGAAGCCC
>JAFATF010000415.1 GCA_019244045.1 Acidobacteriota bacterium
GATGGCTGGCAAGACATTCTCCTGATCAACGGCATGGATTGGCCCGGGCACCGACGACAGTACTCGACCATGCACCTCTATCGCAACAACCGCAACGGCACGTTCAGCGATGTAACTCGGCAGGCGGGACTGGCGGTTGAGATGTACGGGATGGGCGCGGCCGTGGGGGACTACAACAATGATGGGTTTCCCGATATTTTCGTCACCTGCGTGGGCCAGAATCGGCTTTTCAGAAATACCGGCAAAGGCAGCTTCGTCGACGCCACACAGGCAAGCGGCCTAGCTGGGCGCCACGCACTGAGCACATCGGCGGTATGGTTCGACTTCGACCGCGACGGGCACCTTGATCTGTTCGTTTGCAATTACGTGAAGTGGTCTGAGGAGCACGATGTCTTCTGCAGTTTGGACGGCAAGCACAAATCCTACTGCACGCCCGAAGCTTATCATGGCGAGACCTGCTGGCTGTTTCATAATCGTGGTGACGGCACCTTCGAGGATGCCACCGCTTCGAGCGGCATTTTTGACACCAGTTCGAAGTCGCTGGGCGTCGCCATCATTGATCACGATCAAGATGGCTGGCCCGATCTGCTGGTGACCAACGATACCCAGCCGAACAAGCTCTATCGCAACGAGCACAATGGCCAGTTCAAAGATATTGCTTTGGAAGCGGCGATCGCATTCAGCGCGGACGGGCGCGCCCGAGCGGGCATGGGTGTGGACGTCGGCGACTTTGAAAACTCCGGCAGGCCGGGGGTGGCGATTACAAATTTTGATAATGAAATGATCGGTCTTTATCGGGCCAGCAAAATTGGTTTGTACCAGGATATCGCAACCCAAGCGGGTGTCGGACTGCCATCGAAGACCACACTTGGGTTCGGCTGCCTGTTCGCCGATCTTGATCTAGATGGGCACCTGGATTTGATCGCGGCCAACGGCCACATCGATGACACGGTTCGCAATATTCGCCACAACGTAGCTTATGCTCAGGCTCCGCAAATCTTCCTAAACACGGGACAACACTCCTTCCGCGACGAAAGTTTCAATGTGGGAGCAGATTTTCGGACGCCGAAGATCGGGCGCGGTCTCGCGTATTCTGACTTCGACCTGGACGGCGATTTGGATCTGTTGATGACCACTAATAATGGACCGGCTTATCTATACCGCAATGATCATGTGGCGGGCAATCGCAGCATCCGCTTCCACCTGATCGGCACCCAATCTAATCGCGACGCCCTGGGAGCCGCTGTGCGTTTGTACGGCAATGGAATGACACAACTCGCCACGGTCAAGTCTGGATCAAGTTACCTCTCACAATCGGAACTGCCCGTCACCTTCGGGGTAGGGCCGAGTGACCTCGTTGAACGTGCGGTAATTCAGTGGCCGAGCGGAAGGTGGGAAGAATACAAGAAGCTTAGAACGGGACACTCCTATCGCTGCACGGAAGGGTCCGGGATAACTGACGAAAGACAGTTCTGAACGGCGGGACACGTCGAATTGGCTTCGACCTACAGCCGGGGCTGTCTAGCCGGCGGCAGCCCACTTAATGACCGAAGAGTAGCTGCTGCTACTACTAGTATGTTTCGGTTATTGCGTGCCGCTCTTATTACGCTCAAGATTGCGCCAATATAACCGTCCTCAGCCGTGTTTACCCGCGCCTGACGGACCCCACATGACGGCTTTCTGCCGGGCGAGCGGCTTCGTCTTGATGAGGCTGCCCCGGCAGTCTGCTTTTGCGGCACGACTAGAGGTGGCCGGACAAACCCGCCGGGCCGGTCCTTACGTTGACGTCCGGAGTGGCGACCAGTTCGGCGCGACAGTGGCGGCGTCGTCGCCCTTAGGCAGCCTGTTTTGTCGCCAAATCGCCAACGGCAGCCTTCCTCGTCATCCCGCGATCAATGATCTTCATCTCTCGCCAGTCGTAAGGGAACTCTTTCCCGCAATCGAGACAGACAACATATGTGCCAGTGAGGGAGGCGGCTGCACTGCGACGCAGGCCGGACTTGGCGGTAAGAGGAAAGCTCAGATGACGGTGCCAGCACCCAAACAGGGCTTCAAGCACTCGAGCAAACATAATTAAACTCCCTGGGCCCGACGCTCAAGACCACACGCTTGAGCAGCTACTCTGCATCCAGCTTCTTAGATTCAGGTTCTCTGGAAAAGGTTTCGGATGTCTGTCTCGGACCTCGAGGTCTTCGGTAAATACATGCAAAGGCAGGCGGCCGGCCCGCTGAGAGCTGTACCCTGGAGTTGTCGCAAGTCTGTTGCCGGCAAAGTGAGCTCGATCAGTTTCGTTTCAATAGTATGCCGGCGAGAAAGGAGGCGGCAGCACCCAGCAACCACTGGATACGCCAGACCTGGACAGCTTGCCAGTCCAGAACTGTGTTGGCGCTGAAGATAAACCCGACCAGAACTGCACCGAGAGCGCATGCGATTCCCAACAGAAAAGCCACCATCGCCGAAGTGGGAAGGCCGATTCGTTCCTTGATGCTGTGAAATTCCAGGTGGTGCGCCCATTCAAGCGGACGAACCGAGGCAGGGGAGCCGGCATTTACGGGCTCAGAGCGTCGCCCTCCGCAAAGGTGGCAAAAAACAGCACCGACCATGAATTCCGATCCGCACCGGATACATGCATCTGGTAATGCCGGTGCTGAGCTGATTGCCTCAGTGGTCTGGCCGACCGGAGCTCGCCAGAACTCGCTGTTCGCGTTTTGTACCACTTCTGCCATGTTTCGGATTCACCTATGGCTCGCATGGCAAACTACTCGCCAAAAACGTGAAAACCAGCATCCCTTTGAAAAAACAGACATTAAGCAGTTGACGCCTCCCGCTCGCAAATACGGCCCTAACGCAAGAATTACCTGAATCGGGAAAGATTCGCCGCGTGCTCAGTGTCTCGTGCTGCAAGCAGTCGCGTCATCACGTCCGACTTTCCTGCTAAACTGAGATCATTCCGAGTGACCATGCCTCCAGCAGCCTCGTGTTTGCGTCCTGTGCTGGTTCCGGTGTTGGTGGCATCGCTCGCAGCAAGTGCCCAGGTCCAAATAGGCGGAAAATCGCCCTACCGTCCTAGCGATCTCCTCACCCGCACCGCCTTCGACCATTTCTACAACATGGAATTCGACCGGTCGGTCGAAGAGTTCCAGCGCGTGGCCAACCATTACCCCGATGATCCTTTTGCGGTGAATCATCTCCTCACGGCGGTCTTGTTTCGTGAGCTTTACCGCATGGGTGCGCTCAATAGCGCCGACTATGCCAGCAACAATTTCCTCACCGCTCCGCACCGAAACGCAGACCCAAAAGTCAGAGAACAAGTCAAGTACCTGGTCAACCGTGCGCTTGCGCTCGAGCACAGCCGCCTCGAACGTAACCCGAAGGATGTTGACGCGCTGTACGCCCGCGGGGTCACACGCAGCCAGTTCGCCATCTATACGGCCCTCATCGAGCATGCCTGGATCTCGGCGCTCAGGAATGCCGTAGGGGCACGTCGGGACCACGAGAAGGTCTTGGAATTGGCGCCCAACTATGTTGACGCTAAGCTCGTGGTCGGCGCGCACAGCTACGTCGTCGGCAGTCTGCCATGGGGAGTGAAAGTCGCCAGCTCCTTGGTCGGAATCGGCGGGAATAAGCGGAAGGGCCTGACCTTCTTGCAGGACGCAGCCGCCGGTGGCGGCGAAGCAAGCGTTGACGCCAAGGTCGTCCTGGTTGTGTTCCTCCGCCGCGAACGTCGGCTAGAGGAGGCACTCGGACTCGATCGTGACCTGGTCGCACGTTTTCCCCAAAGCAGCCTGTTAAAGCTGGAACAAGCCAACATCCTTCGGGACCAGGGTAAGCGCGACGCCGCTATCGCCGTGTACCGCGAAATCTGGCAGGCAGGGCACAACGGGCACTATCCAGGGCAACACTACGAGTCGGCGGCAATCGCCTGGGGAGACCTGCTGCGAGCCGAGAAGGATTACGCAGGAGCTGCGGCTGCCTATGAATTGGTGAATCAGGTCACTCAGCCAAATCCTGAACTTCAGCAGAAGGCCAGTTTGTCTGCCGGCCAGATGTATGATCTTCTGCAGAACCGTGAACAGGCGGTGAAAAAATATCAGCAGGTCATCGCTCTGAAGGCGGACAATGCCCCGGCCGATAGCGCTCGTAGGTTTCTCAAGACCGCCTATCGCGAGTAGCGGTGTACTCTGCACAGACTACAATGTTGGGTAATGGCGTACTTCAAGTACGATACCCCTACAGGAGGTGGATTCATGTACTGCAATTACTGCGGCAAGGTGATTCAGGATGATGCCAATGTTTGTGCATATTGTGGAAAGCGGGTAGGAGCTGTCCCGGCACGGCATCGACTGATGAGAGTGAGACACAATCGAATGGTTGCAGGTGTCTGCTCCGGTTTTGCCGAATACCTGGATCTGGACAAGACCCTGGTGCGACTGCTGTGGGCTATCGTCACCGTACTGAGCGGGTTCCTTCCGGGAATTGTCGCCTACATCGCGGGTTGGATCATCATGCCTGAGGAACCTGAAACTCTGGCCGCGCCCGCGGGTCAGCAGATTACCAACCCCTAGTACGATGAATTCAAGCAGGTGAACAGCTCACAGGCTTTCGTTTTCCAAGCCATAGCAACATCGCTTGGGCGCTCGCTGTGGGCCAAAGACTGTGCGGAGCTTGCCCCAGAAGTTCAAGCCAGAAGTTATGAACCGGATCACCAGTGAAGACGCAGAACTTGCGTATCAGATTCTCGGTCAGGGGCCTCCGCTTGTTCTCCTGCATCCCTTTCCCGCACATCACGAGTTATGGCTGCCCGCCTGCGAAGCCCTATCCATGCGTTACCGGCTCCTTTTGCCCGATCTGCGGGGACACGGCGAATCGGCCATCGGCCAAGGCCCTGCCACCATGGAGAAGCACGCGGCGGATCTAATTCGAATCTGCGACGCCGAAGGCATCGGACGCGCAGCTTTTGCCGGAGTCTCGATTGGCGGATACATTATGTTCGAGTTCTGGCGTCGTCACAAAGAGCGAGTTGAGGCATTGGTTTTAGCCAATACCAGGGCGCAGGCAGAAACCGCCGTGGGCCGCACCGCCCGGCTCAAGGCAGCGGCCGACGTTGTCGAGCGCGGAACTGAGCCGTTCATTGAAACCATGTTGCCCAGGCTTTTTGGCAAATCGTCGTCGGCGAATCGTCCCGATCTTGTCGAGCAAGCGCGCCGCATGATGCGCAAGATGAGTCCGCAAGCGGTCAGCCTGGTGCAGCAAGGAATGGCAGATCGTCCTGACTCGGTACCCACTCTTCGGACAATCAGCGTGCCTACTCTGGTCATCGGTGGCGAAGAGGATATTGCTTCGCCGTTAGCGGATGCAGAGCTTATGCGCGACAACATCCCTGGGGCGGAGCTCAAAGTTCTCCCTCGCGCCGGGCATTATGCCGTTTTCGAACAACCGCAGGCTGCCGGTAGCCTGCTGCGACGATTCCTGGATAGCTCTTACCGCCCGTAAGGTCGAAGCAGGATACGCAGTTTGGCAGAAGGGAGGGACAGTCTTCTCAAAGTAGGTAGCTCCATGGCTACAGTATTCCCCAAATGTTCGCCTCGCGTCAGCTCAGTTGCTATTATCCTTTTTCGCTAAAGAACTTTTGGCTCGACAATAACGTATCTTTACTGTTGTGTTAGCCTCGGATCGCCACATGCTACGCTTTGCCTAGCGACGCCGGGAGTTCTTGGGGAGTGCTGGTTGGAAGATGTCCAAGTCGTTGCTGCTCTGATCCGTCGCTGTATTGCGGGTGACGCAGCCGCCTGGGAGGAAATTGTACGACGCTACCACCGGCGCATCTACAACCTTTGTTATCGCTTTGCCGGTTCGGGCGAGGACGCCCAAGATCTGACACAGGAAGTTTTCATAAAGATGTATAAGACATTAAACACCTACGACGACGAGCGCGCCGCGTTTATGACTTGGATCACCAGCATCACGCGCAATCTTCTGGTTGATCATTTTCGCAAAACCAAGCACGATCGTATGACTGATTCGCTCGATGTTCCGGTTTCCGAACACGAGGACGCTATGCCGCTCAGTCACAGAATGGAAGACCACTCCCCCGCTCCCGATGCTCGCCTGCAAAGCCGCGAAACCGGGGAATCGGTCCACCACGCGTTACAAAAGTTATCGCCCGAATTGCGGGAAGCCGTGATCTTACGTGACCTGCAAGACATGGATTACCGGGAAATTGCCACTGTCCTGAGGGTTCCCGAAGGAACCGTGAAGTCCCGGATCAACCGCGGGCGCGCGGAACTTGCGCGCTTACTTGAACGTACATATAAGCAGGTGATGTGATGTCTGGCGAAACCAACAAGGCGATCGAGTGCAGCGAGTTTGACCGGCTGCTGATGGAGGCATTGGACGGTGCCCTGTCGGGGGACAAACTGAAGCGCTTTCACGCCCATGCTCGCGCCTGTTCGGCTTGTGGGCCCCTGTTCGCGGAGATTGACGCAGGACGACGTTTGCTTCGCTCGCTCAATGAGGTCGAACCGCCAGCCCATCTGGTGAATAATATTCTGGCGGCAACGGCCGGCCTCGACACGGCCCGCCTGGAGCTGCCTGGACGCACCGTGGCCCTCCAGCCCGCCTGGCTCGATCGCCTGGAGAACTGGGTTGCCCCCGTATTAGCGCCCGTATTCGCCTTGGTTCGGCAACCGCGCTTCGCCATGTCATTCGGTATGGCCTTTTTTTCGCTCTCCATGGCGCTGAACCTGGCAGGCGTCCGGTTGGGCGATGTGCACCACGTTGATCTTCGCCCCAGTGCGCTAGTCCGCCAATATCACATGACGGCGGGGAGAGTCGTGAAGTACTACGAGAATATCCGTTTCGTGTATGAGATCGAGTCACGCGTGCGTGACTTGAAACGCGCTACCACGCCAGCCGAGCCTGCTCCGCGACCGGAGCATCAGCGCAAGGATAACAATACCAGCCAGCACGAACCGAAGCCGGAACGTAATTCCAGCTGGGGGGACAACCAGCCCATGCTGGCCTCCGGTCGACAGGATCGCCTGGTCACGATTGCGTGCGCCAGCAGGAGGCTGGTATGAACTGCGGCAACCACCCCGATGTGGCGGCGCTAGCCTATTGCCGCACCTGCGGAAGGCCATTGTGCGTCGCCTGTGCGAGAGATGTACGCGGGGTCATCTATTGCGAGAACTGCCTGGCTGCTCGCCTCGAAGGAGTACAAGGTCCGGCTCCGTCGGCGACTTCCGCCACCCCGGCCGTGTCCGCCCTCCCAACCTACACGCAGCCGCCGCAAGCGGGTCCGAACCCCGCTTTAGCGGGAGTACTTGCCGGCTTTTTTCCGTTTGGGGTAGGAGCGGTCTACGACGGCCAATATGCCAAAGGCCTGGCCCACTTGGTTATCTTTGTCCTGCTGATCATGGGAATGAATCACGGAGACGGGCTGGCAACCTTCTGCGGTCTCACCTTTGCTTTCTTTTACGTGTACCAGATCATTGATGCGGTCCGCTCGGCACGCGCCATCCAAGTGGGCCAGCCCGTCCCCGATCCGTTTGGTCTCGGACAGACCTTTGGCGCGGGCGAGAAAGTCGAGCTTTCAAAGATTCCAACTTTGGCATTTGTACTCATCGGACTCGGAGTCCTCTTCCTGCTCGAGACCATGGGCATGTTTAGCCTTGACTTTGATCGCATGTGGCCGATTTTCCTTATCGTGCTAGGAGGCTGGCTGTTTGTCAGAAATTCAGGCCTGGCCGGTAAGAGCTTGTCCCCGCTCCATCGAACGAGCAGGGGTCACGGCCGCCTCATGGGGCCGGCGGTATTGGTGACAATTGGCGTACTGTCATTGCTCGAAAACACTACGCATCTGGGCTGGGACCGCACCTGGCCGGTCTTCATTCTTGTCATCGGAATTGTGTTGCTGGTTCAAAGCAGCGGCTCGAGCGGAAGGCCGGGAGCTCCTGGACGACCGAGCGCCCCAGGAACCGGAGAAGCTCCCGCCGCCTCGCCGCCAGCGGCTTCGGAGCCTTCCCAGCCGCCACTCAATGAGGTGAAAAGTGTCTAGCCCTGTAACCCTTCAGGCGGCACCGCGCCGCCAGCGCTCGCTGGCCGGCCCGGTAGTCCTGATCGTACTCGGCATCGTGTTCCTGATGGGGACAATGGGTGTACTGCACTGGTCAAACCTATGGCGCTTGTACGCGCAGTATTGGCCGGTCTTCATCATTATGTGGGGCATTATCAAGCTCATCGAACATCAGAGCGCGCAGCGACAAGGCGCGCGCGCTTCCGGAATCGGGGCAGGCGGGGTGTTGCTGCTCATCTTCCTTATTGTTTCAGGATTCACGGCCAGCGAGAGCCGCAAAGTCAACTGGCAAAGCTTGCACGACCAGATAGGCATCGAAGATGAAGATTTTTCCAACTGGTTCGGCCAGACATTTAACTACACCGATAGCATCACCGAGAATTTTTCCGCTGGCAGTACGCTGCATGTGATTTCCGATCGCGGGTCGATCACGGTGGTCCCCAGCAATGAAAAACGAGTCAAGGTGGAGATCAGCAAGAAAATCCACAGTGAAAGCCAGCAGGATGCGGACAAGCTGAATCTTCAGACCAAGCCCCAAGTTATTTCGAGTGAGAAAACGATAACCGTGAATGCCAACACGCAAGGTGCTGGTGAGCACGGTGTCACCTCGGACCTGACTATCTCTATTCCGGGCGACGCAGCACTGACAATCTCAGCCAAACACGGTGATATTAGTGTATCCAATCGCCGTGCACCGGTGGAAATCTCGGCCCAGCACGGAGACGTGACCCTGGC
Organism: Acidobacteriota bacterium; assembly: GCA_019244045.1. GTDB lineage: Bacteria > Acidobacteriota > Terriglobia > Terriglobales > Acidobacteriaceae > Gp1-AA122. Next base: position 8,810 of record JAFATF010000415.1, read on the forward strand.
GGATATCAGGGGCGAGGCCCGCCTCAACCTACAGCGCTGCTCGGTTAAGGCTTCCAACATTTCCGGAGACCTCTTGATTGACGGGCGAGTGAACGAAGTATCAGCCACGGATATTCAGGGGGAGGCCCGCCTCACCGGCGAATTCTACGAAAGCGTCAAAATGGCCCACATCGGCAAGACTGCCACTTTCAAATCGGGGCGCAGCGACATGGAATTCGCCAAGTTAGACGGCTCGCTCGACCTCGATTCCGGTGAACTCCGGGCCGAGTCGGTCGGCGGACCCGCGCGGGTGAGTACGCGCGACAAGGATGTCCGGTTGGAGGGCATTGCCGGCGACCTTCGTGTGGACGATAGCAATGGATCGGTCGAGGTGCTCATGCGCAAAATCGGAAACATTCAGATCGATAACAAGAACGGAGATATACAGCTGACCGTGCCCGGCCAGGCAGGTTTCCGGGTTGATGTTCGTGCCCTCAATGGCGAGATACAATCCGACTTCCCGGAATTGAAAGTAGAGAATGGCGAAAACCAGGCCACGGCGACTGGCACGGTGGGAAATGGGAACGCGCTGCTCAAATTGAACAACGAACACGGCACCGTCGAGATCCATAAAGGATCGACCCAGGCCTCGCTACCGGCTGAACCGGCACGCACTCGCCGCCTGTCCCAGCCCGCTTCCCCGCCCGAGCCCACAGAGAACTAACGACCACGGCGTTCGTCTTGCCGGCAGTCTGGCACCGCCGGTCAGCGGAGCTTGCGCTGAACGAGTTCCTCGGCTCTCTCCAGCACCGAATCTTCAGACATTTTCGTCGAGTCTAGAATCACCGCGTCAGGGGCTGGAACCAGCGGCGAAACTGCCCGGGTTCGGTCGCGCACATCGCGCTCGCGCAAGGCGGCGGCAAGCCCCCCCGCCAAGGATCCCGTGACCTTATGCTGATCAGCCCGGCGCTGTTCCCGCACGACCGGATCTGCGTCCAAAAAAATCTTCAGGTCCGCGTCGGGAAAGACCTTCGTTCCGATATCCCGCCCCTCCATGATCACGCCGCCGTCCATGCCCAACTCGCGCAAGTGAACCACCATCCACTCGCGCACCTTTGGATGAATCGAGACCCGGGAGGCCGCCTCGGTCACATCAGGATCCCGCACGCGCTCAGAAACATCCTGCCCATCGAGGAGCACGCGGTTGGCCCCGGCGGTTGGTTCGAGGCGAATTTTTGACGCGTCGGCCAGCTTAACGAGGGCGTCCTCATCGTCGAGTGAAACAGCGCTCTCCATGGCTTTAAGTGACAACGCACGGTACATCGCCCCGCTCTCCAGGTTCCGATATCCGAGCTTTTGTGCCAAGCGAGAAGCCATCGTACTCTTCCCTGCTCCGGCCGGCCCGTCAATGGCAATAATCAATCGCCGTCGAGGTGATTCTGTCATGGGAAACAATTTTATAAAACCGCAGCCGGTGGTCGACAACGTGCGAATCACCCTATGCTTCGGGATCAAAGGCAGCAAATGCGCCGTGGGCGAGAAGGGCACTCGAAAAGAGACGATTTCGGGCTTGCCGCATGAGTAACCGTTTAGTTCAGCGCACGCGCTGGGGATGTCGCTCCATCGCCGTGTGCACCTGCTTGGCGGGGGTGACCCGAATCATGGATTTTTCACCGACCCGCACGAAAGTCAGCTCGCGTGCCGCCAACAGTAAATTGATCGCCTCTTTGACGCGGGAGCGGGGTACAAAACTGCCAAAGATGATCTCAACCTCCGCGGGTTCTGCGGCCACCACCGAGTCGAGATACTTCGATAGCAGTGCCGATAACGCCTCGGCGATGGAGAAGCCGATACCCTCGCGCACCGGTTCGGGCGCCCAGCGGTACAGGACGTCCCACGATGAACCTTGACTCGGGGTGTAATCGACCCGTGTAATACGCAACTTCGACCACAACTCCGTCAAAGCCCGGTCGAGGGCAGCAAGTGAAAGCTCTCGGCCAAGCGCCTCCTGGAGCTTCTGCTTGGAGATGGGACCTCCGCGACGGATAAGTTCAAAGGCGTCAGACGCCAGCTGAGAGTATTCCGAACGGGGACCGGGCTTGGGTGGCTGCTTGGGGCTGCGCTCGCCAACCAGCGCATAGAAAAAGGGGAAGACGGAAGCGGCCAGAAGGAAATTATTGTTCTCGCCAAACAGATTGGCTTCAAAGGCTGCCCGATCGCGCAGCAAACGGACCATCAACTCGGTCGCAGCCTGAGCCCGCGAATCTTCGAAGGCGTGCTGCCATGGAGGAAGGCGGTCATCGGCTCCGACCCAGGCTCCTACAAACGTGGGCAGCAACACGGCGGGCCGGAGGGGATACATCGAGCAAAATCCGACCGACTCAATGAACTCATGCGCCTGGTCGAGCGTCCGCACTGGGTGTCCGTCCAGGTGCCATTTCTCGGCGCGCGCCTGCTGCAGTTCGAAGTCGGTCATAATGTACGATTAGAACACAATCGGGTGGAGAACAATGAGTTTGCTCGTTCGCGAACACCCGAACGCATGTATTCGATCGCAACTCGAGCGAGCCACCCCATGGCCTCACAGAAAGGAAATCCGAGCGACTGGGCGAGACAGAGCGACCACTTCCCCGGGGAGGGGGCATTCGCGGCATCCCCCAGATCCCAGGGGCAGATGCGGAGCCCTTAAATCCTTTTAAATGCCCTTTGAATATCCCTCAGGGAGTAGCGCAACACAATGGGCCTGCCATGAGGGCAGCTCATGGGAAATTCGGTCCTGGCCAATTCCACCAGTAGCCACTCCATTTTGCTCTGCTCGAGCGGCATATTGACCTTAATGGCGGCGTGGCAAGCAATGGATGCGGCGATCTGCGTGTGTAGGTTCTCGAGATTGATGCTTTGCTCGTCGCGCGACAACTCCTCGAGCAGCTCCTGCAACAGATGCTCAGTTGGCAAGCGGTCGAGTCCCGCCGGGGCGGTCTTGACGGCAATGGTGCGCGTTCCGAAAGGTTCCGCCTCGAAGCCGTTGAGCTCAAGTTCGTGGGAAATTCGCCCGAACAGAGCTTGCTGCGTAGGGGTCAGCTCAAGCAGCAGGGGCATCAGCAGATGCTGACGCTCCAGCTTATGCGCGGACCTTTGGCTCACCAATTTTTCAAACAAAACACGTTCATGTGCGACGTGCTGATCAATGATCCACAGTCCGTCTTGATTGACGGCCAAAATGAATGAATTTCGGATTTGTCCGAGAGCTTTGAGCGAGGCTAAGCCGGCCAGCGAACTATCCTCGCGAATGTCATCGAATGGCGGGGCACAGACGTTACCGGCGATCTCGGGCGCTTGGAGAGAAGCCGCTCGATCGGATTCGACGGCGACGGCCTGCTCAAAGCGGAAGCGGTCGCTGACAAGGATAGAGGGTGGCGGGCTCAAAGAGAATTGAGAGAGCGGGGAGAGGGGGGACGCGGCTCGAGTCGCCTCCGCTGCCCGGGGCGGCCATGGCGCGCTTACAGCCGACGACGCTGTAGGACGGGAATGAATTTCAGTCGTGAACTGCGGCGCGGGCCGGGCCTTCATCAGGGTTGCTCGGATCGAGTCACGCACGAAGTCGTGAATGATGCCTTGCTGCCGGAACCGAACCTCGGTCTTGGAAGGATGAACGTTGACATCCACCTCTGCGGCGGGCATTTCAAGAAACAGCAGCACCACGGGAAACAGCATTGGCGGCAGTACGTTGCGATAGGCTTCGGTCAGGGCGTGCTGAATGAGGCGGTCCCGAATCATCCGCCCATTCACAAATACAAAAATTGAGTTTCGATTCAGTTTTTGGATTTCAGGTTTCGAAACGAAACCGTGGACGCACACCCGACCGGGATCTGGCAGCGGCTGATCTTCATGCGCTCGCCATGGCCAGGTCGCCGCCGCGGGCAGCCCACACCTGTCGAGTGCAAGTACCGCCTCGAGCGGCAGCAACTCGTCGAGGATCTGCCCACCCAGAACTTGGTAGACGCGCTCGCTGTGATTGGCCGCCGGAGTGGTGACGAGCATGGCATTGAGCACCGAATGCAGCTCAAAGTGTTTCTCCGGGTGAGCTAAGGCATAGTGGGTAACCAGGCCAGCAATATGCCCCAGTTCGGTCGATTCTGAACGCAAGAATTTTTTGCGCGCGGGGATATTGAAAAAAAGATCCCGCACCGTGATTGAGCTTCCCTGAGGCAGCCCCGCTTCTTCCACCCGGAAAATCTTGCCTCCCTGGATCTCAATCGCCGTGCCCGAGACTTGGTCGGCAGCGCGCGTTTCCAGCCGCAGGCGCGATACGGCAGCAATCGAGGGCAAAGCTTCGCCGCGGAATCCCAGGGTGGCGACGTTCAGCAGGTCCTCGGCGTTGGTTATCTTGGAGGTGGCATGGCGTTCGAAAGCGAGCAGGGCGTCATCCCGCACCATCCCGCACCCGTTGTCGGAGACATGGATAAGTTTCCGTCCACCGCCTTCGACCTGTATCTTGATGCGAGTGGAACCCGCGTCGAGCGCATTTTCCATGAGTTCTTTGACCACCGAGGCAGGCCGTTCCACCACCTCCCCGGCGGCAATTTTGTTGGCAACGGTTTCCGCCAGAACGTGAATGCGACCCATGGAATTCGACGAACGAAACGTGGCTCTTGGTCAGTTTGGCAGATCGAGTGAGAAAAGCAAAGCCAAGCATTGCGGCGGCCGGTATGCGGTCCGGACCCATCCGTGATATCCGCAGCTAACTTTTTCGTACCGAGATGCCCAGTTCCTTCAGTTGGGACTCGCTGACCGGGGTGGGGGCATCCACCATGAGATCGACCGCGCGAGCCGTCTTAGGAAACGGTATGACCTCTCGCAGGCTCTCTGCCGACGCCAGGATCATAACCATCCGGTCGAGGCCTAAAGCGATGCCGCCATGCGGCGGCGTGCCATACTCGAGGGCTTCAAGAAAAAAACCGAAGCGCGCGCGGGCCTCTTCTTGGCTCATGCCCAAGGCGTGAAATATCTTCTGCTGAATATCCTGGCGATGAATGCGGATCGACCCAGATCCCAATTCCGTGCCATTCAGCACAATGTCATAGGCCAAAGCGCGTACCGCTCCCGGGTCGCTTTCCAACTTGTCCATGTCGCGCTCGTGCGGCGAGGTAAAGGGGTGGTGCGCGGCTGCCCACCGGCGGCCTTCTTCGTCGTATTCGAACATGGGGAAATCGGTTACCCACAAGAAGCGCAACTCGCCGCCTTGGAACAGGCCATGGCGGTCGGCGTATCGCTGGGCGAGAGAGACGCGCAGCAGTCCCGCGGCTGTGTACACTGCCTGATCGTGCTGTTTGACCTCAGGCTTCACACCGCCTTCGGACTTGTGCTCGCCAACCTTACTTTCGCCGGTGACCAGGACCAGCAGATCAGAGGCCTGGGCCCCGGTTTGCTCCCGGATTGTGGCAGCAGGCACAGGGAACGATTTCTCCAGGCGTTTGAAATCCTCGAACAGCTTGGCATTGCCTCGGCCGTTGAACAAAGGCTTGAGCTCGTCGCGCTCCTTGCGCGACAACTCACCTACGTTGGGGATGCGAATCGCCAGCACCGGTGAGGCCGGGCTGATACCAAGCGCGGCCAGCTGCTCGTGAGCAAAGGCGCCGCGCACATCCACCATGACGGGCAGGCGCATATCAGGCTTGTCACTGCCATAAAGACGAATGGCCTCGTCGTAAGTCATACGCGGGAACGGTGTGTTGATCCGGAACCCGCCGGCTTGAAACGCGATGGTCAACAGCCCTTCCACGATCTCGTACACCCGCTCGGGTTGGGGATAGGAGATTTCCAGATCTATCTGCGTGAACTCAGGCTGGCGATCGGCGCGCAGATCTTCGTCGCGGAAGCAGCGTACGATCTGAAAATATCTGTCGAAACCGGCAATCATGAGAATTTGCTTGAACAGTTGCGGGGACTGAGGCAAGGCGTAAAACGATCCCGGCTGAACGCGGCTCGGCACGAGGTAGTCGCGCGCACCCTCGGGAGTCGAGCGGGTCATAAACGGCGTTTCAATCTCGAAAAAACCCTGAGCGGACAAGTAGTCGCGAATGGCCAGCGCGACCTTATGCCGCAACTCGATGTTGAACTGCATGGCATCGCGCCGCAGATCGATGTAGCGGTATTTCAACCTCAGCTCTTCGTTGGGCAAAACCGTCTCACCGGGAAGGAAAGGCGGTTGTTTGGCTTCGTTCAGGATGCGCAGTTCCTCGGCAATCACTTCGACATCGCCGCTGGGAATATTCCTGTTCACGGTGTTCGGATCGCGCTGTTTGACGCTGCCCACGACCGCAATAACGTATTCGTTGCGCAGTTCTCCCGCCCTCCCATGAAGGGCGGGGTTCATTTCCTTGCCGAAGACGACTTGGGTCACACCGGTACGGTCGCGCACATCGACGAAGATGAGGTTGCCAAGATCACGACGGCGGTTTACCCAGCCCATGAGCACCGCTTTGTTGCCGGCATCGGACGCTCGCAAGCTTCCGCAGGTATGGGTACGTCTCAAATCGCCTAAGAAATCAAGCAAGGCAATCTCTTTCGTTCAAGGCCTTGGAGCAGCGATTATAAGCGTCCGCGCCGTTGGTGTTTAGCCGAGGCTTTACGCATCTTCATCGCGGCAGGGCCGATCTAAGACTCTCGACGCCGCTACTCGGGCCCGAACCAGCTCAGGCCCGAGGCAAAGGAGAAACAATCAATCGAGATCGTGTGCGCTCCACAAGTTGAGCGTGCTCTGCTGGAATTTTAGTTTCCACTCTCCGCCCTGTTGGACCCAGGTGTCGCTGAGGTGCTGATAGCGTTCGAGGGGAGCGCCATGAAAGACCGCGTTATACGTCACCACCACGCACGTGGGATCAAGAGCCACAACCCGGAATTGGTACAGAATTGGCTTGGCTTGGGAATGCGCTTCCGGATTCAGACTACGTAGCAGTTCTAATTTCCCGGCGGTGTCCCCATTGGTGTCAATCACCACAAAGTCGTCGGCCAGGATGTTTTTGACGTATTCGGCATCGCCTCGTTCGAGGGCCTCCAGAAATGCTCTTTGGCGATTGATCAAGTCCTCGGCGGATATGGAATTTTCCGACGACGTGCGCAATGGAGGGGAAGGCGCTCCCTGAAGCGCCCATGTTGTCCCTGGAATGGCCAGAGAGACATATGTCAGGACCAACCAACCGAATCGCATAACACTCCTCCCTCAAGTGCCTGATTGTATCTTCTTCGCCAGTTCATTTCGCGCAAGCGCAACCTGCTCGCCCGTGCCCAGGTTCTTGAGAGCAAAGGCTTCGGCCTTGACTTCGTCCTCTCCCACGATCAGGAGGAACTTCGCTTCCAGCTTGCTCGCGGTGCTCAGCGACTTCTTGAGCCGGAAGGTCTCGTCTCCGAGTTCAACCACCAGCGCATCACGTCGCAATTCGCGCGCCAAGCGCGCAGCCTCTCGGTCCATGCCTGCGCCTATCGGAGCCACATACACGTCCGGTTTCGGCATAACCTCGTCGGCCGAGGCGCTCAGCGACATGACCAAGCGGTCCTCACCGATGGCAAATCCAATTCCCGGGGCCGAGGGTCCGCCCAGGGCTTCGGACAAGCCGTCATAGCGCCCGCCCCCCAGAATGGCATTCTGTGCGCCCAAGGCCGTATGGGTGAACTCGAACGCGGTGCGCGTATAGTAATCGAGCCCGCGTACGAGGCGATCATTTACGGTAAACGGCACGCCTACTGCGGTGAGTATCTCCTCAACCTGCTGGAAGTGCACTCGGCAGTCGGCGTCGAGAAAATCCGAAATTCGGGGCAGCTGGGCGATGATGGGCTGGTCTTGCGGAACTTTGCAATCGAATACCCGCAGGGGATTGGTCGCGGCACGCCGCTGGCAATCGGCGCACATTTTTATGACCACGGGCGCGAGTGCCTTCCGCAATGCCTCGTTAAACAGGGGACGGTCCTTGGCGCACCCGACCGAATTGAGCTCCAGCGCCCAGCCGGCGACTCCGATGCGCTCGAGCAGGCTAGCCAGCAATTCGATGACTTCCGCGTCCCGGGTGGGCGATTCGCTCCCTGCGCTTGGCGGGCCGAGGGCTTCGGCGCCGATCTGGTAAAACTGCCGGTAGCGGCCCTTCTGCGGCCGTTCCCGCCGAAACTGCGGGCCAATGTAGAAGAGCTTGTTGAGCCCCCGTTTCCATAGCTGGTGCTCGATGTAAGCGCGCACAACCCCGGCCGTGTTTTCCGGACGCAACGTAAGCGACTGCCCTTGATCGGACTGCGCGCGTCCCCGGTCTTGCCAGGTAAACATCTCCTTGGACACGATGTCGGTCTCCTCGCCGACCGAGCGGGCAAACAGCTGCGTCTCCTCGAAAATTGGGGTGCGTATTTCGTGAAAGTTGTAGGCGCGAAAAATGTAGCGTGCTTCCGCTTCGACAAAATCCCATAGCGCTGTTTCCGGCGGCAGCAGATCACGAGTTCCGCGTACAGCTTTAATCATCTAGTTTTCTAACCTCGCCGAGCAAGCATCCTTACGCTCGGCAAGGACGCTCTCGCGGAGAGTCACTGTCAGTCGAGCGACGGGCGCGCCCTGCTGGATTTTTTCTGCTACTCGCTTTCTGCCAAGTACTCTTTCTTGTAGCCCATGTAATTCTCGGCATACATAAGGATCATCTCCTGGTCCCTTTCCCCGAGGTGCCGTCGGAACTTCCCAGGCGAACCCATCCACAGAGAATTGGGTGCGACGATGGCGTCTTGAGGGATCAGAGTTCCGGCGGCGATAATTGATCCACTCCCGACGCGGGCGCCATTCAAGATGATCGCTCCCATGCCGATAAGGCAGCGATCCTCGATGGTGCACCCGTGTAGCGTAACCGAGTGTCCGACAGTGACGTAGTCGCCCACCAACACCCCGTACTTCTCTTTCATGCCATGCAATACACTGCCATCCTGAACATTCGAATAGTGTCCCACGCGGATGGCATAGACGTCGCCGCGCAAAACGGCATTCATCCAGACACTGGCGTGTTCCCCCAGCTCCACATCACCGATGACTTGCGCCGAGGCATCTACATAACAGGTTTGCGGAACAGTGGGAGAAACTCCCTGAAACGATCGGATCATTTCCTTTTACACCTTCTTCCATCATTTCGCGCGGCGGAGAAATCGGAGGGTCGCCGAAGAACTGGTCAACCACTCCTGCCCCATCCGTGCTCCTCCGTTTACTGGCGCAGGCCGGTCTACTGAGGTGCAGACCATAGGGCGGATTGACGCGCGCCCCGCGGGCCGCTCTGCTGCCATCCAACCAGACGGCGAATATAAAGCAAATACAATCGGGCGTGGCAAACCGCGCTATTTTTAACCATGCACGGGTGGAAATGAACATAACATGGCACAACCATAGTGCCCAAGGCACAACCATAGTGCCAAGAAAGAGAAGTAAGGGGAAATACGAGCCGGCTTAAGTCGAGCAGTCTGCTGCCGTCCTATCATTTTGAGAAAGGATGCGGTAAGCGAGCTTGATCTGGTTGATAACCGCAAATTTCCTTGCAAAACTGCCACTTAGCACTTGACTTGCCTGTCGAACCTTGCAATAACTACATGGTTCAAAATCGGGTGAGTCTGGGGGTGTTAAGATTGGCGGAAGTTAGAACGCAGAGGGCGGCTCCCTCGAGAATCTTTTGCGCCGATTCAAACGCAAGGTCCAACGCGAAGACATTATCAAGGAAGTGAAGCGCCACTCCCTTTACCTGAAACCTGGCGAGAAGAAGCGCGTCAAGGAAGCGTTAGCGCGTAAGCGCCGCCGCAAGAAAGCACGCAAAGAACAATAGTAATTGGCAGTCATAGGTCGCTCCTTTTCGGGAGCGACTCTCACTTTGCTCCTTCCCCGGGCCTTATGAAAGCTTTCTTAGTCGTCCGAGAACCAATCCGCGCGCCCAGCCGGCCCGCGGCGGGCCGAACCCAGGGATCACACAGACAAGAGGTGACGAATGCACCTGTGCCGCGTCGGCCTTGACAGGTGATAACTGCCGGGGTGTTGACTGCGGCCAAGGGCCGAAGGGAGCATGGCATGGAATTCCAGGACAAGGTTCTGAAATGTATCGACTGCGGCGCGGACTTTATCTTCACCGCGGGGGAGCAGCTGTTCTTTCACGATAAGCAATTCAAGAATGAGCCCAAGCGTTGCAAATCGTGCAAGGCAAAGCGGGTGGCCGTGTTAGGCGCGACCAGCCCGCCGGTTGCAAATCATGTTTCCAATAAGATAGAAACCCGGACGAAATGTTCGCAATGCGGCAAGGAAACCACCGTTCCCTTCAAGCCAACGCAAGGACGCCCGGTGTTTTGTCGGGAGTGCTTTCAACAACGCAGAACAACAGCGGTAAGCGCCTGAGATCGCCTTGGGTGCCGCTCAGTTGCGGGCAAGCCCAGCTCTTTCAACTTACCTTCCGATTCGTTTTCGGCGGCAAGGCACGCTCCGCGTTTCGCGAACGCTCAAGCAGCCGAGCCTGCTTCTCATCCTCGTGATTCACCAGCAGTGCTTCAATTTGCCGGACCAGGTCCCGGGTTCCGATCGGCTTGACCAAGAGTGACTGCGCGCCTCGATCTTGCCAATTGCTATCGGGCGGGGGATAGGCGGTTAGAATGGCCGTAGCCGGACGATACTCCTGTTCCCGGGCCGCCTCGACTACCTGCCAGCCGGCAGTCTCGGTCTCCATTCGCATATCCGTAATGACCATGTGATAGGAACCGGCTTTCAGTTTGCCTATGGCTTCTCGAACCGAGCCGGCGGTGTGAACGTCAAAGTCGTGCATTTCCAGCACCGCCTTGAGAGTAAGCAGGACTGCAACGTCGTCGTCGACCAGCAGAATGCGCCGCTTCATCGAGCTCTCCCCATCTGGCCAGGCGTCAGTACCGAGACACCAACGTTTGTCTAAGTTACTATATTCGAGTGGCGAGCTTTTACGTACAAAATTTTGGTTGTCGCGCGACGCAGGCCGATGGCGCCGCTATAGAGCGCCAGTTCACCGAATTAGGACTCAAACCCGCCGTTGCTCCGGAAAAAGCCGGCATCGTGGTGCTGAATACGTGCACCGTAACCTCCGCCGCCGACCAGGACGCGCGTGCCGCGATACGGCGCCTGCGGCGTGACAATCCGGCCTGCCAGATCGTCGTGACCGGCTGCTATGCGCAACGCGCACCTCAAGAGGTTGCCAGCCTGCCGGGTGTCACAGCGGTCATCGGAAATTCGCATAAGCACCAAGTAGCAAATTGCCTGCTGCCTCTTCAAGCAGCCGGCATGCGACATAGTGACGAGTCCGGAGCTGGAAGTTTGAAACCGGAGCCCTACCGGCAAGCGTCAGGCCCAGTGCCGCCCCCCCCGGGCAGTTCTTCATTTGTTCCTATCGGCGCGCTGGCTGCTCATTATGGAGGGCTGAACAACGAGCAGCCAGTCACCCAGCCGGCACGGTTGCTGGTTTCAGACATTTTCGCCCACACCGAGCTTGTCGCCGCACCGGTTTTTGAGGCGGCCAGCGATCGCACTCGCCCGAATCTCAAGGTCCAAGATGGCTGCAATAACCGTTGTTCATTCTGCATCATCCCCTTCGTGCGCGGGCTTAGCCGGTCCCTGCCGCTCGCCGAAGTAATCCGGGAGGTCAACCGTCTGGTGGCCGCCGGGTACCGGGAAGTGGTGATCTCGGGAATCAATTTGGGTCGCTGGGGACGGGATCTGGAACTCTTCTCCCCTCCGTCCTCCCTCGCCAGCCGGGCAAGCGAGACCCGAAAGTCCGGGTGCCCAGTAGCCCGCTTTGAAGACCTGGTGCGCGCGGTGCTGAGCGAAACTGGCCTGGAAAAGCTCCGCATCAGTTCCGTCGAACCGATGGACTGGAGCGACGAGCTCCTTGACCTGATGCAAGCCTCACCCCGCATTGCCCAGCACGCCCACGTGCCCATGCAGTCCGGCAGTGATCGCATTTTGCGAGCTATGCATCGCAGATATCGTCCCTGGCATTACCGCGAGAAAGTCGAGAACATCCGCTCGGCCATGCCATCGGCCGCCATCGGTGCTGACGTGATGGTCGGTTTTCCTGGCGAATCGGATAGCGATTTCGACCTGACGCGGAGAATGATTGCAGAACTACCACTCACCTATCTGCACGTTTTTACATATTCGTCCCGCCCGGGTACCCGTGCGGCGACTATGCCCAATCACATTCCTGTCGAGGTCGCGCGTGAGCGCAACCGTATCTTAAGAACGCTCGCGGCGGAAAAGCAAAGTCAATTTATGAACCACTTCCTGGGTAAGACGCTCGAAGCAATCACTTTGCGTGGCTGCGATGGCGAGGCGACCGAAGCGCTTACCGACAATTATCTCAAGCTGCGGATTCGGGAGAGAGTCGAGCCCAACCAGTGGATGGCTGTTCGGGTTGAGCAGATTGTCGACGGGCGACTGGTGGGCAGCGTTCACAGCCAAGAGGCGCTCGCGAACGCTCCATCGAGTGCCTCCTGTCAACAGCCGCAATCGCCGACCGCCAAGCCACTCACCAATCCCTCCTTGACAGCTGAATTGCGCCAACGAAACTGAAAGGCGACATGGCTTTTTTGATATAATCTCACATTCCATTCGCACGGTGAGCGATCGGAGGATTCTATCGACAAGCGTTTTATCCGCACCAATGAGCGCATTCGCGCCCGCGAAATTCGCGTGATTGATGATGAAGGCCAGCAGATTGGAATCATGCCGCCCTTCGAAGCACTCAAGAGAGCCCGCGAAAGAAATCTGGACCTGGTTGAGATTTCACCTACCGCCAATCCACCTGTATGCCGCATCATGGATTACGGGAAGTACCTCTACCAGCAGGAAAAAAAAGAGCGCGAAGCTAAGAAGCATCAAAAGACGATTACCGTCAAGGAAGTTAAATTCCGCATCAACGTGGACGATCACGACTATGAGACTAAGAAAAATCACGTGCTGCGCTTCCTCGAGGACGGAGACAAGGTCAAGGCCACAATTTTCTTTCGCGGCCGTGAAATGACGCGCACCGGCCTGGGCCGGGAAATTCTAGAGCGCTTGATCAAAGATGTCAGTGATCACGGGGTAGTGGAGTTCCGGCCCCGGCAGGAGGGCAATACCCTGCACGCCATCTTAGCGCCCAAAAAGGCAGAGGCGGCGAAACGCGAGGCGAAACCACCCGCGCCGGCCCAGCCCCGTGCCAGCCAGGCCTAGTCTTCTTCGCGGGCGACGCCCGGCGCGAAGCGCGCTCACAAAGGGAGAGTTCATGCCAAAGCTGAAGACGCATAGTGGCGCCTCCAAGCGTTTCAAAAAAACCGCCACAGGAAAAGTCAAGCGCGGCCATTCGCACCTGCGCCACATCTTGACCTCCAAGGATAAGAAGCGGAAACGTAAGCTGGGTACGGCGACACTGGTCGATCCCGCAGATCAGCCGAAAATCAAGCGCATGATCCCCTACTAAGTGGAATTCGTCGACCGTCGGCGAATGGTCGACAGGAAGCGGGCGGCAAGAACGCTCGTTGGGGCGCGCGAAGAGGTCCCGGTCCTACCTCCAGCCGCCAGTAATCTGGAAGTGAAAAGGAGCAAACGTCATGCCTCGTGTCAAACGTGGGAGCAAGCGCCGTGCGAAGCGAAAGAAGCTCTTGGATCGCGCCAGCGGCTATTACCTGACCAAATCAAAACTGTACCGTTCCGCCAAGGAAGCAGTTGACCGCGGCTTGAAATTTGCCTACGCCGGCCGCAAGCAAAAGAAGCGTCAATACCGCTCGTTGTGGATCGTACGCATCGGCGCCGCCGCCAAGCTAAGCGGGATGAGCTACAACCAATTCATACACGGGCTGAAGACCGCCGGCTTGGAGCTTGACCGTAAAATCCTTGCCGATCTGGCCGTCAATGATCCCGGCGCGTTTAAAAGCCTCGCCGAGCAAGCAAGAGGCGCTCTCGGCGGGGCAGCGTAAACCAGCTCTCAGTTACACCCACCCAGCACTCAGCTCATGAACGGTATCTGGCGGCGGACACGTCTTTCGAAGACGTGTGGGCCGGCGGCGGGCCGAGCGAGGCCGGGCGAACACGGCCGAGGATCTCTGGTGCTGAGTTTTTCCGTCTTGAGCCCGTGTTATGAGTGCGCGTTTCTCTTCAGAGATGGTGCATCGAGATTTATAGCTTTTGCCATAGCTCGCGTTTATAGTTTTGCCATAACTCGCGTTCTGAACCAAGTTGGGACAAGGACCTGGGCTCTTCGATCCGCCTTTAAGAGGTGGCTTTGGGCCCTCACAGGTTGCACATGAAAACTAAGACAGCGCCATATGCGGCCACCAAATTGTCCGATTACACGCCGGGCGCACTGGACGATGCCGTGGCGACGCTTTTGTGCGCGGTGGATTCGGAAGCGGCTGCGCTCGAAGACGAATCGGAATGGAAAGCCTTCCGCGATCGTTGGATGGCTCGCAAGAACGGGATACTTACACAGATTAATGACTTATGGCTAAAACCCGCCCCCA
>JAFATF010000044.1 GCA_019244045.1 Acidobacteriota bacterium
GAGCGCATAAGCGACGCCGAACGCGATATCGTAGCCCGACTGCGAAGTCTCTTCCATGATAAAAGCAACGTCTCGGCTGAAGGCCGCGCCCTAGAGACGCCGCTCTTTGCGCGCTTAGTGTTCTGAAGGCCTACACGCGCCTACGACAGTACAAGGCCGGGGTGCCCGGCCCGCAGCAATTGCAACGGAGTCGGAGCCTATGAATTCAATTCAGTTGCCTTACGTATCAAGCCATCCTAACCTCCTGATCCAAACTCATGAACCGGGCGCAGCGCTACATGGTTGGAAGGACATAGCTTCAGAGTTGAAGCGCGGGGTCCGTACGGTGCAGCGCTGGGAGCGAAGCCTGGCGCTGCCGGTTCACCGTATCGGAGATGGAAATCGAAGTCCGGTGTTCGCCTTTAAGGATGAATTGCATTTCTGGTTACGCAAAAGGGCTGACCCGCATGCTTGCGCACCACAAAGGATTCAGGAGCAAAACATTGCATCCCGAACCTTGAAACGATTTCGAACGGCTACACTCGTCAAAAATGCCCGTGCTAGTCCGCGGAGAGTTCCTAAACAGCGGAACCTCCGTGCCATCCTCAATTTACTCACCGGTGCGTCTTCTCGTCAGCTACCAGGAAAGTGCGAACAATGTCATTCTCTTTTACGCATTATGGAGGCTCACTTCGGCATTTCTGGGACGGAGCCGGACTTGACCATACCGGTGATCTTTTGTCCGGTTTGCGACCTAAAGACAATAGTCCACTTAGGTGCAAAACAATCTATCAATCCTAATCGTATCCAGGCAGCTCCGAGACCGGCCTAGGCGTCCGCTCCCAAGTCCCGAATCGGCATTGTCGCACGCCTATCTGCAGGATCGCGTGTTTGCGCCGCGTGGTTCGGACCAAAGATCTTACGGGGCAAATCGTGCCCTGAAGGGCGAGACGCGCTGATCATCGCAAAGCAGAACTTAGGCAGGAGCCAACATCGACGGTGAGTTTTAATCGTTCAAAGCTGGCGGGTTTTGGCGCTTGCATCACCGCCCCCGCACTCCGAAACTTCTCTTGAGGACGCACGACGGGCCTCCGTCGCCGCGCTTAGTTGCTGACCCTCGGGTCTTTCGACTACCGAACGCCGCCAGAGGCCCGACCACTTGGCCCAACATCGTTATCGAAGGCTTCTAAGTTTTCGACCAGCACACTAGATCGGGCGGAGCTGTAAGCGAGGTAACAACTGACATTTAGGCGACGCTACCACGCCAAGATCAAGACTGAGTGAGCACGGTGGCATAGTGCACTCGGCAGGTTCAACAGCAGCTCACCGCCCTGCTTCGCTGTTCATAGCCAGACATAGAATGGTAAAACGTCACGTCAAGCAGGGGAGGCGAAGCCGCGAATCGCGCAGACTATCGTATAATTGAACTATCGTATAACAAAGCAGTCAGCCAAATTTAGCATCTCTCCGACGGGCAACAATGACGGTCCCTTGCGAAATTTGGAGCAAGGGGGCCGTATGCCAGACTTGTTGCCCGATAACGGTGGTCCCACAGCAGCGGAAATTTTTGGCGTGTTTCGGAACACGACGATGGCCACCATCGCCGCTTTAAAATTGCTACTCGAAGAATGCGCTGATCTTCGTGCCGAGCTTGTCACGATGACTGACGTGAATCATGGTGGCAGTGGTCTATTTTGTGATCGGCAGCGAAATCGCATACTGCAACTGGAAGGAGCCGCACAGGAGATGAAGGCTCTGCTAGCTTCGCTTCCCGGCGATGAGGATGGCGGCGATGGAGTCTGACTCCCGGCCTACAACTTAGTTCGCATGCGCAACCTATGCGCAGTAACCAGCAGCCACAGCGCATCTGGTTACCAGAGACTTCGAGCCTTGTTCGACCCGAGCACAACCCGCAAATAACTGCTGACGCGAAAACGAGGAATGTCCCTCGAAACCCAATCCTTTCCCGCAGCCTGCTAGAAAGTCCAACTAATACGGCAGAAATCAATATGTGGTAGGTCCAGGTCCTGATCCCGTTCAGGCCAAAGAGGCGTGATCCTTAGAAAGGTTGATGACCAAGTGCCGCCCTTACATCTTAGATCGTCAGCTTCTGTTCTCGCCAGCGGCGGAATAGGACACTAAAGGCTTCGCGCTACGCTGGTTCAGATACACGTGGCATTTACAAGGCCTACAGCAATCCGCCTTTCTGAACACGCACGTCATCGTGAGCCTCTCGTTATCAGGCGATCCATAACCCTGGAAGAGACCCGCTAGGCAAAATGCACTTTCCGTGCGCCCGATGTCTACCACTCCTAAAGAATTGCGGGCAAGCTGCCCAAACCTCCGGTTGTTGCCAGTTTACCCTTCGCATCCCGCAACAAAGTTTTGACAATCAGTTGACCATGTTGCAGCATCTCTGTCCCGCCATTTTCGATCCAACCTTGTGAGTGGACCCGACGAGAAAAGAGCAAGGAGGGTGCATGTGGATGCGGTGTTGTGCCGTTTGCAGGCGAATGCTCAAGAAGCTGAATTTGCAGGCTCATATTCAATGTGACTGTGGATGGGAGTGGTAGATGGCTAAGTTGATTGAGTTCTACGTGCCAGAGAGGTTTCGCAGGAGCGGGAAATGTATCCCCTCCGATCAGCGCGGTCAGGTGATTCAGTTCCCGGCTGCAGAGAAAAAGCCGGCCTGAAGGCTGGTTCCGTAACCCATGGAGCTCGGCCCA
>JAFATF010000050.1 GCA_019244045.1 Acidobacteriota bacterium
GGCGTGGAGCCCGGATGGCAAAGAGGTGTGGGTTGCTACGGAACTAAACGGAGGCTGGGCCGACGCTATAGTCGCAGTGACTCCGTCCGGAAAATCGCGCACCATCCTTACCTCTCCCTCGGTGCGTTTGTTCGACATTGCAAAGGATGGACGTGTCCTGCTGTCTCGCGAGACCTTTGGCAGGGACACCAGAGGTCTTTTTCCGAGTGACAAGACCGAGCATCCCTATTCCTGGCTCGACAGCACAAACCCGACCGCCATCTCTGACGACGGAAAACTGATTTCGTTTTACGAAGGCGGAGACGCATACGCCTTAGAGAATGATTTTCTTTCCTACTACCGCCTCACCGATGGCTCTCCAGCAGTGCGCATTGGAACAGGCAGAGCGGCAGTATCGCCCGATGGCAAATGGCTGGTGACGGGCTCAAGAAACGGAGTACTCCAGCTGCTCCCCATTGGTGCCGGCAAAGGCAGAACATTGCCAACCCCAGGAATTACCGTAACCCTTACCCATGGCTGGTCCCAGGATGGTAAACACATCGTCTATGAGGGCGAGACCGCACAGCATGAATGGAACGTATACATCCAATCGGTTAAGGGTGAGTTACCGACGCTACTGAAACGGGGCGGACATAATTCTTACCCGACGTTGTCGCCGGATGGAAGTGTCGTTGCCCTGCACGAAATGAGTGGAGGCATTTCACTCTATAGAATCGGGGAGCAACCACCCACCCCGCTCAAGGGAGCAGAGGAATCCGAGTACCCCATCCGCTTTATCGAGGGTGGAAGATCGCTCCTCGTGGGCAAGTCCACCGGCGACGAGTTAGCCCTGACCCGAATAGACATCGGCACTGGCAAGCGGCGACCATGGAAAAGCTTCCATTCGACGGGTCTGGTGGATCAATTAATGGTCGCGACTCCCAATCTGGAGTATTACGCCTATCCGTCTGGCCGAGGTGCGTCCATTCTATACATCGTCGATAACCTACACTGAACTTCTGGCAGCAGACGTTTGGGTCCATTCGTAACTGTGTAGTACCTTGCTACGATCGATACCCTAAACACCCCTCCCTCCTTATCTCGCCTATCGGGCGTCTCTATGGCATTGTTGGTTGGCTTCAACTTTCTGCCGCTACCTCTCAGGACCAGTTCTTGACCGCATATCCGGTGTATTGCCGAGACCTATCCGGCCACCTGGGCAAAGTCTCCGCAGGCTGGCAGACGCTCAGATGCCCAGCAGGCGGTTGGGACGGCTATGAAATGCCTTCGCTATCCAGATGTTTGACCACGTCCTCGTATTTGCCAATTCCAAGCTCTGCGGCGGCTTGATCTCAGGTTTAAGGAATCCGCGGACCGAGAAATCCCTTACAGCTACCTGGGCGCATTAGGCATGTCCACTTGCATGCCACCCGTTCGCCAGGCAGTAAGTCTTGGGACCGCTTTGGCTGGCAGCAGGTGCGGCTTCTCGCAACACAATGGGTCGTGGCATAACCTCCGGAAACTGCCTGGTACTGAACGATTAGCGATACCAGCTGTTGGTCCAACTCTTTCTCAGCAGTCGTTTTCTTGGTTTGGGTACGGGCTCGGCGCATGGAATCGATGCCGCTTTGAACTGCCTGCGCTCGACCGTGCATGACCCTGAACACCCGCGCTCCAAAGGGCTCGCGTCGATCTTGGTATACGCGCTCCAGCCTGGCCGTAATGCGCTCAATCGCGGTGGTGGCCGAGGCCATATGGACCAGAGTTGCTGTAGCTTCCTTGCTGGTCGCCGGGCGGTGCGAGCTTTCCTGATCACTCCTCAAGGCCTGCTTGAGAGCGTCATGGTAATTGGAAAGTTCAGTCAGCTTCCCGTCCAACTGACGAAAGCTTCGAAAGGGCTCATCTTTGCTACTGCTCCTGCCCTGGGGCGGCACGAGTGCCAAGCCGAAAGGAGCCGGCAAAGCGGCGACTATAACCATCGACACCAAGCGCCTGGTAAGTCTCACGGGAGGCTTAACCTCCAGATGGCGGATTCACCGCTGTGGAGTTGCCGCAGGAACGAGGTGAACGGGAACCGGTCGCCCCGACAACACCTACTGGCAATGTCGCTGTGGCGGACGAGGCATTGAAAAGGAATCCGGTAACGTTCTTGCATTTGTCGGCAGAGGCGAACCAAGGAGTCAATTTGCTGCTTGCTTGGGCGAATGGGTCCTTTGTCGCCTTTCGGACCATCCTTGCTGCTGAAATCCCCCACGACAGCGATGCCCGAGTGAAAGTTATAGGCCGTTCGCTTCCTCGCATTGTTCCGGCCGCCACTTCGATGCTGCCATGGGCCAGAATCAAATAATGATAGGCCATGTGCTAGACACGGCCAAAGCACTTGGTTTCAAGGCCCGGTCTTCGGTTGCATTCATCAATATCGGCCCGAAGATGCGGCAGGGACTTACCTCCAAACCAGAATAGCATGGCCTTGACAGGTATATAATCAACCCTCGCCTGCGCCAACTACCTAGCGGCTGGCTCTCGAGTCGAGGATGTCTGGTTAATCGTGGCGCACTGGCATGGACGGCTAAAAGGAACGATCAGGAGAGCAGAAGCTCAGAGCAGCTCGTCGGAAAAGGCAACACTGCTAGGCGAATCCCTCCACCAGCTCATTTGGCCGCCAGAAAACCTCCTAATAGCAGAGAAGTGATTTTATGATGTCACTGGCGGGACTGAGCGAGGTCTTCGGCAATACATCCAATCCGCAGTACTTCATTGCATCTCACACGCACACCGACGCCCTTAAGCTCTTGTCGAGCTCGCCCCCAGACGGGCGCAATGTTCGAGTGGTGATCGCAGAGCCGGGCCTGGGCAAGACTATACTGCTGCTCAGTTTGCTCGAGAGATTCCGCCCTTCGGCTCTGACCGTCCACTTGTTCTGGACCCAGCTCGGGCGTGGTGAGTTCCTTCGCTACTTTCTCAGCGAATTGGGAGTCGTGCACCCGGCGAGCGCTGTACGAGAGGCGCAAGACCAGTTGACCGAAGTGTTGGAACGAGAGTTCCGTCAACATAGAAAAGTTATCGTCGGTATTGATGAAGCACACGATTTGCACACCGAGACGCTTTGTGAATTGGCGGAGGTACTGGATTGCAATAGCGCCCGCAGCAAAGATCTGGAGGTCGTCCTGGCGGGGCTGCCTAGCTTGAGCGGCAAACTTGTTTCACCACAATTGCAGAAGCTCTGGGACAGAACTTCGGAAATCACCACTCTGGTACCATTGACGCGCGAGGAAACGGCGTCCTACATCCATGGCCGTCTAGAGGTCTCCGGCTACCGGGAGGCGATTCACTTCACCCCGGATGCGATCTCCACGATCGCCACCTTAACTGAGGGAATTCCACGCAACATTAACAATCTGTGTTGCGCCAGTCTTTTGCTTGCGACAGAGCGCTCGCGCGCGACTATCGACTCCTCGACTGTCACTGAAGCCAGAGCAAGTTGGGAGGGTCGTTCAATAGCCCGGAAGCCTCTCGACGAAGAGCTTGCGTCGCCAGTGCCCGCGCTTCGCCTGTCCCCGATCGATCAGCGAACGTGCAGCTCTACGCAGCCGCCAATCTCGCGGGTCAATGCTCAGGATGCGGGTGGGGATTGGGATAACCCGACCAGCGTGTGTCTAGAACCAGCCGGCGGATCCAGGAACAAGACACCCACGGCAGGTGCGCGGCCGGCCTGGGCAGGAAGATGGGGGGCACAAGCAGCGGCGGTGGAGGCGCGAGAGGTAGACCTCGCGCATGCGCTACAGCAGCATTGCGACGAACTGCTGCGTAAATTGCGGCGACTAGAGCAGACCGGCGCAAATAAGACGAGGCCCGGAGACGAGACAGGCACTCGGGAAAGTAGCCGTGAGCCGGAACCGACTACTACGATAGCGGCCCAGCATGAGCCAAGCGCTTTAGCAGCAGCTGCCCCCGCCCCGCAGTTGCACGGCGCGCGGGGCTGTGAAGAGGAGCCGCCCAGCAACCCGCGATCAGCAACCGGCGGGCCGGGACAACAAGGAAAAATTGCGCCCGCACCGACGGCTGCAAGCGAAGCTCCCGACCATGCGTCGGAGCTGTTGCGCACGAACTCGCAGGGCTGGAGTGAGCGGCATGAGTTTCGACTGCGCCGTATGGCTTCCGCACCCCTCATTGTGCTGGTCGTGATCCTGGTCGGTATCGGGGCCGCATACCGTCCCGTGGCGAAGCGGAAGGACGCGTTCGAGCGCTGGGGGCACCAGCTCAAGCAGGCCATAGCAGCAACGAAACCAACTCTCAAGGCGACAACCCAGCGCCATTCACCAGCAAACGTCAGCACGTCGGGGGCTGCTGGCAACTTTTCCGGTCATGAGCAGCTGCCGCCCGGCGAGCCGAGGCAATCGCTCATGGCCCTCAGGAGGAAGGGCGTAGGGCTGGATTTAGCCCGGGACATGAGAGGATTCGATCAAGCCGCCGTTTCAGGTGATCCTGACGCCCAGTTCGAGCTGGGTACGGCCTACGCGTATGGACGTGGTGTTCCCGCCGATGCCGTGACGGCGTATACCTGGTTAGCGCTGGCATTCGCCAATGGCAAGCCTCAAGCCGGCAGCTTGCTGCGGGAGCTTACGCGACAAATGAACGAACCCGATATTGCTCGTATCCGCTGGAATTTGGGACAGATGTATGCCAACGGCATCGGCGTCGCTGCCGACAAGATTACTGCTTATAAATGGCACCTCTTAGCCGCGTCTGCGGGTGAAACTCGCAGCCGCAGTGCACAGGCGGAATTAGCGGCTACTATGACACGCGATGAGGTGTACCAGGCTCAAGTCCGTGCCCGCGCATGGCTGAACCGCCACCGGCGCCAAGGGCCATTCTGACAGCACGGATCTGCTGCCCTTACCGTATGCTGCACTCTTGTAGGAAGCCTGCTTCAGGGCCGGTGCGCTTTGCGCTTTCTTTGTGGAACTCAGAGCCATTTTCCCCTTCCCAACACGCTTAGCGCCAGGCGCAGGTCGTACGCATATACTTTGTTTAACCTCCTTCTAGGTTTAACGCGATGTTCACCTTGCCCAGTCAGTTTACGTTTCAACCTGATCTAGGGTGAACAATTCCGACAGCGCAGACCAGCGCAAATTACACGCTACGTCAGCTTCTCCGGGTCTTGCGTCGAAAAGCACGTGCCTTCGCGATAGTGGGAGTCCTTCGTGCTGTAAGTATCCGAGCCCGGCCTACAGGTCCAAGCCGCAACGGGGCAAACTGTCGAGTAGGTGCCACTTGCCTGAAGCATAAAGCATTCAGCCAAGCGATCAAGCAATCGAGGCACACGACCTACACCATGCCGAGACGCTTGCCTTACCAGCTCAGCAATGTTCCGGACACCGTATTGTGTCGACGGGCAGTGGGAGCATTCTTCTGCAGCCGCAAAATCGCGCCGTATACCGTGGCCTCTCAGGTTCATCAGTTGTAATGCTGCCTCGAGTGCCTCGCCTGCGACATTCTGGCGAGGGGAATCGATTTCCTGCCCGGCGTGCTCGCGACTCGGTCGTGGCCATGGCAACGTCATACCAAACTTCAATGAGTACTCCACGCCGTCGCTCACATGAGGTCAATGATGGGGGCCAACAAAGTCGCACACTTCTCGCGCCTAATAGTCTAAAAATGGATCTTTATCCAGGAGCAGGTCAGGTATGCGAGTGCTTCAGGGGGATATTCAATTGCATTTCCAGAAGCGTAGGCGGCCGGAATCAACACAAACCTTTGTAGCAGATCGCGCGGAACGGTTTCAGCCCGTCATCCGTAACAGAGGGCAAGCAGCAAGCTGAACTCGTTCTGCTATGATCCCACCGGCAGGACGGGACCAACCATGTGCAAGCTGATTTGCCCACTCTTCGTTCTGGCGTTAGCGACGACTCTTTTATCCGCACAACAGTACGACCTAGTGCTCGAAGGCGGCCGCGTGATGGATCCCGAAACCGGCTTGGACGCCGTGCGGAACGTTGGCATCCGTGAGGGAAGGATTCTCCGCATCTCGTCTGAGGCGCTGAGCGGACGTCGCGTGATCCACGCCAGCGGCCTGGTGG
>JAFATF010000598.1 GCA_019244045.1 Acidobacteriota bacterium
ATTCGAGAACCGCTCTTGCCAAAGCGC
Organism: Acidobacteriota bacterium; assembly: GCA_019244045.1. Classification (GTDB taxonomy): domain Bacteria; phylum Acidobacteriota; class Terriglobia; order Terriglobales; family Acidobacteriaceae; genus Gp1-AA122. The sequence goes on from JAFATF010000598.1 coordinate 28, forward strand.
AGCATCTAGGCCACTCAGATTGTTAACCCTCAGTGGCTGCACAGATCGAGGAAAACGATGGCCACCCAAAAGGCCGAGAGCGAAGCAATAGGTTGGGGCAGGCAGCCGAGCTCACGCCACTTACACAAAAGGTAATTTTTGCCGCTTAGGGCTCCGGAACCCCCGTTTTGTGACGGAGCTGAAGGAATCGAAATGCTGTGACGAATGGTGATGGTATCCTCGCCGACCAGAATTTCTTTAACTAGCAGTCGCACGATTTTTTGGCGCTCAAGGACACTAAGAGTTTCCGCAGCACTGCGCAAACGGGTAAGGAACGCTGTGAGAGTTTCTGCTAGACGAAGGAATGCGGCGCGATCATTGGCCTGGTCGGCAATCGCCTGCAGCTCAGCATGGAGTGCCTGATCGCGCTGACGCAGCCTAGGCATGCGTTCACGTAACTGCTCAAGCGACAAGAGCTCTTCCTGATAGGCTGTGAGAAGTCGTTCGATACCTTTGCCCACGTGGCTCAACTCCCTCTGCAGACTCTGCTCACGTTTCCTAGTTGGATCAGAGGTGCGTGCGGCCGCCAGCCGGCGATCAAGTTCCTGCTCGATCAAAACTGGGTCTTGCAGCAGGCGGACCACCTCGGCCCAGACGACCTGATCGAGCAGTTCCTGCCGAATGAACTGATTATTGTCGCAAACTGGGCCGCCCAGTTTCCGCCAGCTCTCGGAGCCAATGCACTTGTAATAATGAATTTTTCGTGCGCTCGTTTGCGTCGATGTTCGTGAGAAGGCGTAGCCACATTTCGCACAAGCGACGAGACCCTGCACGACACTGGGCGCAATGGTACGCCGACGCGATCGTATCCTGTTCTGGTATAACAGCTCTTGGGCACGGGCGAAGCTTTCTTCAGTTACTAGGGCTGGCACGGGGATCTCAATCCACTCTTCGCGAGGGCGTTGGTGGCCTGCGGTATTGCTGGGCGTAGTTACACCCCGCCGACGCTGTGGGCGCATTTGGGCGCGCGCAGAGAGGCGGGTCTTGCCGAAGCAGGCTGCTCCACGATAGGCGGGATTGCGCAATATGCCCCAGACCACCGAGCGTTCCCAGCGGCTTGCCTTGCGCGGCGGGATGCCTTCAGTGTTGAGCTTCCGTGTGATCTCTGCGATGCTAAGTCCGTCGACTGTATACATCTCATACACGCGCCGCACTATGCTGGCCTCGGCTTCATCGACAATATACGCGGCAAGCGCCTCGTCAGTCTTGCGGACGTAGCGGTAGCCATACGGAGCACCGCTCATTACGCTCACTTCTCCCGCCTGTGCACGGTGTCGCTTACCACGGCGCGAGCGCTCCAGGATCTGTGCTCGTTCGTATTCCGCAATCATACCTTGGAACTGAACCAGGAGTTGATCTTCCGGGCTGTTGCCTTGCGGAGACTTCACGAACAAGGTTTCGACTCCGTGGCGAGCAAACTCTTCGATCAGCAGAATTTGGTAGGCATACTTGCGGCTCAAACGGTCCGGAGAGTACGCGAGCACAACTTGGATCTGTCCTTCCGCGGCGAGATCGCGCACGCGTTCCAAACCTGGGCGCTCCAACGTGGCTCCGCTATAGCCTTCATCTTCGATGACCCACTCTTTGGGTACCTCCAGCTCCTGGTTCTTGGCGAACTCGATCAGCGACGCCGTCTGGCTTGCGATCGTGTTCTCCTCGCGTTGCTGCTCTGACGAAACCCTGGCGTAAATCGCGGCCATTCTCATCCTCAAACTCCTTCACCCGCACGCTGACGGGGCGTTCGCGACATGGAACCAGAATCTCGTAAGCCTGAGCGAGCTTCGCCTCGAGCAAGCGATCAAATGAATATGCGATATGGATTCGAAATGGGCCGCCTTTCGGATGCGGCTCAGCCATGCCTTTTTAAAGTACGCAGAAAGGCATTTAACGCGGCGGTTACGACCGCCCCTATGGTCAGACCACTGCTTTTCGCATATTTCCGGAGAAGTTCCACGGTGCGTGGCGGAAGCTTCAAAGTGACTGGTATCGTGGTCTCGGGAACTTCGACAGGTCGATCGAGCTGGGAGGCTTTCTCGAGGTAGCGATAGGCTTGACGCTCGGAAAGGTCGAACTCGCCTGACAGCTGGCGAACTGCGTCGGCACGTGCCAGTCGACGTTGCAGCAGACCACGCGCGGCGTTCAAATGCTGAGCCTTTTCCGCTTTGGTTGCGCGCGCCATCTGCCATAAATGTACCATCTGCCATAAACGTATTACTTCTTGAGGCGGAGATCAAGCAAGGGGTACCTGGTTCGCCAGCCCGTTATTATTCGTTCAAACTGGAAATTACCTTTTGTGTAAGGGGCGTGAAGGCGCCAGCGCTGGGGAAGAAGTCCTAAAACGAGTCTTCACATCGATAGACGGTTGCGCCTGCGATAAGCCGCGTAGACGCCCCCCAAACCCGATGCCATGAGCAATAAAGTACCCGGTTCCGGCACCGCTGCCGGGGGTTTATGGTGATGGGGCTGGCAGGTGATTTCTTTGCTCTCATCGTCGTCGATGCCAAGCTTGGCCTCTTGTTTCTCCTTC
>JAFATF010000102.1 GCA_019244045.1 Acidobacteriota bacterium
AAGACACACCTGCAGAACGTGGCAACGGCGGCGGCGATCGACATTGACCGCCTTGGAGCATGGTTCGCCGGTCGCCCACTTGCCCCCACACGCATCTCGCGCTTCGCCGCGCTGGCCGCGTAGTGAACGACTTCGCCAACAGTGTCCGACCGTTTGCGCATTGGATCGCGAAGCCCCGGATTTCTACGAGGATCTGCTTTCACAATTCTGTTTCAGAATTGCCCTGAATGGCAATGGGTTTATGAGCGGGCCGCCGCATCAAATCGGAGGCTCCGATGTCCCGCCAAACCCTGCTTTCCGCCGAACAGCGCACGCGACTGTTCGGCATTCCGACCAAAGCCAGCGAGATAGCGAAATACTACGTGCTCAGCTCCGCGGACCTGGCGCTCATTCGCACCAAACGGCGTAGCGGTAACCAGCTCGGCTTCGCGGTTCAGCTTTGCCTATTGCGGTATCCGGGCCAAGGTTTGGGCTTCGGCGAGCATCCGCCGGAGACGATGATCGCCTTCGTCGCGCGCCAATTGGACGTCTCGCCAACCGCCTTTTCTGGCTATGCGCTCCGGGCCAAACGCGACGGGAGCATGCCGTCGAACTGCAGAAGCTGCTTGGTCTGCGCAGCTTCCGCCTGGCGGACTGGCGCGCCTGCTTGCAGGCCGGCACCAACGCCGCCTGGGCGAGTGATCGCGGCGAGCCGATCGTGCAGGCCATGCTCGCGCACTTGCGGGGCGAGCGCGTACTCGTCCCGGCCGCGGCGGTGCTGGAGCGAATTGGGCTCGCCGCACGCGTGCGCGCTCGTAAGCGGATGTTCCAGGCTCTGGCCAAAGGGCTGAACGATGCGGCGCGAGAGGCGCTCGAAAATCTGCTGACCTTCGATCCGGCGTTGCGGCGATCCCGCTTTGCTTGGCTGCGAGGCTATTCGGAATCGCCGGTGCCGACCAATCTGCTCGGGCTGCTCGATCGGCTCAAATACGTGCGCGGGCTTGGTATCGATGCCGCACGCGCCAAGCAAATCCACCCCGCCCGTCTCAATCGGCTGCTCGCGGAGGCCGCCGTGATGACGGTGCAGCACATCGCCGATCTCGAGCCGGCGCGCCGCACCGTGATCTTGGTCGTGCAAATCGCCGATCTGGAGGCGCGGCTCACAGATGCGACGCTCGCCATGTTCGAGAAGTATATCGGATCGCTATTCAGCAAGGCGTAGAACCGGGACGAGCGGCGCTTCCAGGCCACCAAGCGCGATGTCGCGAAGGCGCTGCTGCTGTTCCGCCGCACCATCGCGGCGCTCAAGCAGGCGCAGGCGACGGGCGAAGACGGCGTTGCGGTGGTGGATCGCGAGGTCGGGCTGAGGCAGTTGGACGATATCCTGCCGATTATCGGCGCGGTCGCCGACGTCGCCGATCAGGATATCCTGGTCACCGCGGCCGAGCGCTATTCCGTGCTGCGCCGGTTCAGCCCGCGTTTCCTGGCCGCGTTCCGCTTCAAGTCAAATGTGACGCCAGACCCTGTGCTGACGGCGATCGAGGTCCTAAAGGCGATGGACCGAAGGCGCCCGCGCGCTGCCGAAGCGCCTGCCGGCGTCGTTCCTGCCGGCGAAATGGCGCAAGCTGATCTTCACCAACGGCGCGGCTGACCGTCGGCTGTACGAGGTCGCCGTGCTCGTCATCTTGCGCGAGCGACTGCGCGGCAGCGACATCTGGGTTGCCGGCAGCCGGGATTACCGAGCCTTTGAGGATTATCTCCTACCCGCCAAAGCAGGGCGGAACGTCGGCATCGGCCAGGAGACCGATCCCACCCGGTTCATGGAAGATCGTGCCGCGGCGTTGCACGAGCGCCTGAATTTCGTGATGGCGCGAGCCGCACGCGGCGAACTCGATGGCATCGAGATCGCGGACGGTGCGCTCTACATCGCGCGCATGAAAGCGGCGGTGCCGGAGGCGGCGCGCGATCTGGCGATCCGCCTCAATGGCATGCTGCCGCGGGTGCGCATCACCGAGCTCCTGAGCGATGTTAATGCCTGGACCGGCTTTGCCGATCGCTTCACGCATCTGCGCACCGGTAGCCCGGTGGCGGACAAGCCGGCGCTCTTGGCCGTGGTGCTCGCGGACGGTACCAATCTCGGCCTGGCCCGCATGGCCGACGCGTCGCACGGCATCAGCTACCACCACCTGGTGAATGTAGCGCAGTGGCACGTCAACGACGACAATTACGTCGCCGCACGCGCCGCCATCGTCAACGCGCATCACAAGCATCCGATGGCAGCGATCGGGGACGATGGCACGACCGCTTCATCGGACGGCCAGTATTTCCGGGCCGGCGGGCGCGCCAGCAGCGGCGGCGCGATCAACGCCAAATACGGCATCGACCCGGGGTTCGTGTTCTACACGCACGTCTCGGGGCGCTACGGCCCATTCTATACACAGGTGATCGCGGCGACAGTGAGCGAGGCGCCATCGCGCCTCGGGCCTCAGCCTGATCACGGCGGCGATCGTCCATTGGAATACGCTTTATCTCGACCGCGCCGTCCGGCAGTTGCGAGCGCACGGTACCACGGTTCCCGACGAGCTGTTGGCGCATGTCGCCCCGCTCGGCTGGGCACATCGCACTGACGGGTGATTACGTCTGGTCCACCACCACGCCCTCGCTGGGGTTTAGGCCGTTACGCGATGTTCGCTCCGTGTTCCTCCCCCGAGCGGCTTAACGTGCAGTTTTGAACAAATCGTCCGGTGACCCCTATCTGCCTGAACTCATCCGCTGCCACGGACAACCTCCCGCCACGGGTTTTGCCCCGCTTACGCGACCACCGCTGTAAGTCCCTTCGACGTTTGAGTCCCTTTGATAAGGAGAGGTATCATGGGCTGCATGATCCGGTTCTTGATTTCGGACATCGCTGTTTACCTTTTAGATGCCAAAATCAGGCCAGAGGCTGCTCCGCCGAAACCAGGGACACCCGCCGAGCACTACTCTTGTGTTAGAAACTAGTAATGGACAGAATAGTGTATAGAACATTCCACGATGGCCGTGTTGGGTTTATAAACCGGATGATAGTTAATACTAACTTGCCTGAAAACCGAAGTCGGCGCCATACAATACTTATGTGTGCCCTCGTAGGGGGTGTAGGTATCCTGCTACTTGACAGCATCATACTACAGACAGGCATATATTACTATTCGGATGATGTTTATGTGTTGTACGAGGTTGCCGTGCACAGCCTAACCGCAACCCCCTGGTTCGTCGTTCGGCCTCTCCAATATCTGGTCGTACTGGCTGCTAACTACGTCTACTTACCGCTTTGGCTCGGAGCATCGCTTCTCTGCGTAATTGGAGCGACCATCCTTTCGGGTCTCGCGTGCGAACGTCTTTTCGAGCGGCGGCTTCCGAAAGCGGGATGGTGGATCCTTGGTTTGGCTAATCCGCTCCTTTTTTACCTGGTGAGCCAGCCGGACATTGTGTCGCAAGCCCTTTGCAATCTTTTTTTTGCCGGGGCGCTCTTTGCCTTTATCGGTGAATTCTATCGGTTACGTGGTCAAGTGCCCCACGGCCGGCGCGCCGACAGTGCAGCTGTCGTCCTTAATATCATATCAGCAGTGCTGTTCTTCACCAAGGAGACAGGCATCGCAGCCGCAATCGTCATACCCGCCACCACCATCCTTCTCCGCTTCAAAGCGAGGCGCCTCTCGCCGATCTTTCTCCTTTCTATCCTTGTCCCAATTGGAGCTGCCTGCGGCTGGATTTGGCTCAGGCTGAAATTCCTGTCGCTTCTCCTTCCGGACAAGGAGGGAGGACGCTACAGTCTAAGTCTTAGCCCTATCGCTTGGGTAAAAAACTTTATTATTACACTGGCCCTGCCAATAACTCCGCTCCCAAGCAGCTTTTTAGCCTTTGAATTGTTGAGATCGGTCTGGACCGTAGTCGCGCTAGCTTCAGTTATCCTCTTCATTAGATTTCTGCTGCGCGAGTCCTGGTGTCGACCTGAAACATCTCTCCCACTGCTTGTCGTCGCTGCATCCTGCGCGCCGATGATCTTGATCAGAACTGATGAACTCTACCCTAGTATGATTGCGCCGTTAGCCGTATCGATCGTGCTTCTTTTTAGCTTTTCAAAGATGTGTCGACTTAGTCTAGTCTATGGACTAATGCTTTACGCTGCCTCTCTCGGAAACGCTATTATCTACTACTTGGGGGCCGATTTTGACCTCCTCGGCCTGCAACACCTTGACTACTCTATTTATGGCAAGTCGTATCAATTTGATCCGATCTGCCCCATTGGAACGACCGCCCATGTTGGCTGGGATGGAACCGACATTGGCCACATAGCTTATGCTTATCGTCCCGACATTAAAGGGAGGATCACCTGCATTCGATAGAGAGCCATCACTGTGGGCGCGCAGCGCAGGCTTGTAATTGCCGGTTCAAAGCTTGCCGAATGGCATTGCAGAGAGCTTGGCCGCGGTCGCTCCAGTCAAACGCGGTTTTGCATTTTTCGTAAGCGGCTTGTTGCAGTGAATTGAGCCGTTCGAGGTCGTCGATTACAGCAGCGATGCCTTGTGCAAGCTCTTGCATGGATGCAAAAGATAGATAGTCCAAACCCGGCGTCAGCGGCAAGCCGGCCATGCTGCCTGCTATCGCGGCAATAGGAACGCGATTGAAGATATAGTCGAGCGCTTTGAGCTTGAACCCCCCGCCGGTTTCTTCAACGACCAGCCCCATGCGCCGCGCTGCGAGGAATTCGCCGAGATTGTCGACAAAGCCATGGAATCGCGTCGCCTTGACCCTCGCCTCGCAGGCCTTCTGTAAGGGAGCGGGTATTTCCCCTACGATGTCGAGGCCGACACCCGCGTTTTGCAAGATCGGATCGGCTGCTTCGACGAAGGCAGCCAAATTCATTTGCTTGGGGGTCCAGCGGAAGGAGCCGACGATAGCAACACGCCGCGGCGTCGCCTGCACGACTTGCCGTTCCGGCACATGCGGCCCGTTATAGCCAGGCGGAAGCACGAGCTTGGCGCTGGGCGAAAGCGGCGCAAGACTTTTAGCGTCTTCGGCAGTGAGCGTCACGAGTATGTCCGCGGCGCGGGCCAGGCAGCGCTCGGCATTCGCTATCTTCCGAGCATTTGCATGCAAAGCAGCCTTGCGAAATAGATTACCATGGAAGTCTCGTGCTATATCGGCTGCTAGTTTCGCCTCATAGTTATGGGCGATGTATACAATGGGCGATCTTGCGCTGTTGCTCTTGCTTCTCTTGATATGACCAATTGCCCATACCATTGCATATTGATCAAGGATGACCGCATCGAAATCGCATGCTCGGAGTATCGCCTTGAGGTGCTGCGCGTAACCGCGTGTACCGAACTGCGCGGCAACGAGCGGCAATGGACTGGCTAGCGCAACAGCAGTTGCATTTGGTCGGCCAGGCACAACATTCCAGTCAATTTTACGCTCGAAAGCCTCTGCGGGCCGCAGCGATGCGGCGGAATTAAGGAGCCCCATAAACGTTACCGATGCCCCGGCAGCCGCGAGTGCTTGAGCAAGCCAGGCAGTGTATACGTTGTCTCCGGTACTTAGCGGCAAAGGAATAGTGCGCGCCAGCCAAAGGCAGCGCAGACCTTCTCCCTTCAGCATCAGATGAACCGGTTGCGAAGTCTAACCTCGAGACGCTTCGCCAAGCGTAACGCCATCGCCACGATGGTCAACATTGGATTGGCCTGTCCGGAAATGGAAATGTCGCGCAACCTGCAACATATAGATTGTGCACATAGTGTACGCGACCGTCCGCGTCCACAACACCTATGCTCGGGCTCTCCGACATCATAGTACCTGATGGCATAAATTAGCGGATATAGCAGATTGCCAGCTGACCTTGTCCATCACACGACGCCATGCGCGCGGGGGGCGACGGCCTGCGAGAGTCCGGCCAGAAAGAGGTTGATGCCGCGGTGTCGATCCGGGTCAGCACCAGTGCGACGCCGGTGTCGCGCGCCGCGCAGACCGCGCCGATGATTCCCGCCCGGTGCGGCATTGCCGGCTATGGCTTGGTCATGCATCGATGAAGTGGGCCGTTGGCACGGCTTCGTCGACCTAAAAACATTTGAGATGGGCTGCGCGGCGATGGGTGGGGGAGCCGCCTTGCCGCCGCGATGTCGGGACAGCTTGGCGAGTTCGGGGCGATTCGCGATCTAGCCGGCTCTACGCGCGATCTCGTCTGGGCTGCGACACGCAATATAGTATAGGCCGAAGCACATGGGAGCTTGTCGCCCTGTCCCCGGAAGATTCGACAGGCGTGCTCAGAGCGGTCCTACTCCTCGGGCGAATAGATCGCGATGCGGCGAGTATACAGCTGCACCAGGGCGCGCACGATCAATAATTGAGACGGTCTGCGGTAGGCAGAGCTGCGCCAAGCGCAAGCCCATTGCGACATTTTCGCCCCGGAGCATCTCTCACCCCGCTTTCGAGGCTTCTAAACCAGGACAGATTCCATCAACCACAGCAGCTGGACAGGAACTAACCGATGCCACGCTTGCTCCGAGAGCTGTTATAAGATAGGAGCGTCCGTCAGGTCCCACAATTGCGAGAACATTCTTTGCACGCGCATAGCCGGGACAGCAGAGAAGCACCTTCGGGGGCAGGGACTGGACAACAAGCCAGCAGAGATAATAATGCGTATTGACCCCGCATGCTGTTCCTAAGCTGTATGCTTACCATCCTTTTTGAGCCGTGTGATGGCATTCTATTCTAAACACGATCGCATATTTCGTAAGCTCGTTCCCTCGGTTGCAAAACTCAGCTACAATCTTGCTTTTAAAATGGCAGGTGATACGGTCGCGAGGATCGTGGCGCAGCCCTTCCCGGAATTACGCGATCTGCCGCCCAATCACCTGTGCGTCCGTATCGGTGCCGGAAATCGTGTCTTCAATGGTCATGTCAACTTCATTCAAGCAGGCAACCAAACCTGGTTAGCTTTCCTTGCTCGCAATTATTGTACATCGAGGTCAGATGTCGTAGAGCTCGGTTGCGGTTGTGGACGTCTCGCGCGACCTCTAAGGGACCCTGTATGGGACCCGTGGTTTGAGGGCACCTACGTCGGTGTTGATATCGACAAGGAGATGATTGAATACTGCCGGCAAAATTTTCCGCCAGAACGGTTTCAATTCATCTTGTCTCCGCACAAAAGCCGAACCTATTCTCGAGGCAAATTGCCTGATGAATCGAAGGTAGCATTTGATCTTACCATCGCAGCAGAAGATAGTAAGGATTTTGTTTATTCGTTATCGCTGTTTTCACATCTATTGGAGGCCGAAGCAGTGGATTATCTGCAGGAGTCGTACCGCATCTTGAGAGCTGGCGGGATAATGTTCCTGACATTTTTCTGCATGGAGCATGTAGAACTTGGCCAACGCTGGACTTTCGCGCATCGGTGCGGCAACGCCTATGTGGAGAACCCGCACTACCCCGAGGCCGCCGTTGCCTACAAAGAGGCTTTCATGACCGAATTGGCTAGAAAATGCGGTTTCCGCGAAGTTACAGTGGCCCCGCGTGGCGGCAACCGGCAAAGCGAGCTGGTCGCACGGAAATAGATCTTACGAGCGCGTGAAAACAATTAGCTGGGCCTGATGCATAGCGATCTACCTTATCTCACTCCGGGATCGGCTCCTTTCTTGTCCGACGGCTAAAATCCGGTTTGGTGTCCACTAAGGACTTCAATTGAAATGATCGGCAAGAAGCAGATCGCTGAGCCCCTTGACGGGTTATCACAGTATGTGAGGCGTGTCGTGTTGGCGGAATTGCCGGCATGGCAGTTGCTGGTTTTAGCCGCCGCAACGGGCTTTATCTGGGCAGCGAGCATCTTCGACTGGAACTTTATAATCGGACGAAGTGCATTTTGGCAGTTCCCTAAGGGAACAATCAGCGGCTCAGAATACGACATGGCGCAAGTGCTCGTTGGTTATCTGTACTACGTGCAGAGTTCATGGCATCTGCCGCTGTTCAATGTTTCCCAGCTTGGTACGCCTACTGGCACAAATGTCATTTTCATGGACGTGGTGCCGGTCGTCGCGCTATTGGGCAAATTGATTCACAGTATTACAGCCAGGGCAATCAATATCTATGGCGCATATCTCTTTCTTTGCTTCAGTCTCCCCGGTGTCATGATGATGCTGGTGCTGATCGCTGCAAGGGTACGCTACGCCCTCGCGGCGGTGATAGCCGCAATCTTCTCTAACTCCATGCCAGCCTTGCTGTGGCAATGGGGACACATTGCGCTCATGGCACAGTTTATTGTCATCGGGGCACTCGCGCTGTACCTTTTTTCATTGAATAACCAAGCTTGGCATCGCGTTCTGATAATATGGATTACTTATCTTATTATTGCTTATTTTACAAACGCGTACCTCTTTGTCATGGTCGGTGTGGTTTGGCTCTGTACTATCCTCCAGCGACGTCTAAATGGATACGCGACAACCCGAGAAGTGTTAGGAATCGGGGCGCTGACCGTAGCGCTGGTTATGACCTCGATCATCCTCGGCGGTCTATTTGGTGGCGGAACGGCGCCACCCTTTGGCCGAGGATACGGGGTTTATTCCATGAATCTGTTATCACCATTTGTCCCCCAAGAGAGCGGGATATTTTCTAGGACAGGAGGAATTATTGATGCAACTGGCGGTCAATACGAGGGTTTCAATTACCTCGGAATTGGGTTGCTGATAGCATCGTTATTCGTACTTCCGAAAGAGGTCAGCTGGCTTGGGCAAAATGTGCGGCGGCATATCTCGCTGCTGATCGCTTTCGTAGGATTGACCGCTTTTGCGATTTCCAATCATGTCTTTGCAGGGCATTTTCTGTTGTTAGATTTGCCGATACCCCCCTATGTTTATTGGACGCTTGGAATATTCCGGTCCGGCGGCCGGTTCTTCTGGTTGATCGGCTACGCGCAGATCGCCGTAGCACTCGTCTTGGGCTTTCGTCGGGCACAGCCTGTGGTGGTCCTTTGCTTGATGGTCGCGGCAATCCTTCAGCTGTTCGACATACAGCCCCTTCGAGAGCAGATCATTGCTAGCATCGCGGCCGGGCCCGAGACGTATGAACTCAAGCGTGATGAGCTTGAGGGTATGCTCGTCCGAGCGCGCCACGTTGAGGTCGTTCCAAGCTTTAACTGTGCTGAAGACATTAAAGACGAGCTGCTAAAGGAAAAAATCCGACGCGCAAACATGGAGTTGATGCTTACGGCGGCCAGGATGAACGTTCCAACTAATACAGTCTTTACGGGGCGGCAAAGTTTTATTACCTTGAAAGATGTGTTGCCTGCGCCGTCCCAAGCTCCGGAGATCTTGAAGTCACGCCGCACTGTTTATTGCAGACAAGAAATGTCGCGCGCCCGCAGTGGTGCGCGCTCAGGAGAACTCTTAGTACTCCTGTCTGGCTGGCCACGGCAGGTAGATGTGGCAGCCGGCGTTACGTGCTCTCCTCTTGCCTGGGCGCGGTATTGTGAAAGGTTGAACAAGTAAGCGGACAGACCGAAGCGCAACTTTTCTATGAATTACCGCGAAACCAGGACGGGCAAATACGAGCATAGTATACATTTTCCTTTATTTGGTTCAAGCCGGACCGGTACGCACCAACGGCAGCGCTCAGGTTGGAAAGCTGTAGTGAGGACTAAGGCCTGTTAGATCTTGATTACTTGAGCCAATCGGTCGTCGCAGCAAGGCAGAGGACCCCAAGGAAGGAACGCGCGGTCTTTTCGTAGCGGGTGGCAACGGCGCGCCATTCTTTCAGCCGTGCCCAGAGGTTCTCGACGAGG
>JAFATF010000606.1 GCA_019244045.1 Acidobacteriota bacterium
TACTATTCGGCATTCCCTTTAGCTGGGTCAAGCCGCCGCCAATGCCAATCTTTTGTATCACAATGCATCGTGCCCAACCTTCTACGCTGCCGCGTCTGTTTCACAATTTTCTCTCGTCAATATATCACACTGACAAAACGTAAATTCCTGTTCTTTGATCGGAACCGCAAAAGCCAGTTCTTCGACCCGTCACCTGGGATCAGGACGGCCGCCGGGCGCAGCGAAGGTCAAAAGCGGCCGGAGGCCGGGACTGGAGCCACGCGCAAGCGAAGCTGAGCATGGCGAAGCCCCACCCTTTGACCGGAGTAAGCACGGTGGCAGGCTCGATCAGGTCGGAGCTATTATGCCGGATCTGCTGGGTTATGGTTCTTTCTGCTGTCTTCTTGGTATGAGCGAGCCGCAAGCTGGCGTTAAAGCCTGCATCGCTATGTCCCGGAGCCAAGAGGCGGTTGTACTACTTCCCCACAAGTGAGATATCCCACAATTCCACATATGAGATTGTGGGATCATCCATCTCGGATCTGCGGCGCGTTGTACTTGGCGAAAAGATCGTTAAGGGCTTCGGCGAAAAGCTGCTGTTTATTCTTGCCGGTGGAGGCCTGCACCAGCAACATACTGCGATTATAGGCGGCGTCGAGCCAGACTGAGATATTCTTTTTACCCGTGCGGTCCGCCTTCCGTAACCGCTGTTCCGGCAGCGAGCCGGTCAGTGCAGCATGGGCGACCTCGGGGTCTTCGCTCTGTGGATGACTGCTACCCTGCCTCAAGGCTTGCTGCAGTATGTTTGTCTTACTTTTCATCTCCGGGCCTCCTGCAGGATAGGTACAGCTTCAGGGCGCGCCTTTGCCGTGGCTGTTTTATCGACAAAGGCGAATAGAGCCTCCAGCTCGGCGGCGGCTTTGCCATGCGGCTCGACTTCTTGGGGTGACTGTCCGCTCGCTGGCGCTTCCGCAAAAGCTGCGCGGTGCGATAGGTGAACTGGGCTGACGGGTAGTCCGAAGGCGTTACCGATCATTTCCCGCTGTTCGGCGGGGCTGCGGGTCGCGCTCGGATGAATGCCGTTTAATACGACATAGGTGGGCGGACTGCCGGCCAGGCGAACCGCGTCGCGGACAGCTGAGAGCGTCTCAAGATCAAATATTTGTGGCCGGACCGGAATCAACACCAGGTCGGCAACGCGGGCGGCCTCGACCGCTGCCGTGTCGGATTTTCCCGGCGTGTCGATGAAGACGATTTCGGCCCCTGCTCCCTCGGCGCTTTTCAGGGTCTGGCGCAGTCGCCCGGGCTGGATGGATTCGACGGCCGGCTCTTCAGCCTCTCTGCGATCCTTCCAGTTGGCGGCATTGGTCTGCGGATCGAGGTCGAGAACGGCAGTCCTGAATCCCGCGCGTTCGGCCGAAACGGCCAAGCCAAGCGCGGTGGTGGTTTTCCCGGTCCCGCCTTTTTGACCGATGATGGCAATCACTCTCATTGCGTTCAACGCCCCCTCTCATTCCCCACAAGTGGAGTTTCCCACAAGTGGGATTATCCAACAAGGTGAATTCGATAGTCGTTTCTTCGTAGCAAGAAGTCTCTGAGGCTGCCTACGAGGCGCTAAGCGGGGCGCTGTTCTATCAACAACTGGCGGGGACGCTGGGGTCAAGGCCTGAGTCAATGGCCTTAAAGAAGAATTCAGTTTTCATCCGGATGCGGAATACCGGCGGCATCCTCGAGCGCGTCGATGCGGTGTTCGTGGCCTTTCAGTTTCCGAATGACAGTTGCCTTCAAATCCATTGTGTCGCGTTTTGCCTCGGCGCGGGCGGCAAGGATCTCGCTTTTAAGTTCCTCTTTGCTTGCGTGCAATTCATCGTGAAGGGAACGGCCCTGGTCATGAAGCGAACGGATGTCTGTTCGCTGGGCGTGCTGCTCCTCAAGGATCGTACTGACGGTTTGGGCGATGCCCGTGAGTAGCTTCCAGCGACGCTCGCCGGTTTCGAGAATGGATTTTTGAGTGTCTTGTATCCCTTTGACAGTTCCCTGGAGCGAGTGTTGTCCATTTTGCAGGCTTTTGACATCTCCCTGCAGCGAGGCTTGTCCATTATGCAGTGCTGTTTGCCCGTCTTTCAGTCCTTTGACGTCTATCTGCAGCTGTGCAACATTCCCTTGGAGAGTTTTGATACCGCTATTCAGATCTTCGAGTTTTTGTAAAACCTTGTCAGTATCATACATACATCTCCATTGTATCATATTCCATCCGTATTGTCGTCCGTGGAATGAGTATCGGATTTCCCTTTTTAGAGACGGATAGCAGTTTCAGAAGGGGTCTCTGGCAGCGCCTACGAAGCGCCAGGCGGCCTGAAACATCCGAAACAGGGTATGGGTCGGAAACTGGCAATGCGCCCCTGTAAGGCGTTTCTGTGGCCTTTTGCGATATCTTGAAAAGCGGTTCTGATGAATAGCTTAGGCGCTGACTGGTCCGAAGCGGAGTGAGAGGATTTGGAAAAAGGTCTGAAGCGCCGCCGCAGTTGGGCGGTGTATGTTTTGGAGAACGAGTTCGTAACATGCTTCAAGTTCTGCACACGCGCCGCAAATTTCTGCTTTGTTATCCCGGCTCGATTTGTTGCCCGTTCCGCTATATTTCTTGTTGCAATAAAAACATACGGTATATCTGACCATACTTGTTACGGATTGTATCATAGATTGTCAGAATTGCATATTCCCCTGAATAACCAAGGTCGTCCTGGCGTAGATTAAAAGGGCACATTGGTATTTTCCTATTCCCCTTCAATACGGAAAATGCGTTTGGCGGTCTTCCCGGAAATCAGTAAGCAATTTCTTCGCGAGCGCGACAGCGCCAATCGTGTTTTTAAGGGAATAGGCTTCGCCGTGGCCGTCGGCAAAGAAACGGGTATAGAGAATACCATAACTGTCCCGGTCATGGGTAAAGGTCCCTCCGGTTTTGAGGGTGACGGTTTCAATCTCCTGTTCGGTGCTGTCAGATGAGCGCTTATGCAGGAAAATTGTCCGCTCCAGATCCTCGCTGACAGTATAGGTCAGCGTCCAGAGAAAGTCAGCGCGGGGAATGAACAGCTTATTTTTCTGCAGATACTGCTGCTTGTAATGGTATCTGTCAAAAAAGTAGCGCTTGAGGAGAAAATCTGTTTCCGGGGCGGCGGAAAACGTTCTCAGATACTCGTCAAGAAGCTGTCTGGCCTCGTCCTTGAGCGCTGGTTCGAAAAGCGGGGCATATGCTTTCTGTTTACCAAGAGTTCGTTCGTCGTATTTTCGCATACATCTGAAATATTGTGGTATTCTATCACAGA
>JAFATF010000334.1 GCA_019244045.1 Acidobacteriota bacterium
CTGAGATGGGATTCTCAAACTCCTGGCGGATTCGCTCTTAAGTAAACCGTCATGGGCATGCTCGGGCAGGACACAGGGCCGAGAGCGTGGCAGTCAAGCGTTTCCGGTTTGCGTACTTCTTACCGCCCAGCACGGCGCGTTTTGCCATCGCCTAATCTCGCTGAGGAGCTTTCCACAGCGAATTTCATGCCGCCAAAACGAATCACCTGATCAAGATGCGTCTAAGCACAGCGTCGGGCCCTTTCGCAGACACACCGGAAAGCGCCTTTGTGCTCTTAGAGTTCCTGAACTATTGTTATAGATTTCAGCACACCGCGTGCTCCTGTTATCGTTACTGCGGCCGCCCGCCCTACTTTAGCAAATCTAAGTAATTAGTGTTGAGCCCCAAAAGCATGATTGCCGATGGCAGGAAACCCTCTACTCCTGGGCGCCGCCGGAGGCTCCTTCTGCCGGGAACTCGGGACGCATAATGTTGAATCTTGCATCGGGCGACCTGCTGCGACGATTCTAGAGGCTCTTGAGGATCGAAGCGGCCGATATTGCACGAGGTGCGAATACCCGCTGAACGGAGAATTGATCCCGTGGCGGCAGAGCACGTTTTACGCCATCTCGGAAACCGAGCCTGGGGTTCATGAGCCTTGGATGGGGGCTTATGCCGTCACGCCACATCGAGGCCTCCCGGTAAAAGTACTGAGCCAGCGACTACACCATTGTGGGTACACCGGCGGACAGAACTGGTGGTCGCCAGCGAGCACACCTGGCACCCGCTGGGAGCTCGCCGTTACTCGCGACGAATCGGGTGCTGATGAAATTGGAGGCTTTCAGAATTTGATTAACCGATCGGCTGCGGCGAAAAGGGCAGGCGACTGTAAAAAAGACAAGTCATTTCACGGTAGGATGCGAAAGTTTGGCTGATGCCCGTAGCCGATAAAGAAATTCGCCCGCACGGGGAATCAGCTTGATGCCCTCTGCCTCTCGGCCGTGCCAGGCATCGAGCTTGATGTCCTTCGGATTCAGGTAGCCAAGGTTCAGATTTCGGCAGCGTTCTTCTGAGATACCGGTGGCCAGAGTCACTCTGATTCGGCCAGTCTCAAGTTTGCTGCGGCTATCGTATGTTCCTTGTCCGTACAGGTGCGTGGAATGAGCGATAACTGCACGCGGAAAACATGCGAAACGCTCCCATTGTTCGAGAAAGTATTCCGAGCAGTGGTAGCCGATCGCGTCGATGAAGGCTTTGTGTGTGTAACTGGCTTCCGTGATGTGCGGCGCGTAGAGGATGACCTCACCGTCGTCCGCCAATGCCGGTTCCACTTTGTACATGCCTTTGGCCCCGGTCCAGAGATCCTCATATAGGTCGGGCAAAACGGAAAGCACACGACAGAAAGGCCGCTCGAGCCACTCGATATGAATTGCCGCGGAATGCTGGGCAGCGATCTGCCAAGCTTCTCTCGCCGGTCCGAAATAAATACCTGCAACCTCGTTACACTTCAGGACCGGCACGAAACAGGCCACCGGAACGGTCAACTTTGCTGCGGCGAGGTCGATCAGGTCCCGAACCGGCGTAGAATGCGTCCCGATAATGTTATAACTACCGAGTAGAGCGCCCAACCAGTGCGTATCGTGAATCATCTGACCTGTGCTTATGCCCGGAAACAGGTACTTGTTTCCACCGGAAAACCCGACAACCTCGTGGGGAAATACCGGCCCACAAATCAATACCAGGTCATAGTCAAATACCAGGCGGTTAATCTTGACTCGGATCGAGTCCCGGAGGAGCCCGCCGCTGATAGTTGATACCTGGTCGCCGGGAATGCTCCCGATTTCAACGAAGGTTTCGCGCCGGTCCCAACGGTGATTGAATATGCGGGCACCGGCACATCTGCCATTCCTGACACTCCGACCGAGCAGGCGGCTGAGCTGCGGTTCAGTCATGAGGGGATGGGTGCCGAGCGCGACCAGGTAGTCGCAAGCGCTCGCCCGAGCAGCAATTTCATCTTGCAGAAGCTCGAAGAAAAGCGGCATGGGCATGCTGCGCGTACCATCAGGAATGATGATGAGTACACGTTTGCCATCAACGCCCAGCGCCAATCTTGCCTCAGCGATGAATTGCCAGATATCATCGCGGGACAATGTACTCTGCCCTGCTCGCTTATTCAGAGTTGCCACTGGAGTCTGTTTCCGGCGTCCCCTGAACTGAGGAAACACTCGCGGCCCCCGCCCTGCTTCTCGCGGATCCCGAGCCAGTCTGATGTGCCTCCTGGGCAGATGGGCTGGCCGAACGGAGCATGAGTTTTTGTACCCGCCAATTCAGCAGTTCGCTCACGTATAGTTCGTCCTCCGAGGGGCACGCCATTTCATGAATCCAGCCAAACTGTTTCAATTGCTTGCCCGATTCACCCAGCACACCCAAGATCTTTCCATCCAGCGTCAGCTTATAAATTCTACCTGGATAAGCGTCCGAGCTGTAGAGCACCTGATGAGGAGCGGGCGTGATGCAGATGGCCCAAGGTGCTCCCGGAGCCATCGTCTGATTGCCCGAGGAGGGAAGCTTAGGTTTATCGCCAATGGCGGGCCGAGCGTTGGGATTAAACGGCACATCGATTTTCATTTGCCTAACAAATTTTCCCTCTTGGTTGAAGACTTGTATACGCCGGTTGCCACGGTCGGCCACGTAGATCTTGCCGCTCGCGTCAAGCGCTATGCTGTGCGGAACATTGAATTGACCTGGTCCATCGCCGGGCTCACCCCAGGAGCCAATCCAATTCCCATTTGCGTCGAATTTCGCAATGCGCGAATTAATGTACCCATCGCTGATATAGGCATTGCCGGCGGCGTCCCAGGCAACATCGGTAACCTGCCGAAACATTCCATCAACGGGAGCCAGGGGCGGCTCTGGACGCTTTAGCGGGCCCACGTCTTCGGCTGAAGCCTCCTGCTTCCGCCCAAACACCATAAGTACGCGCCCATTGGGCGCGAATTTGATGACCATATCGGACCCTTTGTCCGCTACCCAGATGTTATCTTCCTTATCGACCTTGACCGCATGGGCGTAGGACCAGGCATACAGGTTGTGGCCAATTTCGCGCACAAAGGTTCCATCGGGATTGAACTCGAGCAGTTGCGCGCCTCTGGCTCCATACGCCGGGCCGGTAGTGTTCCCCCGAGAGAAAATGAAAATATGCTTGTGGGAATTCACTGCCACCCCCGCAGCCTCTCCCAAGTACATGTCGGAGGGTAACTTTAGAAAATCCGGAACTGAACTGTAGGGAATTTCCGGCACCGCTACCTGTTGCGAGAAAGCGGCGACTGCGAGCAGCACAAAGAACGTCACGAAAAATCTCATGGTCCCTCCAAGATGGTGAATGCGGAAATTCAGGGTAACGCAATGTTGGCATGAAACCAGAAGTCCTGAAATTTGCTTCAATAATACTGAAAGGCAAAGCTGAACCCCGCAAGGCTCAAAGGTCAACAGATTCATTCAGGATGGTATGCCCAGGCTTTCGACGCGGCATCCGAAGTGCTACCCAGGGGATCGTTTGGTCCCGCGATTTGCGATCGAATTAGTGTGGACTTGAAGAACCATTTTGCGGAGGCAGGCAGTTCTCCACACGAGCACTGCGCGTGGCCATGCCAGGCTGGCTCTACACGGCGCGGGGCGGCAGCACGTGAATGGGATTTGAGGAATATCGTCCATTTCACGTCATCTTCGCAGTTGCGCGCCGCCTTCGACCTTACTACACCTGGCGCCGCAGTCCAGGGTGCATCCTGTCCGCGGGCAGGACCGATCCCACCTGAGCAGTTTTCACTACGAACATCAACCTCCTTCTGCCGTCAACGGACAAGGAGCGACTAAGAAGGAGGAGTGATTTCTCCCGAATTACCGACAGTCTCGAACACCTGAAGAATGAGGCCAAAGAACTGCTGTAGGACCTTGACCGGGGCGACTCAATGGCCATTAAGCGCTTCCTTACGTACGTTTCACAAGCCAGTCAAACGCATCTGAAGCTCGCTGATGCGCAATATGTGATCAACCCGATTATGGCTTCGCCACTGGCCGAAGCTGAAGGAATATGTAGAAGCGCTGACGTTCGCTCCCGCCGAGCAGCTCGCGGCAGCAGTTCGCCCCCAGCAGCAATGCCAGACGAAAAGCCCGATGTCCACCGACCTTGGTATGTTTCGGTAATCTGCCGCTTCTTATGGCCGCTGTACAGAGGCGTGACCGGAAGACGCTGGACGTACTGCGCCGAGCCGGCGCCGAGATCAACGCGAGGGGGCGTTCCTGGGCAGGCGGCCGTGGCGGTCTCGACGTGTGCGCTCCCGAATTGGCACCGTTCCTCATAGAACGTGGCGCCAGAGTAGATGCCCATTCCGCTGCTCGCCTGGGCATGCTTGAAAAGCTCCAGCAACTCGTCGCCTCCGAGTCGTCCTTGATCCAAGCACCCGGGGAAGGTGGGCAGACTCCTGCTGTGTTGCATCAAATAAGGATGCCTTAGCAGATCCTCTCCATAATTTTCCGTTCGAGGTTCGAAACACGCACGCTGAATAAGCTAGTGGCTGGCTTGCTAGGTTCATCTGCCAACTTCTTCAGATTGGCAGGTCGCTAGTAATGAAATTCCATCAAAATGACTTCGCTCTGCAGCCGGTAGGTAATAGATGCCGCCACTCTACCTGGGGCGGATCCAGCTGAACCAGGTAATATCGAGGTGCTGG
>JAFATF010000368.1 GCA_019244045.1 Acidobacteriota bacterium
GAAAGCTGCCACCGACGAGAAGCAGTAGGCAGGCGAGAACTGCCTGGGCCACAATGGCGGTCGAGGGCGTATGAAAGCGTGGGTGGACTCTTGCGAGGGCGGGGAAGAAATAACCATCGCGGGCCACGGCGAAGGGTATTCGACCCCCGGTCATGGTGGTTCCATTCAGCGTAACCAGCATGGACACCGCCATGGCGAGAGAAACAATGGTGGCGCCGGCCTGGCCGAGAACTAAAGCCATGGCATCGGACGCCGGTCTCGGCGATGCCGCAATGGCCGGCGCCGGCATAATGTACTGAACTGCGGCATTCACGAGAATGTACAGGGCTCCCACGATAGCAACTCCAACCACCAATGCCAGGGGTATGGTGCGCTCCGGACGGCGGATCTCTCCCGCCACCATGTTCAGGTCGTTCCAGCCGTCATAGGCCCAGAGAGAGGCTACCAGCGCTGTCATGAATCCCGCCATTCCACCCTGAGCAGCGGGGAAGTCAGTGGCAAAGTTGTGCCAGGCACCGTTCGGTGATGAGAATCCAAGCGCAACAATGGCCAGGATGATGCCGATTTTCAGCACGGTAAACACCAACTGAAAATCGCCCGCCTTACGAACGCCCACGTAATTCAGAATGGAAATAAAAATGGTGGCGGCAATAGCCAGCCATTGGCCATAAGTGATCACAAATGGTGTTGCCACCTGAGGGCGGTTCAAGAAGCTTAAGACCGGGAGCGTGCCCAGGATTCGCACGAAGCCGGTCGTGATGGTAGCAATGGAAGCGGGTTTCGAAATCAGAAATGTGGTCCAGGCGTACAAAAATCCGGCCAGCGGGCCATAACCATCGCGAACATATATATACTCGCCGCCTGCTTCCGGCTTCATCGCCCCGAGCTCGCCGTAGGTAAGCGCCCCGAAAAATGACAGCAGCCCGCCGACGATCCAGGCCAGGTAAACCAATCGAGCCGAGCCTACGGCCTGCATCATTTCGCTAGGCACAAGAAAGATGCCGCTGCCAATGATCGTACCCACGACCACGGCGCCCGCATGACCTACACCCAGATCGCGCGCCAGTTCAGCTCGGGTTGCGCTTCGTTGTGCCTGTCCCTGCAGCATTGGCGGTGAGTATACGTGAACTTGCAGAGGGGGTTTGGACCCCACTGGTCACAAGCTGCGCCGAGCGCCCGAGGTCGGCAGTTTCGCCTCGGCGGCTCGCCCGCCCGCGAAGGCGAGGCTAGCACCATATCCCACGATAAATGTGACCGTGGTGCCGATAGCCACATACCAGGTCCAAGGCACGCGAGTCCTCTGCCATACATACACTTCCGCCGCCAGGCCGAACATCATGCCCACCAGCGCCCCGTTTTGATTGGCGCGCCGCGTGATCACGCCCAGCAGAAAGATGCCGAGCAGCGCTCCATAGGCGACCGAGAGAATGGAAAGTCCAACCTCCACCACGCGCCCAACCGCATGCAACGACAGCACCGCCAGGATGAACAGCACCGCCGCCCAAATCACGGTGGTAACCCGAGAGAGCCATAGCCTGCGCCGCTCATCCAGCTGGGGACGGCTGCGCAGATAGAAATCGATGATCGAACTAGAAGAGAGCGAATTCAAGGCCGCGCTCAAGTTCGACATCGCTGCTGCCAGAATGGCGGCAATCAGTAACCCCGAGATGGCGTGGGGCATGTGCGCGACGATGAAGGTGGGATAGATGAAATCGGCTTTTCCGAACCTTTGGGAGGGTACCCGATAAAACGCGTACAGCATCACCCCAACCATCAGGAAGAGAGCAAACTGGATCAGAATGGCCACGCCGCTCGATAACAGGGCGAGCACGGATTGCCGCTGGTTACGCGCCGCCAGCAATCGCTGCACGATGAGCTGGTCTGTGCCGTGACTCGCGGTGGTCAGAAATGCGCCTCCAATCAGGCCCGCCCAGAACGTGTAGGGAGCCCAAAAGTCTAGACGAAAATCGAGAACGGTGAGCCGGTGGGTGTTCAGGGCAACACCATGCACCGCAGGCCAGCCGCCCGGAACCAGGTGCAGAATGGTGAACACTCCCACCACCGTGCCGCCCACATAGATGACAGTTTGCACGACGTCCGTCCAGATAACCGCCGCCAGCCCACCCTCGAAGGTGTAGACCAGAGTAAGGGCGGTGATGATGGCGATAGAAGCGACTTCGCCGGTGCCGAGGGCAATCGTAATTACAATTGAGATGGCATACACCCGGACCCCCTCGGCGGCCGCGCGGGTGAGGAGAAACAGGCCGGCCGTGAGGGATCGCAATTTCCCGCCAAAGCGACGTTCGATTAGCTGGTAGGCAGTGTAGAGGTCTCCGCGGAAATAATGCGGAAGCAAAACAAAGCTGATGATTATCCGGCCCAGGAGATAGCCGAACACCACCTGCAAAAACGTCAGATTGGTGTCGTACGCCAGCCCCGGAATACTGATGATTGTCAGTGTGCTGGTCTCGGCTGCCACAATGGAAAGAGC
>JAFATF010000607.1 GCA_019244045.1 Acidobacteriota bacterium
GCCGCCAAACTTCTGTATCCAAATCCTGCTCCGTTCGGGTTAACTCCTCAATGACGGGCATTACTGGCCCATGATTTGCCCGTTTAATCTCTAACTGTTCAAGATGGTAAAAGTTAGCGCACTTGCCGAGATCGGAACCAGTAAGGCCCGCCATTATCGGCCAAACTTCTTGATTAAAAGTCGCTTACGCGGAAAACTTCGGTGCAAAAGATTGGGCCGACAAGTGTGTCATCTGGAAATTGAAATTGGGTTATCTCTGTTAAGTGGGGTTCCAGGTAAATTGACTTTGCCCCGCACAACTGGCGTGCTATTCGGCAGATGTTTCGTTTCCAGGTCGGTTCACAGACAGCCCATAGTGACTCGATTGGTTATTGGGTTTCCTGGTGTTTGGGGTGTTTGGCGGGCGAAACACCCGCGACGCCTCGCGGCGAGAGTGGGGAGGCAAGCAACCAGATGGGGGAGCGAAGCTTTTTGGAGGACCGCTGGGGCCGCCTTGGCCAAAGTGGGGCAGCCAAAACCTGGAGGGCCCAGAATCTTGTGCGCGCTAGGGTCAGGCCCTTAGCCTTGTTTTTCCAGGAGCGCGTAGCACTTCTATCGTTTTTCATTTCTGGTGCGGGTCCGTCTCCTGGGGAGCCGTGACCCGGACGGTTCTGCTACGATCAGTCCCACATGACCGAGGGACTGAGCCGCACCTATACTGATCTGCTGGAAGGCGAATACGATTGCCTGGATCGCATTGTCCTAAATGCCTACTTTCGCTTCGCCCACAGTCCGGGTGGGTTCCGCGCCTGGTGGCGTCAGCTGTACGGCTCGGACGAGCATCTCGACAATGCTCATCTCACTCGCAAGGCCTCGCAGTTCTCCCATCGCGTGCGCCGTTGGGCCCGTGAACAAAACATTCCGATGCGGACCTGCCGTGCTGGGCAAACACGGTATGAACTGGCTCAGCGGTGCTTACAGAGCACGCCCATCCAAGAAGGCCTGTTCCTCATCCTCGTCGGACGAGCGCCGGCTCCCCTTTGGGAAGTACTCCAGGGCGGCTATCTGCGCCGCAAAAAGCCCTATCCCTTCGTCAATCACTTCTCCTTTCCTCGACCCCGAGTGGGGCCACGTTACCATCAAGATAAGTAGCTATCCGCCCTTTCCGGCGCAGATCATCCTGAACGGCCACCACTATCTGGCCCGACAAGCCGTGCGGCAGAATGTGCCCGTTATTCAGCAAGGCAACTGCTTCGTGCAGGTGCCGCAGGGCCCCGCATTGGCCCATCTCTCCCAGACGTTCTTGGCAGAGGAGTTCGTCCCTCGTCTCACGGCGGTGTGCGACCGCTGGATCTACGGTTGTGTAGAACACGCTGTGAGTACAGAAGAAAGAGCTCGCACTCGGTTCCGGTATGAGTACTCGACCTATCAACTGGAGTACAGCCGCAACCTGCTGTTTCAGAGCGGGGCACAGATGGCGCAAGTGGCCGAAGCACTGTTTGATCGGAACCGGGCCAGAATGGATGTAGCCCGGCTCAAGACCATCTTCGGCAAGAAGAACCGTCCGCATCACCGCAAGCGAACGCCACCGGTCTGGCAAGTGACGGCCGGTAAGCCGCCGTATGACCTGAGCGTGTTCAAGGTCTACTGCGGCAAGCTGGCCGTGAAGATCTACACCAAAGGAGAACGCGTCCTGCGCATCGAGGCCATGGCGATCAATACGCGCGAGCTACGCTGTGGGCGCGACATCACACAGTTTGCCAAGGTCACCCAGGCACTGAAGGGCATCTTGGAACGGTTCTTAGACATCCTGGTTGGCCTGGATCACTGCTTTGTCACCACGCAGAGAGTCGAGCAGTTGTCCTTGCCTGCGCGTCTCGGCCGGTTGCGGGTGGGCGGCATCGATCTCGGCCATCCTCGGATGAGTGGGGTAGCGAAGGCGCTGGTGGCGCTCACCGCCGTGCGCCCGGACTTAACTGCCTCCGACCTCGCCCGGCAAGTGCAACGGCAAGCGGGCCGGACTCCTCTTCCCTACAGTGCCCGGCAGGCCGCCTATGATCTGCAGAAGTTCTGTGCCAAAGGGCTGGTCCAGCACGCACCGGGCGACCATCGGTACCGGACCACGCCGGAGGGCTTACGT
>JAFATF010000588.1 GCA_019244045.1 Acidobacteriota bacterium
CCCAACCTGCGTGTTGCCGGAGCAGATCCTCTAGGCCGCGTCGCACCACCTCTGAATCATCGGCGACCAGTATACGAATCAATCCGCCACCTCCTCCTGCGAGCAGGCGTCTCGGCATCTCAATGCAGCTTGCCAGCTGCGGTGTCATGGACTATGACATGCGTAATGCTCAGGATCAGTACAGACAAAAGGGTATTTCCAACGGAAAACTCTGCCAGAATCAGGGCTGCGGTCCGCCCCCGGCAGCAATGCGCTACCTATCTGCCTTGCCTCCTCCGAGTGATTGGACCGCGTTTACCGCGTACGCGTACTTGGCGGATTTCAGAGTTACCGCGATTGCAAAATCGTGACACCTTCAACTTCGGCAGTGCAGATGGCCGCCTCGCAATTGTGAGCGTAATGAGCCCAACGTCCGCTAGCTTGATTTTCCACAGCAGCCGTGCCCTGTACGGACGAGCAGCTGGCGATCGAGTACATCGCTAACGGCTTTCAGGAGCATTCAGCAGATAGACTTAAGCTACCGCTCGATAGGTTGATTGGACGGAAGAACGTCTTCTGCGTCCGCTTCAACAGTCACTTCCACCTGTGCTCCCTCCTTTAGACGTACTTCTTCCCCGTTCCTCTTATCGAGAGAGTTTTCAATTCGAATCTCTCGATACAGGTCATCGGCGCCCTCGATCGCGATTTGTGCCTTCTCGGGTTCGCGAGGGTGTGCGGGCTTGATAATCTTTTCGACTATCGCGGGCAGAGTGACAGTTGCTTTTTGGGAGGCATTGTGGGCTTTGTTCTCTGGCATGTTTTCTCCGTCTGGGAGATTGCGTGCTAAGCCTGATTGTATCAGCAGGAACACTGGTCAGGTCCTTTGAGTCAGTTAGCTGGTTTGGACGCTCGAATGTCGCGAAAGCGCTTCGCCCAGGGAACAAACTCCCTGCAGATCACGAATTCTGACAAGCTTCGGGCATATAGATATTTGTGTTCTGTGCGATGCATAGACTCGACCTGCTGGACCGGCCATTGGGGAGCAATTCAAGCTGCCGGTCTGGCGGGTAATTTTGGAAAATTCGTGCAACAAAGGGTTTGACACTGATGGACTTCGGCGAGGCCCGCTGCGGGCTAATGCGGTTGTTCTAAGAACAAAAAGCCGAGATTCGGCACCCACAACCCGCACGAAGGCCTCTGTACGTCATCGAGCCTCTTGCGCCAACTATATCCACCTCTGCAATTGAACGGCAAAGGTGTGGGCTCCTTGCACTATGCTACGGCCTTGTCAATCAACGCTCCTGGATGGAGCGCGGCCTAATCTGTCTGCCGGCTCGCACGATGTTGTTCTATGTTTCTCCTTTTCCTTGTCTACGTTCCTTGTGTTCGTATCCGCACGTTCTAGCCGATGTTTGGAGGAACCGGAGAGTACGATTCCTCATCCAAGAACAAAGGGGGACCAGCAGCATGGCTTTGGACCCTGACAGAATTCAGAAGCCACTACGAAGGTTGCGCAAGCTTTTGAAAGAAAACCCTAGCCAACCGACTCCGGAAGAGATTCACGATCTGCGGACCAACACACGCCGATTAGAGGCTACATTGAATGCATTGTCATTAAATTCGGGTCCCAAAGAGCGTCTCCTGCTGAAGGATCTCGCTAGAATTCGGAAACGCGCTGGACGGGTCCGTGACATGGACGTGCTGACTGGCTTTGCCTCCACCGTGCATCCCGCGGGCGAACAGGATTGCAGTGTTCAGCTATTGGAGCATCTTGGCGCCCAGCGCCACAAAAAAGTTGACAAGTTACATACCGTGGTCGCCAAACGTAGGAAGGCACTGCGCCATCATTTGAAAGAAACCGCACGCGATTTTAAGAAAGTTTTCTCCCCAAGACGTCACGATCGTGGCCTTACAGCTTTCGCACATGCCACTGCGTCGGCGTTCAAAGTGCAAAGCCAACTCACCGCCCCCGGCAGGCTTGGTAGAAACAACTTGCATTCCTACCGTCTAAAGGTTAAGGAGCTGCATAACATACTCAAAATGGCCGCAAGGGCGGAAGATCAAGAGTTCACCGAGAAGCTCGGCAGAGTGAAAGATGCGATCGGGGAGTGGCACGACTGGGAAGAACTGCTCGCCGTAGCTCGAGACCTACTCGATCACAAACCAGCCTGCAAGCTGTTGCGCGAAGTGCGACGGATCGGCGTTGAGAAATATGGATGCGCCCTGTCGGAAGCCAAAAACATGAGGAGAAGGTACCTACGGATTACCTCAAGTAAAACTGGAACACACCCGTCCCAACCAGCAGACGTGGTATGGAAAGTTACAAAGGCCATTGCTGCATGACAGGCCTAAATGGAGGTTCACGATTTGATGCAGAAGAAAAAAGCGAATGTCAGCAACTCGTCGAGACAATCAACCGAACTGGCAGTTGTTATTGAAACCCCCAAGGGAAGCAGGAACAAGCTCAAGTATGATTTAGCCAGCGGAATGTTCAAACTGTCCAAGGTGATGCCAGAAGGCATGGTGTTTCCTTATGATTTCGGGTACGTGCCGTCGACGAAGGCGGCGGATGGGGATCCCTTGGATGTTCTAGTACTCACAGACGAGGGTCTGTTTCCTGGTTGTTCTGTAGATTGCAGACTGATAGGCGCTATCGAAGCAGAACAGCAGGAAGATGGTGAAAAGTACCGTAATGACCGTTTGATTGCGGTTGCGACGCAGTCACTGCTCTATTCGGAAACCCATGACATCGATGAGATCAGCCCCGTCGTGCTCCAGCAGATAAAGGATTTCTTCGTCAACTACCAACGGGTTCGGCGGGTCGAAGTTCGAATCCTCGGTCATTATGGAGCCGAGCGCGCAGTCGAGATCCTGCGCAGGGCAGCAAAACAGCAAGTTGCCTGAAAACCCCAGAAAACAGAGGAGTTTCTTGAACAGCCGGGGACGTGCTCGTCGCGATTTTATTTCTCTCCATCTACCCGCGCGGCGGTCGCGAATCGTGCTATTTGAGGGCGGCGCCGCGCAGCTTACGCTGTGGGACATTGAAAACGCGAGGCAGGAGGGAAGCCATAGTCGTTGTTTGCTGGACATAAGCCCCATCCCAATGGTTACGATCACAGCAGCAGAAAGAGCACAGCTGCAGCAAACAGAGCTCGCGGCCTTCAGTAATAACGACCTTTTGCTCCAAGCATATTAGAACGTAGAACTCGATCGCCAAGGAACGGTCATTTCGAGCGGCAATGACCCTATGGAGACTTAGCACCAATTGAAAAAGTGGGAGCGGCCCACTGTGGCTAAATACGAGGAAAAGCGTTGCTGCCTGTCTCTCAATGCCACGATGCACGGTTGTTTCGCTTCGTCATTGCCGGCTCCCGCGCGGCTAGCCGCAAAGAAGCTGTTAGTGCTTGCCTTGCTAAGATGTAGCCACGCGTGTCGATGTCAATGGATCAGCCTGTGATACAGCCCCTCTGGCAGGGCGAGAAGTCCAACGTGCTGGCAACGGGTCGGCGAGGTAATGGTAGTCAGCGGGCGTGAATTGCTCCGGCGGCGGACCATCGGCAGTTGTTGTCGGCAGAGTGATTGCCGATTCGCTCACGGTCAGTGGTGTTCGCCATGCCTGTGCTGTCATAATTGTGAAAGCAGCAAACGGGTCGGAAAGAAAATGCAAGATAAACTTGGCAATTTCATGGCGCACTACGATGTTGGAAGCGTTCGCGGATTCGCTGAAGGTACCTTCAACGTTCGACGTTGTGCCGGTCTGTGGTGAAAACCCAAACACGACTCGTCCGTAATCAATGTAGCGGGGATAACTGACTTTCGACCCCATCGCACAAGTTCGTCAGCCGTTTGACTTACTCCCTTTCCAGACCTAAGATTCCAGTCTAATGATCGGACTAGCAAACGCGCATTCAGGGTGAGCGACATGACTCCCGAACGCTGGGAAGAGGTCAAAGATTTGCTGCACAAGGCCATGCAACTTGCGCCGAAACAGCGGTCAGCATTCCTTGATTCTTCCTGTCCCGACGCTTCCCTGCGCCATGAAATCGATTCCCTGCTTGCCACTGACGATGAGGCGCGATCCAGCTTTCGACAAACCGCGGCTGCGTCCAATACGCCTCCGGAGCCCGAGCTTATCGGCCGGACCGTCTCGCACTATCGGATCATCCAGAAACTGGGCGGCGGTGGCATGGGCGTTGTTTACCGTGCTCAGGACCTCAGGTTAGGACGCAATGTCGCTCTAAAATTTCTGCCGCCCGAGCTAGTCTGCGATCATCAAGCTCTCGAGCGTTTCCAGCGCGAAGCCCGCGCCGCCTCCGCCTTGAATCACCCGCACATTTGCACTATCCACGAAATCGATGAATCAGAGGGCCATCCCTTCATCGTAATGGAGTTTCTCGAGGGCCACACGCTTAAGCACAACCTGCTCGGCAAGCCTATGAGCAGCACCGCGATTCTCGAGATCGCCCTCCAAGTTGCCGACGCCTTGGAAGCGGCCCATGAAGCCGGCATCGTGCACCGCGACCTCAAGCCTGCAAACATCTTCATCAATCGCCGCGACCAGGCCAAGATTCTCGACTTTGGGCTGGCTAAGCTGGTCACGAAAGCTCACGACCTGGGAGAGGAAATTGGCGGGAATGCCGGGCCAACTATGGGGACGACGCAAGACCTAACTACAACCGGTGTCGCCCTGGGCACGGTTTCCTACATGTCTCCGGAGCAGGCGCGCGGCGAGGAACTGGATCAACGGAGCGACCTGTTCTCTATGGGAGCGGTTCTTTACGAGATGGCGACCGGGCGTCTTGCATTTGGACTGGGCACGACTGCGGTCGTGTTTGAGGCCATATTGAATCGCTCTCCGGTTCCCGCGGCCCGCCTGAATCCCGATCTGCTACCGGATCTGGGCTGGATCATAAACAAGCTACTGGAGAAAGACCGGCGGCTGCGCTACCAGTCCGCGGCGGAACTGCATGCGGATCTTAAACGCGTGAAGCGCGACACTGAATCCGCGCGCGTTTCCAGCCTAATAACGCCCGAACGTAAGAAATTTCGCTGGCGACCTCCGGCCCTCATGGCTAGCGCAGCCGCTTTGTTGATCGCTGTTGTCGTGGCCATGGTGCCACGTACGTGGAGAGTGTTCACTGGAGCATCTCCCTCGAGCATCCATTCCGTGGCCGTCCTGCCATTTCTCAATTCTGGAGCCGATCCCAACATCGAATACTTAGCCGACGGCGTGACCGACGGCATTATTAGCAGCCTCTCCCGCATTCCCGACCTGCGCGTGATGGCTCGCAGCACTGTCTTCAGCTATAAGCGCCGCGACCTCAATGCACAAAAGGTAGGCAAGGAACTCAAGGTCGACGCAGTTCTTTCTGGACGCATAGCGCAGCGCGGTGACACCTTAATCATTCAAACGGACCTGGTCAACGTCTCCGATGGCACGGAATTGTGGGGCGAGCAGTACAACCGAAAGGTGGCCGACCTGCTGAGCGTACAGGAGGATATTTCGAAGGAAATCTACGACAATCTGCGCCCTAAACTGACCCAACAGGAAACTCCTCAGATCACGAAGCGCTCCACGGAAAACCCCGAAGCTTATCAGCTCTATCTTCAAGGTCTCTATTACTGGAATAAATGGACCGAAGACGGCTTTACCAAAGCCATCTCGTATTTCCAACAAGCTGTCGAGCGGGATCCCAATTATGCGCTCGCCTACGCGGGCCTCGCCGAAGCTTACAACTTCCTGGGCGATACGGGTTACATTGCTCCCACCCAGGTTCGGCAGGAAGCCAAAAAAGCGGCCATGGAGGCGTTAAAGATCGACGATATGCTTCCCGAGGCGCACGTGGCTTTGGCGCTAGTTCGCGAAGTTTACGACTGGGACTGGCCTGGCGCGGAGACCGAATTCAAACGCGCTCTCCAGCTTGACCCCAACTCTGCCACCGCCCACGGTTGGTATGGAGACTTCCTGATCCGCTCCGGGCGGGTGGACGACGCTCAGCCAGAATTTAAAAAAGCTCTCGAACTCGATCCCCTTTCCTTGCGCCTCAATACGGCGGCGGGACTGCAACACTATTTTCTCCACCGCTACGAGCCCGCGATACAGCAATTCAAAAAGGCGCTCGCCCTGGACCCCAGCTTTGCTCCCGCCCAGCACGCTCTTGAGGCGGCCTACGCGCAGGCTGGGATGTATCGCGAGGCGATCGAGGAGCGGCAAAGCATTTTGACACTTTCCGGCAATGCTGATTTGGCTGCCGCCATTGGCGAGGACTATCGTAAGTCGGGCTACGGTGGCGTCCTTCAAAGCTCATTGGATGGCCTGCAGCAGGTTTCGAGGCAACGATACGTTTCCAACTATGTCGTCGCGCAAATCCAAGCTCGCCTGCAGCAAAAAGATCAAGCACTGGCTTCGCTCGAAAGGGCCTTGAATCAGCACGATACCCAATTGCCTTACATGAGAGTTGAACCTGCTTTTGATGAGATTCGCTCTGATACACGCTTCCAGCAGTTGCTGCAACGCCTCTCTCTACCTCAGTAAGCCCCGCCTTCATCTCAGCGGATATCCGGGTTCGCCAGGCAAATGATTGTCGATGCGAATCACCTTGCTTCCCGGATGGACATCACGGGAGCTGATGAACGCGATGGCGCCGGGGATCGCGGTGACTAGTTCGTTGGCCATGTCATTCGAATAGACAATTTTCGGCGCCGAAGCTGCCTCCGCGCGAAATATCTTCGCAATCCAATACTGCTTAAACTGCGATTCCGTCATTTGGTAAATGATCTTCAATACGACATTCCGTTCACGGGCCACGGGAGCTCGCATCAGCAGCACTACGGGCATATTACTGGTCCAATATTGACGATCTCCCAGCAGGACCTTTCGCACCTCGGCCAAAGTCATGTTGCTCACGGGAGTGTCTGGATGTACGACGACGGCCACATCCGACTCACGCCCCTGGGCGGGCGCCACCTGCCCGGTACACACCCACAACCATCCCAGGAGCACGGCCTTGCACACGGATTTGCTCTTGCCAGTCATGTGCTTAGAAGGTGAATGCGGTTTGGAAAAATGCGCCGTTGAAATGAGGTTTGCCTACGCCCTGGCGGAAATTCCTGTACTCGGCTTTGAAAGCGGCGTAGTTCGTGATGTCGTACCGCACCCCGATTAAGGAACCGACCAGGTCAGTCACGCTTGATATCCCTTCAACGTCCCATACCGGCTCGAGGGTCGGCCTATGAATATACTCGAAACGAGAATAGGGCTTCCATTTGTTTTCGTCCCATGGCAGCCGATAAGCGAGCTGCACGTAGTAACCAGTGGTATTGAAGGTCTGAGCGGTAAGGGGATTTTCGTGATGAACATTGGCGTATTCGGCGAGAATTTCCGGCTTCTCCTTCGTGTACACCACGTGCGCCGAGGCAATCCATTCATTAAAGTTCAGGCCGGTCTTCGGCATGAGCTTGTCTTGATAGAAAGATCCACCCACCTGCAACCCATACAGCGATGCCGGTCTCGCAAAAACATTAGCTACCCACGCGCGATTGTTATTGATATCACCGGCATCACCGGCCTTGCTGAGATTCTCATAACGCCCGTTGCCTAATCCCAAGTTGTAACCCAGGCCTAAGCCGCCAGAAGGAATGTTTCCTTCCGCCTGCAGCCCGATAAAATGCACCGGGATGAAGGTCCCGCCGAACCTGACCATCTGTGGCCGCTCGATCGTGGTTTGCAACCACGCGCCGTGGTGGAATGCGGTATTCCAATAGCTAACTGGCGTGTGATACTTCCCAAATGAAATCTTGAATGCGTCGTTGTAGTCGTACTTAATAATCGTGCGCTCTAGGGCCAAGTCAAACGTGTTCGGCTGAGCCGTAAAGCTGACCTCACCGAAGTAGCTGACTTTCTGCGACAAGGCGGAAGCAAAGTGTAAAACGAACTGCCCAAGACTAAAGCCGCTGGTGGAGCCTCTCTGATCCGTGCCGGAAAAATCTACGTCCCCGAAACCGTGGATCTGCAAAGACGGATAGTGGATCTCCGATTCCCGCACCGCCGTCGGACCAAGTGCATGCTCATCCCGCGGCGGCATTCCAGCACCGGAGCCGATCTGCCCCGTTGCCCCCGTGTTCGGCCCCGTCTCCCCGCCAGCCTGACCCAATCCGCGAGTTCCTGATGCGGCATCGTTATTTCCAGACTGTGAGACCTCATAAAGAGCAGCCTGCGGGGTCCCATGAACCTCGGCTGGCGCTGTTTCATTGCGGCTGCCCGCGGATGTTTCGCTGCTCTCAGCAGTCACTGGGCTGCCTGTATCTTGCACTGCGGAACGAATGCCCATTGCTTGCTGCCTGCGCTCGCGTGCCTCCAGCTCGCTAATCCGTTTTTCTAGTTGTTGTATTTGCACTTGCAGAACGCGGATGGATGGCTCCTCATTGGAAGGCTCAGGCCCCGCCTGCGCTAGTACAGCCGTCGTTGTAAGCGAGACCACCACAACCCCTAGCAATCTGGAAAACATGGCTGCTTCCCCCTTCCTCTCCGTCTTAAAGGAATGCTTTTTGTTGAGGAAAAAACTTATAGCAAAATAGCGGCTTATTGTATTCCTTGCGTTGTCTCTAGTGAAAGCCGTACTCTCCGTCTTGGGGCGACTAAAATTGGCAACGAACTGTATCAGGCCGATTATCATGCCCGTGGCCGCAAGCGGCTAGGGAAGACGGTGCTGTACGTCAAGACCAGCTCGCAAGGCATTCGTCGAGAAGGTTTGGATTGTTGCCGCGCTCTGGTTAACCACGCTTAAGATGGCGTATTGCCACCGATCTGAGCGCTCATGCGCCGGCCGCGGAAACCGGATTTTTTTGCAGAGCCACACACAAAAGGAAGAGCTTTAATACGTCTTGCGTATGCATCGGCCACAGCTTGCATTCATGGGAATGCCTCGGTGCGCCATGTACAACGGCCGCCCTGTTAAACACCGACGATGAATGCAATCGACGCGAGGCAGGAGGAAACCTTCGATCGAGGCATGCGCATGGTACCGACAAACGACGGTAGAGGATGGCATTTGATTGATTGTGTTGAATCCTTCATAATCCAACCCCTATGTTCGGAAGAATAATTCGGAGAGCTTTTTTGGTCCTATGCCTTTTAACCCTCACCTTAGCATCTGCGCCTGCTGCAACCAAACCCTCCGTCCTCATTAAATCGACGAGACTGCTTGATGCACGAGCCGGCACGGTCCTGAGTGACCAGGCGATCCTTATCGATGGTGACGCGATAACCGAGGTGGGGCCTTCGGCAGTGATTACCCGAGAAACGCCGGGCGCGGTCCGAGTCATCGATCTTACAGGTTTTACGGTCCTTCCGGGCTTAATCGATTGCCACGCACACGTTCTCGGAAATTTAAAGGATCTATCTGCCTCAGCGCCACTGCGTATGTCCTCAGCGCAAGGCGCACTTTGGGGTGTTCATAATCTGCAGATCTGGCTTAGTCATGGATTCACATCATTAAGAGATGCAGGAGAGAGTGATCTCTCCTATGGCCAATTTGCGCTGCGGGACAGTATTCGCATGGGTCTCATACAAGGGCCGCGAATGGTCTCTGCAGGAAATTACATCTCTGTTACGGGCGGCCACGGAGATGCTGATGTGTTGGCTCCCGACCAGGCACTCCCTCTGCGTCCGAATCTTGCAAATAGCGTCGACGACGTCGCAGCGGCCGTAAGACATGATATTAAGTATGGTGCAGACTGGATCAAGCTAATCGCGACCGGCGGCATTTCGGATCCAATGAGCGATTTCAATGTGCAGGAACTGAGCGAGGAACAGATGGCAAAGGCTGTGGAAGTAGCCCATCGCGCCCATAAATCAGTTATGGCTCATGCCGAAGGAGCTGATGGCATCAAAGCTGCTGTTAGAGCCGGCGTGGATTCAATTGAGCACGGCACGATGCTTGATGAGGAAGGGGCTGCCCTGATGGCGACGAAAGGTACTTGGCTGGTACCGACCCTCTCGGTGATTCAGCGTTATGCGACGATGAGCAAACCCAACGGCCTCGATACCGTTGCTTTAGAGAAGTCGCGGGCCATCCTGACGTTCCAATCCGAGGCTCTTCAGCGAGCCCTGAAACACCATGTCAGAATAGCCTTTGGCCTGGATGATGACCCCGACTACTTGCCACGAGAGTTTACGGCCCTAGTAAAAGGCGGACTGAGCTCGGTCGAAGCACTCCAGGCGGCAACCATTCGTTCCGCTGAGCTGCTTCGGCTGTCAACCTACGTGGGCTCCATTGAAAAGGGAAAACTCGCGGATATCATCGCTGTTTCGGGCGATCCGCTGAAAGATATTAGCGCCATGCAACATGTGGTGTTCGTCATGAAAAGCGGAGAAATTCTTCTTCAACCGACGCCTCCAGACAAGCCATGACGCCACGATCATTTCTTAGCGGACTTACCGCTGGCGTGGAGAGCTGCGATCAGATACTCCGCCTTCAAGCCCTCGGCTGTGCCCTGCTTCATGATTTCCTCCAGTGTTAGCGAGCCGCCGCGAATGAAAAACTTGTCGTGTAGATAAGTGCCGG
>JAFATF010000597.1 GCA_019244045.1 Acidobacteriota bacterium
CAGTTCTGCATCACAGTTAGCGGTAGGCGGCCCGTGTCGCCGGTTGTGATCTGCAGAACTCGTTGGCCGTCACTCGTGACTGCATACTGCTGTGCCGCGGTATTGGGTGAATGGTTATGGATGGTAAACAAGGTATGCGCCTCGCCCGTCTCCCAGACACCCAGCCCCCATCGGGAGAGCACTGCGCGTTCCCCTGGACGAGTGCGAAGTGGCAGCTGTCGAACGATGGCGGCGGGATGGAAAGAAAATCTTCTTTCTAAGCTGGGCAGCCCTGGTCTGTTTGCGAGGGTCTGCAGATCACAACCGGCGACACGGGCCGCCTACCGCTAACTGTGATGCAGAACTGGACGGCGCAGTTGAAAGGCAGATAGCTTTGCTAGCGTCCGTACAAACGTCTTAGGGCTGCTACGGCGGCGCCGAGTAATGGAAATTATATTTCGTGCAGTTCTCAGCTTGTGCGCCTGCAACGTTAATACCGGGCGAGCGACAGCCGGGAGGTGAGTGTTTCATGGAAACACGACGAATGTTCATCAGGGCCCTAGGCGCGGTAGCCGCGGGAACAGTAATGTCGTCCATGCCTGGGCATTCGGCAGTGTCGGGCATGCGAACGGGAGACCGACAGAGTAAATCACTGTTCCGAACCGCAGTAATCAATGATGAGGTTTCGCAGGATTTCGGACGGGCATGCGAAGTGGTGGCCAAAGAATTCGGAATGTCATGGATCGAACTGCGTGGAATGTGGAATAAGAACATTGTCAGTCTGGATTTGAGGGAAGTGGCCGAGGCGCAGCAAATCCTGAAACGATACGCGCTACGGGTGACCGATATCGCCAGTCCTCTGTTCAAGGTTGATTGGAAGGGGGCGCCGCGTTCAAAATTCAGTGCGGCAGATAATTTTCATGCCAACTTTAACTTCGATCAACAGGATGAAGTTCTGGAGCGGGCTATCGAAATGGCAAAAGCATTCGGCACTGACCGTGTGCGGTGCTTCGATTTCTGGCGGCTCGATGATCAGGCTCCCTACCGAGCAGCTATCAACGAAAAATTGAAGACCGCGAGTGATCGGGCGGGAAAAAAGGGAATCACTTTGCTGCTGGAAAATGACGGAGGCCTGAACACGCAAACCGGGGCCGAAGCGGCTAAGGTTTTGGGCGCGATAAATTCCCCTTATTTGATGCTCAACTGGGATCCGGGTAACGCCACTGCGAGCGGTGAGAGAGCATACCCGGATGGCTACAATCTTCTGCCCAAAAACCGAATTGGCCACTGCCATTGCAAGGACACTATCAAAAAGGGCAACGATTACGAATGGACGTCCATGGGGCAAGGAATTGTAGATTGGGTCGGTCAGTTCCGCGCTCTGAAGCAGCAGAGGTATCGCTTCGCGGTAAGCCTTGAGACGCACTGGCATGGGGGAGGAACACCGGAGGAATGCTCGCGGCAGAGTTGGGCAGGGATGAAGGAGTTGCTGCAGAGAGCCGCGGCGACTTGAAAGTCGCTATTCCAAACCAGATCAGCGGGTGTGAGCGTCATAAGAAGAATCCAAAATGGCCCACAACACGAGAAGAGATTTTCTGAGGCAAACGGCTTTTGGGACAGCGGCCATGGTCGCCTATCCCAGAAACATTCTGGGTGCAAATGATCGGGTCCGTGTAGGCATGATTGGCGTTGGCAACCGGGGGCAGGATCTGCTCGCACAAATTGTGACGCTGCCAAACATCGAGATGGTTGCGATTGCCGATGTATATCGCCGCCGTCATGAAGAGGCGAAAAAGATCGCCCCAAATATCACAGCTTTCGACGATCACCGACGTCTACTCGACGTCAAGGACATTGACGCTGTGATCGTAGCCAGCCCATTGCACACTCATGCCCGACACTTCTTCGATAGCTTGTCGGCGGGAAAGGACCTGTATTGCGAAAAGACGATGACCTGGTCAATCCCTGAGGCGGAGCGTTGTCTGGCGGCAGCACAAGCATCGGACCGGATCGTACAAATCGGGCTGCAGTGGCAGAGCTCGAGAGTTCTTGCGGATGCCAGAAACTGGGTTACGACGGGCCTTGTAGGGAAGGTCACGCAGGTGGAATGCTGGATGAGCCGAAACACGCCGCATGGCAAGGGACAGTGGGTCCGACCTGTTCCTTCCGACTGCACTGCGGAGCATGTGAATTGGGCTGCTTTCCTCGACGGACGCCCTGAACGTCCCTTGGACCCTTATCGCCTGATCAATTGGCGCCTGTTCTGGGAATTTTCAGGCGGGAACATCACAGAGAACATGGTTCATCAGATCGCTTGGATAATGTCCACGCTCGACCTGCCACTCCCAATGTTTGCGTACACCTCGGGTGGAGTGTTCTCCGAGAAGGATGGTCGCGAAGTTCCGGATACGATTGCTGTCACCCTGGATTTTCCGAACGACTTGGTTGTAACGTGGCAGTCGACATTTAGTAACCGGCATTATGGCTTAGGCGACCGAATCTTGGGCAGCGATGGCACGATCGAGCATGGTTGGGCTGGATCAGACATGGCAAACGGCGAACATCGTGAATACATTCGCTACTATGCCGAACCTGTGAACCGTCCCCATAGTGAAAATCTTACCGACAGCAGCCCTGGTGGCCATGCAGGGGACCGGGATCACCTAACTGATTGGGTGGGCTGCATCCGCGCTCGAAAAGCTCCCAAGGCACCGGCGGAAATCGGGTATCGCTCCGCTCTCGCATGTCATATGGCAAACCTGGCGTACCGTAGAAAGGAACGGGTCAGTCTGAAAGAGGCCAAGTCCTTCGTTCCGGAGTTCTAGGACTTACTACTAGAGAGAACCGCTCATTGCCACGGTTTGTCGGCGCCCGCTACACGCTAATCTGCGAACCAGCGTCTTTAGGTCTCGACGGTTCTCGCCTACCGCAGCTCGCGCAACCTTCTTGGCTGGCTGGTCACATCAGCAAGTCGCCCTCGCTCGGTTTGAAGTCGGAACCTTGGTTCTTGTTAATGTGGCTCGTGCTACGCAGGGTGTACACGAGTTTTGAATGTCGAGGAAAATTCATATGGGGTTCGATTGAGTGAGGCTCTCAATCGGCTGGACATGTACAAGTTCGCAGGACGGATGTCCTGATGCTCTGTAGTCCGGATACGCAAAGTGGCGAGAATATTGGAAGAATCCAATGCAGGGGCGACCCAGATATTGCATGTTTCTCGCCGCGGCACTCGCACTTCTGGTCTGCCTGGCAGCTTGCGGCGGACCGCTCCCCGCCGCCACTCAGTCCGGCGCTGGATCCAGCGGCGGAAGCGCTGGAGGGTCCGGCGGGATACCGAGCATTGCACAAGTTCAATGCAGCCGGATGTTAACGGGACAAGGAGCTAGCCTGAACGGTTTCCGTCCCTTTTCAGCGGGCAATGCATGGAACCAGGATGTTTCCGCAACAGCCGTTGATCCGAATTCCGATGCCATCATCAATTTTATTGGCCCCACGATTGGGCTGCATCCCGATTTTGGCTCCGGCCTTTACCAGGGATCGAGTATGGGAATTCCTTATGTTGTGGTGGATGGCTCACAGAACTTCGTCAACATCAACTTCACGGCCTATGGCGACGAGAGCGATCCCGGACCGATGCCGGTTCCACCGGATGCTCCAATTGAGGGTTATCCCAATCCTGGCAATGGCGACCGGCACGTGCTGGTGATCGACAAGAACAACTGCTTTCTCTACGAGCTGTATGGTTCTTATCCGAACAGCGACGGCAGTTGGAAGGCTGGATCGGCTGCGGTCTGGGACCTTACGAATGACGAGCAACGTCCGTGGACGTGGACTTCGGCTGATGCTGCTGGCCTGCCGATCTTTAATGGGCTGGTGCGTTATGACGAGGTCGCCAGCGGGAACATTCAGCATGCTCTACGCTTCACCTTGCCACAGAGCCAGGCGGCCGTGACACCTCCGGCTTCGCATTGGGCGGCAAACTCATCGAACCCGCTAGCTGCACCCATGGGAATGCGAATGCGACTGAAGGCCAATTACGACATTTCAGGCTTTTCGCCGCACCTGCAGGTGATCCTCACGGCGTTAAAAAAGTACGGCATGATCATGGCCGACAATGGAAGCCCCCTGTACCTGAGCGGGGCGCCCGACGATCGTTGGGACAATAACGATCTGCACAATCTCTCCCAGGTGCCGGCGTCGGAATTTGAAGTGGTGCAGATGAATCCGATTTACACCGCGTCGAATGTGCCGCAAGGAGCTGTACCGAGCATCAGCAGTTTCACTGCCAGTGCGCCAATCATAAGCTCAGGCGCAAGTGTTACGCTGAACTGGCAAGCGAGTGCAGCGTCGTACTTCGTAGTTTCTCCCCAAATTGGCGTAATACGTGGCACTCGCATAGTTGTAACTCCATTGCAAACCACTACCTATACTCTTTATGCCACAAATCAATACGGCCGTTCAACCGCTTCCGTCACAGTCACGGTTCAATAAGAATCGCAAAGCAGTTGCGGCCTTCTTGCAAATACGCATTGACCACTGCGAGCCACATTACTGAAGTCGCAAAAGTGTAGCACTGGCCACCGTGCTAGCAAAAAAGCAAAAAGACCTCAGCGACCGCGCACGATTACTGCTGCAGCCTGCTAATTACCTAGGCCCACGGCATTTTGGCAAAATTAAGAATTCTGCGATGATCGCATCAGATTTGAGACTCGTCGAAAGTTTCGCCTCGCAGTGCCGCTTCAACACCTTTGATAATGCGGCTCACGTTGCTCTTTGATAGCAGTGATCGTATACCCGCAGTCTCGGCAAGTGAAGCAAGCTGCCGGTCCAGGTACATGGAACAGAGGACGATTCGTGTACTTGGTCGAACCTGAAGAATCTGCCGCGCTGCTTCGATTCCGTTCATCCCCGGCATAGAGAAGTCCAGCACTACCACGTCAGGTACGAGCTGCTCCACCTTCTGCACCGCTTCCCGACCATCAACCGCTTCGCCACATACCTCCCAACCTGCGTGTTGACGGAGCAGATCCTCTAGGCCGCGTCGCACCACCTCTGAATCATCGGCGACCAGTATACGAATCAATCCGCAACCTCCTCCTGCGAGCAGGCGTCTCGGCATCTCAATGCAGCTTGCCAGCTGCGGTGTCATGGACTATGACATGCGTAATGCTCAGGATCAGTACGGACAAAAGGGTATTTCCAATGGAAAACTCTGCCAGAATCAGGGCTGCAGTCCCCCTTCCCGGCAGCAATGCGCTACCTAATGTCTGCCTTGCCTCCTCCGAGTGATTGGACCGCCTTTACCGCGTACGGATACTTGGCGGATTTCAGAGTTACCGCGATTGCAAATGTTTCCGAGCTGATCGGTTGGAGCCGCGAAAGTAGTTCCAGGTCTAAATCGTGACACCTTCAACTTCGGCAGTGCAGATGGCCACCTCGCAATTGTGAGCGTAATGAGCCCAAAGTCCGCTAGCTTGATTTCCACAGCAGCCGTGCCCTGTACGGACGAGCAGCTGGCGATCGAGTACATCGCTGACCGCTTTCAGGAGCATTCAGCAGATAGACTTAAGCTACCGCTCGATAGGTTGATTGGACGGAAGAACGTCTTCTGCGTCCGCTTCAACAGTCACTTCCACCTGTGCTCCCTCCTTTAGACGTACTTCTTCCCCG
>JAFATF010000155.1 GCA_019244045.1 Acidobacteriota bacterium
TCCCAACTGAAGCTTCTGCGCGCACGACTTGCCAGTCCCTGCGCGCGATTCAATCACAAACCAGACCTGGTGTTAGGTTTTCTACGTGATGGCGCCAAGCCCACGAATACGGGCTTTGGTAAAGTCTTCGGGCTCTGGGCAACAAGAACCCTGACTGTACTGTTGAGCTGTCGAAACTCCACAAGCGGGCCATAGGTGTTGCGCCATCCTCGGCGGCTTTAAGTGGTGCACAAAATGGCGGGGACGATGGGCGATCCTGCTCAGACGCCCACGGCTAATTTGAAACTTCAGATGTGCACGAGAGAGGCGATTCGGCCACGACCGACCATTGGTTCTCAATGTGGAAGTCGCCGAAGACCGGCTTGCCAGGGTCAACGCGCAGAGTGGCGCAACGGCGCCGGGCATCGATTTCCTGGCCTCCGGCTTCAATAGCAACATCGACACGGTAAAGTCCCGGCACCACCGGCAACACAGGGCATCTGAACTCAACCCTTCCCACTCCTGGCTGCAGTTCAAATTCTCCAGTATTTAGCTGTGCACAAAGGTATCCGCTCGGCCAGAAGATCGAAACCCGCACCACCGCCCCTTGAATTCTCTTTGCCGCCTGAAAACCTACCCGGGTCACCATGCGATAGCCCGTACGAATGTTAGCCTCACCACCGGAATCCGGGGCATGAAAACTCACGCTCTTGCATTCTGCCGGCTTGCCACTTGCGACGTGCTCGGAAAAGCCTGTAGCTTGGTCTTGAAATGTGAGTTGCTGATAGCGATCGATCACCTGCCTGGGTGCGCCATCCATAACGATTCGGCCATGGTCGAGCAGCAGGGCCCGGTCACAAAGGCGGTAAACCGCCGCAAGGTCGTGGGAGATGAAGACCATCGTGCGCCCGCTTTTGCGTACTTCGGCGATGCGATCGAGGCATTTCGCCTGGAAAGCGGCATCCCCCACGGCCAAGACCTCATCGAGCAGAATGATGTCAGGATCGAGATGCGCAGCAATCGAGAATCCCAGCCGGACGTACATGCCCGAGGAGTATCGCTTGACGGGTATATCGATGTAGTCGGCGACGCCCGAGAAGTCAATGATGCTATCAAGTTTGTGAGTGATTTCCGCCCGCTTCATTCCTAGCATGGCGCCGTGCAAGTAGACGTTTTCGCGTCCGGTGAGTTCGGGGTGAAATCCGGAGCTGACTTCGACCAGGGCCGCGAGGCGCCCCCTGACCATGATCTGGCCGGCGGTAGGTGTGGTGATACTGGAGAGAATTTTAAGGACGGTGGTTTTGCCCGCCCCGTTGTGACCGACGATGCCGAGCGCCTCACCTTCTTTCACCTGAAAGCTCACGTCGCGCAGAGCCCACATCTCCGGCAGCGGTTCGAGGAACTCAGGTCGATACCAAGAGGTATGCGGCCGGCGGCCCCTCCCCCGCAGTCGGTATTTTTTTGACACGCCATTGAACTCGAGATCAATCATGTCAGATCACATCCGCCATGGTAGCTTCCGACGCTTTGAAGTACATATAGCCGCATACAAAAAACACCAGCGTGATT
Source organism: Acidobacteriota bacterium (assembly GCA_019244045.1). Lineage (GTDB taxonomy): Bacteria > Acidobacteriota > Terriglobia > Terriglobales > Acidobacteriaceae > Gp1-AA122. The sequence goes on from JAFATF010000155.1 coordinate 1,549, forward strand.
GCGGCTGAGTAGGAGAGCATACCGAGGTCGGGAGGCTTCCCGATGAGCACCGCGGAGCGAAAGCTTTCCACCAAGCCGGCGACCGGATCGAGCAGATAGAACTTGCGGAAACGAGCCGGCACCGAGGCGAGCGAGTACACCACCGGCGTGGTAAACATCCATACTTGCAGCAGGAACGGCATAGCCAGCCCGACATCACGGAAGCGGACATGAATAGCAGAGAAGAATAGGGCCGTGCCGGCGGCAAAAATGGCCAGCAGCACAATGATGGGTAGGGCGTACAGCACGGTCCAGCTCAGTTGGACCTTGTAGCGTATGATCAGCAGCCCCAGAATGACCGAAGCGATACAAAAATCGACCACGGCGGCGGCGAGATAGGAAAAGGGAATGATTTCGCGAGGGAAATACATTTTGGTTAGGAGATTGGGGTAGGCAGTCAAACCGGTGACTGCGTTCGTTACCGAGCTCGAAAATAGGATCCAGGGCAGCAATGCGGAGAGGACGAAAATGGGATAAGGAATGCCGCCGGTCGCCACCTTGGTGACACGGGTGAAAAGGATCGTATAGATGAGCATCAGGGCCAAAGGCTGAAGCGCAGCCCACGCCCATCCTAGTAGCGACTGTTTGTAACGCACGGTTAAGCGAAAGACGCTTAGGGTATAGAGCAGATCGGCATAATGCGTGAGCGTCACCAAACCGTTCAACAGGGTTCGGATGGAGAAAGCCGGTGGGCGGATTATTTTGATGGGCCGGGAGCGACTCGATGGAAGGTGAACCGGAGTGATAGCAGAAGGACCGAGGCTATTGTCGCCGGCCGGGGTTGCGTCCACCATTCCTGTCGGAGTGCCCATGTTGGGACCATCGGCTAGATTGCGGATTCTGGCACCAGTTTGGACGGGCTCTCCTCCGGTGCGTCCGACCTGCTGACCAGGCGCGATCTGCCGGCGCTCGCGCTGCTCGTTAGGCGCCGCGCAAGTGTTTCGGCGATGACCCGCACGTAGGGCTCGCGCAGCATTTCCACGTGACCGGAGTCGATCTCATAGACCTCGACACCGCCACGGGTGCGCCGAGTCCAGCCGAGGTTGGGATCCCGAACATAGTAATAGGGCTGTTGCGGACGCTTGAACAGAACGACGGGAGCCTCAAAATGAGGTGTCTGAAATCCCTTCTCTGGCCAGTATGCCTTGACCCACCCACTCCCCTCTGATTCGCGCTTGGGGCGGAAGACTCGGCGCAGTATTCTTGCCCCAATCGCCCAGCGTTCCTGAACCGGGGACTTAAGAAAGCGGTCGAGACGCTGCCGGTAGTAGTCCACAGCCCAGAGGGGGCGCCGCATGGAGTTTTCCAGTACCCACGTATCCAAAATGGCAAAGAAGCTTACTTCATCACCCTGGGCTTCGAGCGCGAGAATCATGGCCTGTGCCAGGACCACTCCGTAGCACATGGCAATCAGCGCGTAGGGACCCGCCGGTTGCACTGACTTCATGGCCGCGATGTACTCCCGCACCAGGCCTTCGACCTCCTCACGCGCGAAGGGCCGGTCCAAAATCACCGGCGAGGCAGCCTGCAACTTGTAAACGGAATGTTCTGCCCTGAGATGGTGTGCCAGCAGGCCGAACCCGAAGGTGTCAACCCCGGGAACGGCCACCGCAAACAGCCTGTCTTGAGTTTTGCCACCGCTCAGTTGCAAAATCACGGGCTCAGGCCTGCGCGGATTTGTCTCGGCCAGCAGGCGCGAGAAACTCTCGATGGTGGGCGCGCGGAAGATAGCCGAGACCCGCATGGTTTTGCCGGTTGCACTTTCAATATCGCGAATCAGCCGAGCTGCCAACAGAGAGTGACCACCGATGTCGAAAAAGTTGTCGTGAATACTAACTGTGTTTACTCCAAGCACTTTCTTCCAAATCTCAATTAGCAACTCGCGATTTTTTTCCAGTCCACTATCTTGCTCCTCGCGAGAAAGCTCGCGGGGAGCCGAATCTAGAACTTTGTTCTCCTCTGGTACCTGCAAATCCGATTCCCCGACTGACTTCGCGGCGCCGCCTCGGGAAACCTCAACGTCGAGGATATGAATATCAGGCTGACGAGTTACCAGGGGCAGCAGTCGATGATAGTCGGCCAACATTTGGGCAATACGTTCTCGTGAGAACAGGTCCGTGTTGTATTCAAACTGCATGTACCATTGCCCATCGGTTGCTTCAATCAAGGTTGCGCTCAGATCGAAGATTGATGTTGCCGTGCTGACCACATAAGGGTAGGCGATGAGGTTTCCGAAACTATGGCTCTCGACGGCCGCCTTGATGGTCGAGAACATAACCTGGAAGATCGGGTTATAACTCAAGCTGCGCGCCGGTTGCAGAACCTCAACTACCTTTTCGAAAGGAACATCGGAGTTGGCGAAGGCCTCAAGCGTCGTCTGGCGAACTAGGGCCAATAGATCGAGGAACCGAGGATTGCCGGATAAATGGCTGCGCAGTACTACCGTGTTTATGAAAAAGCCGATCAGACCTTCGGTCTCGATGCGGTTCCGGCCTGCGACCGGTACCCCGACGAGCACATCGGGCTGGCCACTGTAACGGTAAAGCAGCAACTCGAAGGCGGCCAAAAGGACCATGAAGGGAGTCGAGTTGTAGCGCGCCCCCAGTTGCTTGATCTCTCCGACGAGCGCCTGAGGCAGCTCCACCGTTTGGCTGGCCCCGGAAAATGTCTGTTCCGAAGGGCGCGGAGCATCCTTGGGAAGTTCCAAAACAGGAGCCGCAGCATGAAGTTTCTGTTTCCAGTATTCAATTTCCTCTCGTACCCGGTCGCTTGCGAAAGATTCCCTCTGCCACTCGGAGTAGTCTCCATAGCCAATCGGGAGCTCTGCCAGAGGGGATGGCCGGCCATCACAGAGCGCCCGGTAAAGAGTTCGCAATTCCTTCACGAACAGTTGCATGGACCAGGAATCGGTCACAATGTGATGCATGGTGCAGAGAAAGACGTGGTCCTCGCTCGAAGCCCTGATCAGGCGAGTACGAAAAAGAGGACCGGTGGACAAATTGAAAGGGGCGTGGACCTCTTGCTGGGCAATCTCGTAGGCCTTCTGGACAGGGCTGGCAGCATCGCTGACGTCGTCCATAGGGAGGTCCACCGGAACATGCTTCGAGACGAGCTGGAACAGCTTGCCCGAGTTGAACCAGAAGGTCGTACGAAAGCTATCGTGGCGTCGTACGATCTCACGCAAACTCCCGCCTAGGGCTGGTAAGTCCAGAGGACCGGTCAGCCACAGACCCACATGGACGTTGTACGCGGCGTTAATATCTCGCAGCTGGTCGAGAAACCACAAGCGTTCCTGAGGAAGCGAGGCAGGATAGATCTGGGTGGCCTCACCTTCGATCAGAAGGTCGGCGAGCAGTTTCTTCTGTTGTTCCGTGTCCGTTCCTAAACTTTTGTTCCCATACAACATTACGTCAGGTCCTCCCGCCAAGCGGGCAAATTGGGAGTTCTCCATCATAATCTGAGCCCGCCGGAGAAAGCGATCCGGAGATGAACATTCTCAGAATCAATCCCTGTGTATGCAATTCGCTTTCCTTCCCAACCTCGAGGAAATGTACCCAGCCATAGATCAGTTCCGAAAAATGGAAACTGGTGATCCCGTGGAACTCCTTGTAATTTGCGATAGTTACTGGGCGCGGCTCCTTGCCCGACCGGGACCTCCGCCGCACCATGAGGGGGAACTCACATTCTTGCCCTCCGGGGAGGTGCAAAGCGCGTGCTGCACTCTCATAGGGATAGGAGAGAAGCTGCCCATAGGATGCAGAACCAAATGGAGTGGTCGCTGACTTGCTCAAATATCCCTCCTGGAGGGACCGCCTACGCCGATTTCCATCATTACCACGGCGGCGGCTTTGCGGCTGCCCTAACGGGGTATGGTCGAAATCCTTGCTTTGTGCTTTGATGAGGTAACCCGCTTTCGAGGGCGGGCATCAAAACCAGCTACTCACGTTCCCACAATTACAGGCTTCATGTTGGGATGAATAATGAGCCAAGTGTCGTTTCCCGCTTCCTTCGCACAGCAGAGACTCTGGTTCCTGGATCAGCTTGAGTCCGGTACTGCGGCGTACAATCTCGCGCGGGCGTTCCGGATCACGGGTCCACTCGACGTTCCCGCTCTGACCCGAGCGTTTCGCGTAGTCGTAGCCCGTCACGAATCCCTACGCACCATATTTGAGTCCGTCGATGGCCAGCCGACACAAATTGTGCTCACCGACGTGGCTGTCGAATCTCCTGTCGTCGATCTAACTGGCATTCCGGAGCAGCAGCGGAAACAGGAGGCTCTCCGCCTAGCGAGCGAGGAGGGAAGAAAGCCATTTGATCTAACCTGTGGACCGCTGTTGCGGACCCTGCTGATACGGCTAAATAGCAACCAACACTTGCTGGTCATGGTACTGCACCACATCATTACCGATGGCTGGTCGATTGCCATTCTGTTTCGTGAACTGACGAAATGCTACGAAGCGTTTATTCGCGGTGAAAAACCTGATCTGCCCGAGCTGCCTGTGCAATACACCGAATACGCTCAGTGGCAGCGCGAATACATAACCGGGGAGGTGCTGCAGGAGCAGGTCGAGTATTGGAAATCGCAGCTGAGCGGCGCACCTACGGTGATTGAATTGCCAGCCGATCACCCGCGGCCCGCCATCCACAGTTGGCATGGCGCAACCGAGGAACTTGTGTTCGACAAGGCTATCCTTGCCCGCCTGAAAGCAATGGCGCAGGCTGAAGGCGCGACCTTGTTTATGGCCTCCATGGCCGCCTTCCAAGCCTTACTCTGGCGCTACACCATGCAGGACAGCATCCTGGTGGGCACGCCGGTCGCGGGGCGCAAGGAGGTCGAAATCGAAAACCTGATTGGCTTCTTCGTGAACACATTGGTGTTCCGCGCCGACTTCAGCGATGGTCTGAGCTATCGCGAGCTAGTTCGCCAAATTCGCGCCTTTGCTCTAAACGCCTATGCCCACCAGGATGTCCCCTTTGAAAAACTGGTGGAACAGTTGGTTCCCCAGCGTTCGATGGATACGACTCCGCTTTTCCAGGTCATGTTCACCTTCCAGAATATACCCAAGCAGATCTTCCAAATTTCCGGCCTGGATATGGAAGAACTGATGTTTGACACGGGTATCGCCAAGTTCGACCTGTCCGCCGATGCCTATGAGGACAATGGCCTGCACTTCCGCTTTGAGTACAACACGGACTTATTTGACCAGAGCACGATCAAGCGGATGATCGGACATTTTGCCAGACTTGTACCGGGTGCCCTTGAACGACCCGATCAGCCTCTGGCGCAACTAGCCCTGATGACTCCTGAGGAGGAGGAAGAGATAGCTCTCACGTTGAACCCCTCCCCCAGCGAGTACCCGCGCGAGAGTACGATTGCGAAACTATTTGAGAAACAAGCGAGGCGAACACCCGATACCACTGCGTTGTTATCCCAAGGGCGCCGATTCAGCTATCGCGAGATTAACCAACAAGCCAATCGCCTGGCGCGACACCTGATTGAATCTGGAGCTCGCCCTGGCGATCTGGTGGGATTGGCACTGGAGCGGTCGACGGAGATGATTGTGGCCTTGCTGGCCATATTAAAAGCCGGTGCCGCTTATGTTCCCCTAGATCCAAACTACCCCGCCGAACGGCTGGCGCTGATGATCGAGGATGCCGGCGTTTGGGGAGTAGTAACGCTTCAGGAGTTCACTCACAACTTAGGCCAGGTAAAGCTTATCGCGCTTGATCGCGATGGTGACGCGATTCAATCGCAATCGAGCACCAATCCCTCGGTGCCGATTTCGGGTGACGATCGTGCCTATGTGATTTATACCTCCGGTTCGACAGGAAAGCCAAAGGGTGTCGAAGCGACCCACCGCGCGTCGATCAATCGCTTCGCCTGGATGTGGGAGAAGTATCCGTTTCGAGCTGGGGAGATCTGCTGCCAAAAGACGAATCTCGGTTTTGTCGATTCCATCTGGGAAATCTTTGGGCCGCTGCTCGCAGGCGTGCCAAATCTGATCGTTCCGCAGGAGGCTTTGCGCGATCCCGAAGAACTCTTGGGTCTCTTGGCCAGCCAGGGCGTAACGCGCATCGTGCTGGTGCCCTCGCTTTTGCGAAGCCTGCTTGAGGCCGCGCCTGATTTGGGACAGCGCGTGCCCCGCTTAGAACTATGGTCATCGAGCGGAGAAGTACTGAGCGTGGAATTGGCCAAACGCTTTCGCATCGCCCATTCCAAAGCGAAACTGTTGAACATCTACGGGTCCTCGGAGGTCGGGGCGGATGTGACCTGCTACGAAGTGGGAGATCTGGACGGTAGGGCATCGGTGCCGATCGGCCATCCCATCAGCAATACCGAGATTTACATATTTGATCGACATCAGAGTGTCGTCCCCCGGGGAGTGCGTGGCGAGATTTACGTGGGCGGCGACGGCTTGGCGCGCGGATACTGGAAACGGCCGGAGCTGACGAGTGAGCGCTTTGTTGAGAATCGATTGCCCGTGGGGTCTCGACGGCTTTTCCGCACTGGGGACCTGGGGCGCTGGCGTGGCGATGGGCTCCTCGAATACTTGGGTCGGCTCGACAGCCAGGTAAAGCTGCGCGGCATGCGGCTGGAACTCGGGGAAGTGGAGGCGGCCTTAGCCTCGCATGCCGCCGTACAGGCGGCCGCCGTCGGGGTGAGCGGGGAAGGGGACCAGCAGCGGCTCGTAGCCTACCTGGTGGCGGCCGAGGGGCAGATGCCCGCACTCGCTGATCTGCGACGTTACCTACGCAACAAGTTGCCCGAACACATGGTGCCGGCGACTTACGTGCTGCTTGAGAGTTTGCCCCTGCTGCCGAGCGGAAAAGTAAATCGCAAGGCGCTCGGCGAGGCGCGGGGGAAGAGGCTAACGGACGACAGCACCAAGCTGCGACCGCGAAGCGAAGTCGAAAAGAAATTGGCCGAGATGTGGCAGGAATTGCTGAAGGTGGATGACGTCGGGGTGGAGCAGAATTTCTTCGAAATGGGCGGCCACTCGCTGCTGGTTTTACAGGTCATGGCGCGCATTCGCAAGGCCTTCGAGGTGGACCTACCCGTGCGAGTGATGTTTGAGCAACCGACGATAGCGGAAATCGCCTTCGCGGTGGAAGAGGCGTTAGCCACAGGACAAAGGGCGCGCACCCCCATGTTGCAACGTCGGGCCCGGCCGGCAATGGCAAACCAGGAGGCTTTGTTGGCGCATCTTGATTCGCTTTCCGCTGCCGAGGTTCAAGCCCTGCTTGAGCGTGTACTCAATAACAAGCAGCCTTCCGAACAAGTTGCCGTTGATGAGCCGGGCGCAGCTCGTGTGGCAAAGACCTGACAAGCTGGCAACCAGGATGAGGAGCTAGCAAACGGCCCCTCGAGAGCTACTCTCGATGGACGGGCGCGCCCTTTTCGGGTTGCTCGCTAGGTTAACAGAAGCCTTTGGTGGGGCCAACGATGTGGGTTCCTGAACTGGTGCATGAGCAAGCAAGCCGAAGACCCCAGGCTGTCGCGGTGGTCACTGGGGAAAAAAAGTTCACTTATGGTGAACTGGAGGTTCGTTCAAATCAGTTGGCGCATTGGCTGCGGGCGCAGGGCGTAGGTCCAGAAGTTCCCGTGGGACTGTGCATGACGCGATCGGCCGATTTGGCCATGAGCGCTCTCGCCATTCTCAAGGCCGGCGGCGCTTACGTCCCGATTGATCCCGACTACCCGGAGAACCGGGTTCGGATGCTGCTCGAAGACTGCCGAGCTGCGCTCATCCTTACGCAGCCCTGCCTAGCTGGTCAGATTCCATTAGGAAACTACGAGCGAGTTGCGCTCAACCAGAAGCTAACTGCGGGCCAACCCGACTCGCCTCTGGAGAGCAGAGTTGAAGCTGACACGCTTGCCTACATCATCTTCACTTCAGGCTCCACGGGACGACCCAAGGGCGTCGAGATCACTCACCGCAATTTGTTGAATCTCGTTCTGTGGCACCAACGAGCTTTCAATGTGGGTCACCAAGACCGCGCCACTTTGCACGCAAGTCCCGGCTTCGACGCCGCGGTCTGGGAGTTATGGCCTTACCTGGCGAGCGGCTCGACCCTATACGTCGTGGATGAGGAACTTCGCGCGGCAGCCGAACCCCTGCGCGACTGGCTGGTAGCTAAATGCATTACCGTCAGTTTTCTGCCTACCGCCATGGCCGAGTTGTTAATCGACCTCTCCTGGCCGCAGGATACGCGATTGCGTGTCCTTTTAACCGGCGCGGATACTTTGCGACGCTATCCTCCTCGGACGTTGCCTTTCGTATTGGTGAATAACTACGGCCCGACCGAGTGTACAGTGGTTGCTACATCCGCCGAAGTTCCTGCCGGCCAGAACAGCGGGGACTTACCACCCATCGGTAAGGCGATCGACAATGTTCAGCTCTATATTCTTGATGATCAACTGCAACCGGCCCCCTCTGAGGCTCCCGGCGAATTGGTGATCGGCGGCGCCGGCGTGGGACGCGGTTATTTGAACCTTCCTGAAGCTACGGCAGAGAAATTTGTTCGCGACCAATTCAGTGGCGCACCGGGTGCGCGTCTGTATCGAACCGGCGATCTGGCTCGCCTTCTTCCAGATGGGCAGATTGCTTTTCTTGGTCGAATGGACGAGCAGATCAAGATCAGGGGCTTTCGCGTCGAGCCTCAGGAAATCAGCGCCGTCCTCGAACGCCACCCCGCGATTCGTCAGAGCTTTGTCTCGGCCGATGGCGATGAGCGATCCGGCGACAGACGGCTGCTTGCCTATATCGTTTGCGCCCCCGAGGCCAAGGTGACAAGCAGCGGGCTGCGCGCCTTCCTGGCTGAATTCGTTCCCGATTACATGCTTCCGTCGCGCTTCGTTCGCCTGGAAAAGCTTCCCCTTTCCGCCCATGGGAAAGTCGATCGCCGGCAACTCCCCCCCGCTACGGACCATAACACTCTGGTCGATGCAGATTTTGAGGCGCCGCAATCGCCCGTGGAGCGGAGAGTCGGCGAGATTGTCGCCGAACTGCTGGGTGTTCATCGCGTGGCGAGAGACGACAACTTCTTCAATCTGGGAGGGCACTCGTTAATGGGGGCGCAAATTATTGCCAAGCTGCGCGACGCCTTTGGCGTAGAGCTTTCCTTGCGAAGCCTGTTTGATGAGCCCACGATCGCCGGTATCTCGCTCGCGATCGAGCAGCTGGTTGAGGCGAAGTTGGCTACCATGAGCGAAGAAGAGGTAGAGCGTTTGTTGGCGTCCTCGGGGATGTAAGCATTATGACCGTGAGTTCCGGGCCGGCCGCTGGCACCAGTAATGCCGATCGTGTCCTTAGCCTCTACCATTTGCTTGATCCGGAGGTGCTCGCTAATCCTTACCCTCTTTATCATCGGCTGCGAGGGGAAGATCCCGTGCATTGGGATCCATTTCTGCACGCCTGGGTGGTGACCCGGTATAGCGATGTGGTCCACGTGCTTCACCATTTCTCCGCCAATCGCACGCCGACGCCAGAACAACTCAGCGCCATGGGTCTGTCGGCTCTGAACCCCATCGCGAAGGTGATGGTGCGGCAGATGCTCTTTCTCGATCCACCGGACCACACGCGTTTGCGGGCTCTCGCATCCGCCGCCTTCACTCCGCGAAGAGTGGAGTTGTTGCGCTCCCACATCCAGGAAATCGTCGACAAACTGCTCGACCGGGTGGAGAGGAGTGGACGGATGGACGTAATTGCTGATTTCGCCAGTCCCGCTCCCGCTATCGTCACAGCCGAAATGTTCGGAATTCCGGTCCGCGATCATGCTCAATTGAAAGACTGGTCGGCCGATTTCGCGGAGATGCTGGGCAATTTCCAGCACAACCCCGACCGTTTTCCCCGCGTCCTGCGGAGCTTGGAAAGCATGTGCTCTTATTTCCGATCGGCTATTGAGGGGCAGCGCAATGAGCCGCGGGACGGGCTCATTCAAGCGATGATGGCGGCCGAGGTGGATGGCAACAAGCTGACGGAAGAAGAAATCATAGCCAATTTGATCGTAACTATGGTGGGGGGCCAGGAAACGACCACTAACCTGATCGGCAATGGACTGCTTACCTTGCTGCGCCATCCTGAGGACATCGAAGCCTTGCGCCAGGATCCCTCGTTGATCTCCTCCGCCGTCGAGGAATTGCTGCGCTATGAGAGCCCCAGCCAACACACTGCACGATTGGCTCCGAGTGATGTTGAACTGGGCGGAAAACACATTCGCAAACGGCAAGCCGTAATTGCCGTCATGGGCGCCGGTAATCGAGATGCGGAACGATTTGCTGATCCGGACAAACTTGACCTCGCGCGCAAGGACAACCGCCACCTGGCATTCGGCTGGGCCGCACATTTTTGCTTCGGAGCGGCGCTGGCGCGCCTCGAAGGACAGATCGCATTCGCGACCGTCCTGCGCCGGTTTCCGGAATTGAGATTGGACAGCTCGGCACCCTTGGTATGGCGGCACAATCTCGGCCTGCGAGGCCTGACCGCTCTGAATGTCACCTTTTGAGAAGACTATGTCTGACCATGCGCCACTCTCCGACGCCCGGCAAAAGCTGCTGCGGAAGTATCTCCGGGGTACTTTTGCGCAGCCGGCTCGTGAATTGGCGATTCCGCGGCGCCCAACGCAAGGGCCAATCCCGCTTTCTTATCCGCAGGAACAGGTCTGGCTGCACGCGCAGTTAGCCCCCAACTTCCCGCTGTATAACGAGGCGGTTACGATCCATCACAGCGGCCCCTTGGATATTGCCGCCCTGGAGTGTGCCTTCAATGAAATCCTGCGGCGGCACGAAGCCTGGCGTACTTCGTTTCCAACCATGGATGGCGTGCCGGTTCAGAAGGTCTGTTCCGAGCTCAAGGTGTCGTTGCCGGTGACCGATCTTCGAGAAGTTGCTCGCGACGGGCGCGAGGCCGAAGCCGTGCGCCTGGCAACAGAGGATGCAACCGAACCGCTCTCTCTGACCGACGTGCCTCTGTTCAGAGTTCGGCTAATTCGGCTCGGGGACGAGGAATATCGCCTCTATCTCGTCCTCCACCACATCATTTTTGACGGAGTGGCCATTTACAGCGTTTTTCTCCCCGAATTAGCCGCCTTGTATGCAGCGTTTTCGGCCGGCAAACCTTCGCCCTTACCGGACCCAGAGGTCCAGTACCCGGACTATGCCGCTTGGCAGAGGCAATCCCCAGAGCCCGACTTTGCTCGGCACCTGGAGTACTGGCGCCAGCAGCTTCTGCCGGAGTTGCCGGCACTCGAGTTGCCAACCGACAGATCACGGCCGCCGGTCCAGACCTTTCGCGGCTCCATGTACCCGTTTGCCCTGAGCAGGGAACTTACCTCAAGCCTCAAGGCAATGAGCAAGAATGCGGGCGTCACTCTGTTTCAGGCTTTATTGGCCGCCTTTGCCGCCCTTCTCGCCCGCTATTGCGGGGAAAACACGTTCGCTATTGGCAGCGTTACCAGTGGCCGCGATCGCCCCCAGACCCGGGCTCTGCTCGGATATTTTCTGAATACGGTAGTTTTGCGGGCCGACCTGTGCGGGAATCCTTCCTTCACGCAACTGATGCGGAGAATGCGAGACGTCACGCTTGGTGCCCTCGAACATGATTGTGTTCCTTTCAGTAGTCTGATTCACGACTTCAGCCCAAGCCGTGATCTCAGCCGCAATCCGCTCTTTGAAGTGGCGTTCTCCTTGGAGCCGCCCATGCCTGATGTGGCTCCGGAATGGCGATTGACTCAAATGGATGTCGATACCGGAGCCACTAAATACGATTTACACCTCGAACTGGACGAGCGGTCTGAGGGAGTGCTGGCCAGGTTTCACT
>JAFATF010000218.1 GCA_019244045.1 Acidobacteriota bacterium
TCTCAAAGACAAGCCCGGCCATCGGATCGGCGCCGTCAGGCTGGTGAGACCCGAAACTATAAATGACCTTTTCGCTTGCTGAAGTTGAGCGGCCTAATGGGCTTATGAAGTTGCTCGAGTGCAGAGATGGGGACACATCGTGACCGCTGCACGCAAACAACATCGAGACCGACAGGACGAAGACGAAAAATCTAGATACCGTTGAAAGAGTATCGCGCATTAAAATCCTCGCTTTGCGGCGATGAATCACCGCCGAATGACCTTTTGGCATGACTCACTTTTATCCTACAATTGGCAGCCGCGTTGCACTCGACCTGGCGTGGTGCTATAGGCGAAGATGCCGCCGGTGACCCTAACGTGGTACAAGCCGCGAGTAACACGAAAAAACCTACGAGATATTTCATGCGTTTTCTTGGCCCAAGAATAGCTTTACCGCTTCGAAATGCGCGGCCCGCGGCCTCGCGCCTCTGTTTCGGTAGCGCTGCATCTGTGCCCGGCTAATACCAGTACCTTCGCAGGCCTCGGAGATCAGAACAGCTCGGAGCTTCGGGAGTATCTTCGTCGCCCACTCGTCGGGCCGCGGATCGACGTATGCGTTGTAAACATCCGTGGGACCGAGGAGGCTTTGCTCCTCGACCTCTTCCAAGCGACTCGACTCTTTGCCGATGTAGGTGATGCCATCGATCGTCACGTGGCGCCGGGCGAGAAGGCCGATGGTTTGCTTTGAGCACGGAGCGCCGGAGGGATCGGCACACTTGGCTTCGGGATGGAACTCATATTCGCGCAGTACGTCGCCATAGCTCTTCACGCGCGCGAAGACCCCCAAAGCCGCTAAAGACGCGCGGCCTTCAAAGTGCTATGCTGAGGGCCTGGCAGGCGGGCGTCGGGTCCCCAGCCGTCTCCGGATCGAGCGCTATGGTCAAGCGCAGAAATGGAGCGTTTTCCCATGAAAGCTTCTCGTTTTGTTTATGGTGTTGCCGTGGTTCTATCCGCGGCGCTACTGGTGAGCTGCTCGAGCAATGGAAGCACGCCGAGCTCCTCGATGCCGGGCGGTCCCGGCGGCGCGCCCCAAGGACGGCAGGGTGCGACCATGATGGCCATTCCCAAGTCGCCATTCGTCCGTCCGTATCGCCTGTACAAGGTTCCGGCGTCGTATACTCGCGGCATCGCTACCGCCCAGTTTGTCTACGGGATCAGCCCTGCATATGTCTATCCCAAGAACAACGGTGCCAACGGGCCGGCAATTTGCAGCATCAGCGGTACTGGCCTTACCGGGGTCTCTTCGGACAGCAAGGGCGACCTCATCGTCCCCAATGCCTCGAACTCCGGGTCCGACATCAGCGTATATGCACCGCCCTTTACGGCTAGCTCGTGCGGGACGTTGCTCGGAACGATTGGCACTCCTGGCGGCGCGCAGGACGCCGCCGCGATTAATGCGGCTACCGAAACCATCGTCGTCGGAAAAATACCCGCCGAAGTCGACACGTGTACACTCGCGAGCCTGACCTGCACCCCGCTCTCGACGCCGGAAATCGGCGGTTCCGCCATGTGGGTCGCCATGGACAAGAACGGCAACTGCTACGCGGACGGGTATAGTTCGGGGTCTAGCGTAGATCTCTGGGTCTACAACGGCACGCCGTCGGCGCCGTGCACCGGAACGGGTGCCGTGGCTAGCGGCTTCTCGGAGCTACACCCTGGCGGCATCGATGTCGACAACAAGGGCAACCTCGTCGCGCTCTCGTACGGCCTTCCCAGCACCGTGACCACGTATTCGGGCTGCGCGACGGGCACCTGCACAGTCGTTCAACCTTCAACCTCCCTAGCCGGCGAGAGCATATACGGTCACATCGGGCGCCGGGGGGAACGGTGGGTTACGGCTGATATCACGAACTCAGATATTGAAGTCTACAGCTACAGCCATGCGACCGGCGTCGGCTCCATGCTCTACCAGTTCAATAACGGTCTCACTGGATGTACCGGTAGCACACCCTGCGTAGCCGCCGCGTACATGCCCAGCTCTCAAAAATAGATCGAGCATTTCCTATAGCGATAACCACAAAATGGAATGGCCGGCTCGCGCCGGCCATTCCTCGTTTTGAGTCTCTGCTAAGACTGGCGTTAGCCTCACTGATGAAGCTCCGCGGTTTCGCCATGCCCGCGCAACGTCCGATCGCATTCGATCCACTACGCGCCGGCTTGCTCCTACTGAAGCTCAAGCGCGACGGGGTTCGGTATATTCGTAATATTTTGCACTGGTGCAACGTTGCCGTTCGCACCCGGACCAAATACCTTGACGCTTTGATCTTGGTAATCTGTTACATAAGTGTACCCAAGTGCGTCAACGCGAATACGGTACGGCGTCTTGAGTGTCGTGTTGGAGCCAACGATCGTGCGAATAGGCGCTACATTTCCCTCAGCCCCCGAAGCGAAGACGAGGATCGCCGGGGTGCAACCTCCGGACTCGTTGCTATTCGTAACATAGATCAGGCCTTGCGAATCGATCACTAGGCCGACCGGCTGGCACAAGGTCGTATTGGAGCCGGCGATCGTGTAAAGTGGCGCCACATTTCCCTTTGCAGATGGACTGAATGCGAGGATGCCGTTGCCCGGCCCACCGCCAAACCCCGGGCTGGCAACTAAGATGTCTTGGGACGTGGGGTCCATCCAAACGGAATTCGAGTTGTCTAGCCGCGTCTTCGACCCAGCGATAACGTGAGCAGGATGGACGTTACCGTTGCTGCCCGGAGGGAAGACGAGGACGCTGTTGCTTGCCGCATTTGACGAGACGATATCGCCATTAGGAAGGACGTAGAGGCTGGTTTGCCCATCGAGCTTCGTCTTTGAACCGGATATGTAGACCTTAGGAGCGATGTTGCCACGCTTATGCTTGTTGAACGCCCCAATGCTTCCGCCGGGGGTGGAATAATTCGCGAGCCACAGCTGGCCACCATCGATGAAGAGCTCACTGGGATTAAGAATATGCGTCTTGGTGCCCGAGATGGTCGCTACAGGCTTGGCCGGTCCGGTAGCCGTCGCCTTGAAGTAGAGAATACTTTGGAGAGGAACGCTTCCAACGAGGATGTACTTCGGCCGGGCAGAGGTAGGTTCAAAAAGCGAGTCAGCGCTCCTACTCAAATGGACGCCTGGGACTAGCCCGAGACGTGCCGGAGCCAACGGCGCGCTGCTGCTGGAACAACCGGCTGCCATAGCGATTGCGATCGAGACGATAACCACGTACTTCGAGGTTTTGACGATTCGCATCATTCGAGTTCTCCTGAAGTGCAAGTGGGTAGGAAAAACCAACAAGTCCCCCAGACCGCCATCGTACGCTCCGGGGCGCGGGGCCGTCGCCAGTCTCCAGCACCATTGTATGCGCGCGGAGGGAAGAAGGTCCAGGTACGCCCGTAAAGATGCCCGTACGGTTCGGCTGCGGACGGAGGAGAAATGGAAGCTGCCGGCTGGGTGCTTGGCAGCATTGATCGATCTAACCAACCTTGGCACGTCTTCTATTAGTGCTAATCCGGACGGCGCCGACTACCACCTGACGGCGGTTCACGAAGCTATACTGTGAGCGCTTAATTAGCCGTATGAAAAGCCCCCAAGCTCTTCGCCTTAACTTCTACGGGTGCGCCTTGGGAGGTTCTATTGTGACAAAACGTGCTATTTCGCGGCGATTGCTGATACCAGCGATACTTCTCTTTTGCGCCACCTCCTTTGGTGCTGGAGTCGCTACTGAATACATAACCGCAGATGGGGAATGGTGGCGAGAAAAAAGGATGATATAGTAACTTGTCTTTCGGATCACCAGGTGAGTAGTCCTGATACAGCCTGTAAGAACCTGATGGGACCGTGAAAGGAGCAAAGTAGATGAAGATCTCAGACTTGAGACTGTCCGCGCTGTTCGCCGGCTGCGCAGCCATGGCGGCGTGCTCGCAAGCGACGGAACTTTCGAGCCTCCATTACACTCCAAACGTCAACAT
>JAFATF010000230.1 GCA_019244045.1 Acidobacteriota bacterium
CCTCGGGCTTATGGCAGTCTTTCAGCAGCTCGTCCAACCACTCCGGTTTGATCGTTTCTTTGCGCTCGGTTGTCTCCATACGTTGTTCTCCTTATTCTGAACCAGAACAACGCTTACACAAAATGTTTTACACCCTCGTCCTGAGCCGCATTGCGGATCACCCCATCACCAAGCTCACCCAATTACTGCCTCACTGCTGGGCTGCCACCCAGGCCTGAAACTCGTCACCTGCTGAAGCGTGAAGCGCCGCCGTTTCGGTGTTCACCGGCGTTCACCGGATGGATACGCGAATACTGTACCCAACGCCTCGTCCTGGAAGCATGGGCCAACATTGAGCCGCAGCGGTCCGGAGATTCCTCCGGCTTTTGCTCAGGAGATGCAGACGATCGCCGAGCAGGCGCACACGCTCAAGCCCAGAGCTGAAACGTGGGGCTTCTTCGCTTACAGCGATGGACCGGGGGATACGGGCGGTGGTACAGGCAGATTCTTATGGTTTGAGTCGCGTGAGCAGATGTTCGACTTCATGAAACAATACCTGCCCTTCTGGTGTCCGGGGCCGGCGAACAGCGACGTACGCGTCGTCGCCAAGATACGCGAAATCCTGGCGGCCTCCTTGAATGCGTCGGTGCTCGAGGACCTCAACCAGGCGTTGCGCAGCTACGCGAAGTCGACTGATGCGGCCGATTCGGAGAACTTCTTGTTTCGGAAATTCCGTTCGCTCGTGAGGTCCGCAGCTGGTTTCGGGGCACTACTGGCCGCACGGCTGAAGTTCCAGTGTTGCGTGAGCAGGCTTCGGCGCTTGCCGAGCGACTGCAAGAGTACGGAATCTGAACCTTAATCCAAGCCACTCGCTGCGTGGATCTGCAGCAACCTCTGACGCAGCTTGCTGGCGCCGCTGCTGTGCGCTTCAAACCCGATTGGGATGCCGGCCCGCTGAAGCACGTCGTCCCGCCAGCATAGCTTACACTCGACACAGGTCGGTGTCTGTTCACGAGTACCATCGGCTCCCCTTCGGCCCTGAGGTTGCATCGAAGATTATCTATGAAAACCACAAGCTCGAAGACTTCACGGGCAGGCTCTGGCTGTTCCCGCTACGGTAGACGCATTGAAAGCGTCTTTCACTAAACCGATAATATCTTCGCCGCTCTGGTAATTCGAGGGCAAGGGCGAGTTGACCACCACAACCACAGGGACGTCACACTTCAAGATGCCCGCGTAGGTCCAAAGGAAGCGGCTCCCGTCGTTCAAGTCTCCGTTCTTGCAGACATACGGACTAGGGCAGTCGCTCCTCACCGCACTGTCCCAGCCGAGATTACTACTGATCATTTGTTTCTTCTCGGTAGTGCTGAGCAGCGTAGTCCCGGTAGCCAGGTCATTAACCACTCGGAACAATTGATCGGGGCTTAACACCCAGCCTCCGCTGCCGCATGTTAACAACCAGTCGCCCCAATCCGTGCCTGGAGCTGTTCCAGCGGGAAATGGGTACGTGAGAATATCAAAGCCGACGGGTGGCTTGCACTGGCTGGTGGGCACGCTGACAGGCGCGAGGACCTGAGAATTCATATAGTTGATGTAGAGGGTGGAGCTTTCTTGGGCCCGCGGAGAACCGTTTTGGTAACCAAGAAGTGTTTTGCCCAACAAAGCCGGCATCAGCTCCCGCAAGAGCGCAAAATTGCAGTTTCCATACTGCGGGTGGCCGATGTAGGCCGCGTTTGGTACCCCGTTGGCCACGATCGTTTCTAGCCCGGAGTAGTCGATACCGGAGGTAGGGCCGGTGCCGTTTGTTCCGCAGTTTGAGGCGGTCTGCGCGAACCCTGAAGTATGCGTCAGCAGATGTCTGAACGTCAGCTGGTTGATGTTCGGGCCCTGCCTCCAATCTGCGTATAGGTACGATGAGATGGGCGTGTCGGGGGTAAGTCCGTCCTTCGCCAACAATTGCAAGATGGCCGTCGCGGTTAGAGTTTTGCTAACGCTTGCCAGGTCCGTAACAAGATCTGGTTCCATCGCCAGATTGCCGTCCGTGGCAGTACGGGCCAGGCCGCCATATCTAGGCGCCAGCCCTCCGACCTCAAGGGAGTAGCCGACCACTTTGCCTGCAAGGGTATTTGCAATATTGGTGGCCAGCTTTGCCTCCGAGATGCACCCGTAGGGGTCGCACGCTGTGATGTCGGCTGGCGCCTCGCTGATCGTGACTATGGCAAAGCATCCGACGGGGCCGTTCGGATTCCCACCACCATCCTTGCACGCGCCTGGATATTTGTCCGCCGTCAGAACTCTGGAGCCGGTGTTCTGAGTTTTGTCGAGAACTCCGTATGAATTGTAACCGTAGTACCACCACCAGCCGGGACAGCCGGTCGCGCAGGACTCCAGGACAGCGTTGAAGGCTCCGCTACCAGCGCTGGTTAGGTCCAGAAGGCGGCTATTGCTGGAAGCTATGTAGCTGGTGATGGTCTGCGGACTGACATTGTAATACCACCCCCAGCCTTTGCCGTCCACACCACTATTGGAAATCATGATGCAAGCGTAATAAGTCTGCCCGTTGGAAACATAAGACTCCAAGTTGGTGAGCCTTGCCTTATTGGCTGCGGCCAGATTAGAGATCTCGGTCGGTGTTTGTCCAAAGTAATACCACCAGCCTTTGGCGTCAGCCCCGGTGTTGGCGACCATCGCCACGGCGAACCTGATGTTGCCCCCGCCGATATCGTAGGCCTGGAGAGAGATCAGGCGCCCGTTATTGTTTGTGATATTCGTCGCCAGAGTCGCCGCGTCGATACCGACGTACCACCACCACGATTTCGCGTACGAGCCTGTATTCTTGACGTACGTCACTGTGAAGGTGTTAGTAGAGACATCCGCTTTGATGTTAATGATGCGCGCGTTAAGCGTGGTGATTGCGTTCTGGACTTGAGTGTAGGTTTGGCCGGTTTCAAACCACCACGCTGTTGGGGCGCTGTTCTCGTTGTCATCCTTACCAAACGCAAGCGACGCGCTTGCCAAAGCGACCACAGTAGCTAGCGGCGCCACGACCGCCCAAAACCTCGAATTAACGCGATTCATTTTCGTTGCCTCCTCCGTTGAAATTCTCGAGTCTCGCTCGACGGCGGAAAGGCACGCTGCCGGCCATTGCAATGTGTCTCCCGAGGAGATTACAAGTCATTGAAAAGCGGTGCGGCCATACATTGCCCAGTGTGACTGCGAACTGCAGCGTTAATGCCGACTAGCAGTCCGGTTCACGCTTCCTCCCGCCGCATTCGCGCCGAATTGTGTAAGCGTCCGATGAACCTTTTAATTACCCACAAATTCGGCATTTCTTGGTGACGAGAATTGAAGCGTTAAAATGAATCGCTAAGGTGACAAAACATAAATGGCTTGAATTGTTTCAGGCGTCTCTACAATCGCAGGCCTCTTCCGAAGCGATTGCGGCCGGCGGCGCCCTCGAGAAGGAATTGAGTGGCTGCCAGTTTTCTGATCCGAGGTTAGGTCGGCGATTCCAGAAGTTCGCTAGGCAACTGTCAACCAGGCTGGGGCAAACGATCCCCTTGGCCTGTCAGGACTGGACCAACACAAAGGCTGCGTACCGATTTCTTTCGAACGGGCGAGTGAATGAGATGGCGATTCTGGCCGGGCATTTTCAGGCCACTCGTGAGCGCTTCGCCGCAGCCGAGGGCCCCATTCTCGTGCTGCACGACACGACGGAATTCAGTTATACGCGAGAGTCCAAGGAAGCGATCGGCATCCTCTATAAATCGTGTGGCAGCAAGGATAAAGATGGCCGGCCCCGCTAACCAGTTCATCGGGGTTCCTGGGTCCTCAACCAAATCGCCGTAGGAGCCGCCGGCGTATGGGGTGTGAACCCCGGGAATCTGGTGTACCGCTTTAATCCAAACACCAGCAGCTTCGATCAGATCAGCGGCCTGCTCACGTAAATCGCTGTGGGTGGAAACGGTGTTTGGGGCGTCAACTCGTCGGGGCAGGTTTACCGGCTCGATGAAAGCACTCAATCGTTTACCCTGATTCTCGGTCCTGCTGTGCTCTCTACAATCAGCGTTGGAACGGGTACGGGAGTCTGGGGAATTAGTCCGTCCAATCAAGTCAGTTTTACTTTAGCCTAGCATGTTGTGTTTGATGCTACGGCATAGAGTCTTATCTCATGCAAGATGAGCCTGAAGAAAGGGTTTGTTTCTCACGCAAGATGAGCCTGAAGGAGCGCACACGCCGCATGCTGAGGATTGATCATCCGAATGCAAGCAAGGCAGAAGGTAGGCCTGGAGCAAATCCGGGTAT
>JAFATF010000505.1 GCA_019244045.1 Acidobacteriota bacterium
AGGACGACCTTCGCCATCCTTTTGGATCGGCAGCTCCTTCCACTGGCAGCCCAGATAAAGCAGCCGCAAAATATAGTTGAAGATCTTGTGAAGGCTCAGCTTTGGTGCCGGACCACGGCGGCCGATGGAAAGATGCGGCAAGACAAATTGTTCAAACTGCGCCAGCCCCAATTGCGTGGGAAGGGCGCGCCCACCTTGGCTTCCAGCCATTCTGACCCTCCAGAAAGCTGGACTCTACCCGGTTGGGTGGTGCTGCCTGAAAACCTAGGCCCGGCGCGGCTTGCGAACAAATTTACCAGCCTCGAGAAACCCGCAACCAGTTGATCATCAAGTTAGCGGATTCCGAAACAGAATTCGGTAATAATCCTGCGTCAAAGCCCCGCCTGGGTTAAGTTGACGGTGCCAAGTGCGACTGCTGTTTGTTGCAATTACGAAACGAATAGCGGCGTTGTGGCAGCGGGAGAAAGAGGATCAGTCCGGCAAATGCTCCATTACCAACAGCCTTACTAATGCCGCTCTCGAAAGGCCGCGTTTGGCGGCAGCTTTATCTAATTTGGAGAGGACGTAATCATCGAAGCGGATAATCACCGGTTCCTTCCGGCGGCGCTTGGATGCTTCAGAATATTCGGCAGCTGACAGACTAGGCGTTTGTTGCTCTGCCGCCCGCTCAATGAAATCCATTGGGTCAGGCTGAACGAAGTCGTATAGACGTCGCTGCGGCTTTGAAACGATTGCCATTAGATATTACTCCGATATCGCTTTCGCGGCCGATAAGGGTTGTGCAGAGCTTGAACGAACAGGAGCTCGTGCTTGCGCAGTGCCAGGAGAACAGCATGCGGGCGGATTTGTCGCTCATCGAGCGCGTGCAGTTCGCGTGGTTAGCTGGAAGATTTTGGTTATGGGCGCGAGGTCATCATGGCGGCGCTTATCGCATCGTTGTCGGTTGCGAATACTGCTGTGGCGAGGGCCGCGATCTCGGCACTCGCTTTGAGATCCTGGGGTTTGAGCTCAACGACGCCGAGTCCTACAGCCGCCGCATTAGGGAATGCCTTTCTTCTTCCAATTGGTCTGTCCAGAAAGGTAAGCGCGGAAGCGCCCCGGAGTGCTTCTGCTGCCTCAGCATTATCCATTCCCTGCGAGTCAGCGAAATTGAGAATCGCAAAGGATCGAAGCGGCTGCTCCCGGTAACCATCAGCTTCGGTGAGGAGCGAAACAACCTTATCGAGCGTCCAGAGGTCGAAGCTCCGAGGCTGAAACGGAACCAGCGCGGTATCGGCAACAGTCAGGGCAGCGCGCAGCCCGGCGGTATCACGTCCACTCGCGTCAATAATGATGTCCTGGTACTTCCGAGAGAGTCGAAGCACCTGAGTTCGCACAGCCGCTCCAGTCAGAGAAATGGCGGTGTAGCCAGGCGAGCCTAACCGCTCCGTTCGAATGGCGGTGAAGTCCGACGCCGTTGCTTGTTCATCGGCGTCGACGAGGAGGACGTCGGCACCCTTTCGGGCGCATGCAATCGTCAGATTGATAGAAAGGGTTGACTTGCCCACCCCGCCTTTGGTTTGCGCAAGAACGATAATCATCCGATGTCCCATCGATTTCGATACGATTGTGGACCGATATCGGATAGCTATCGGCATACCAAATAAAAAATCCTTTTGCTTCCTTCCTCTAGGATTGCCAATAAAGCCGCATAATGCCCTCACGAATCTAAAGCGAATCGGGAAGGATCAAAGCGGGTTCGCTTGCAGGATCGTGGTCAGCGATTAATGAGAGGATTGACTTGCCCACCCCGCCTTTGGTTTGTGCAAAAACGATAATCATCCGATATCCCATCGATTTCCATACGATTATGGACCGATATCGGATAGGTATCGATATTCTGCGGGCTCGCAAACAGAAGGAGGAGCACCGACTTTTACAGTTAAAGGCCGTCCTTCGTCCCGTCACCTATTCCCGAAGCCTTATCGCTCCCTTCCATGATTCCGGCTTCGGCCGCTCTCGATCTCTCGTTCAATTTCGTCACGCCGTCGCGCCAGGTCTGCGAGGTCCCGCGCCAACTGTATTGGGTCGACCCTTGCCGCGAGTTTCGCCTGCTCACGAGCCAACCGCTCAGCCGCCAGCTGCCGGTGCTCTTCTTGTGCCTGCTGCGCCGCAGCCAATTCATCTTGCTCCTGCCGTTCCGCTTCTTGGAGCAACTGGTTGTAGCTCCTCCCACATCCGAAGCCGTCGCACTATCCGCTGTGCCTGGCGTTCTGTGTGCCGTTGCTGCCATTCTTATTGCCGCTGCCGTTACCGCTCGGATTGGCGCTCCCGCCCGCGGGCCTCGACAACGCGCTTAACCTCACGCGCCGCTGCGGCCAGATCCTGACGCTGAGATAAGGACCATGGCAAGGATCCGGGCTTATGCCGCGTGCGGCATAAACATGGATCCTTGCCATGGCCCGATAAGCCGCGCGACGAGTAATGATTCTCTCCTTTGGATAGCCAGGACAAAGGGGAAACATGCAATGATTGCGCGACGAGCCGCGCATCATTGCGCGCCGCTATAGGCAGCTATCGATACCGGGATATCACGGCCGTCTGACCGGTGCGAATCCACACATGGCATCCCGTCTCGCCATTCCCAACCGTGAGATTAACGCCAGTGCATTCCGCCAATAGTGGCATGATCGGATTGAGCCGCATTAACTTATCCCAGGCCTCAACCGCTTTTGGCCCTTCTTCGACGGCGACCGCGTGCACGGTGGCATCTGCATGCTGATACACGCGTGTCGTCGAGGAGGTGCCCCAGATGAAGCCGAGCTCGACCCCAGTCTGCGCGTTCCGGTCGATCGTGATCACCGATTCCGGTGGAAGGTGATCACTCAATCCGGCGGAACGTGATCACTGATTCCGGTCGAACATGATCACTGATTCCGGTGATCGTGATCAACCTGGCGCGATGACGTAGCACACCGCATCGCTGACGGTTCTCAACCGAAGGTAGGCTCGCCCCCTTTGCTCGAAGGGGGACGAGATGCCAGCCGAGAGACTGTCGATGCACCAGATCCGTGATGTCTTGCGACTGTGTTACGCCGCGAAACTGCCGCAACGGGTGGTTGCCCGCAGCCTGGGGCTGAGCCAGGGCGCGGTCAGCGGATATTTGAGCCGGGCGCGCGCCGCCGGGATCACCTGGCCGCTACCCGAAGATCTCGATGACGCGCGGCTCGAAGCGTTGCTGTTTCCGCCGCCCTGCAGGACCCCTGCCGATCAGCGCCCGATGCCCGATTGGGCCTGGGTACATCGTGAGCTGCGCCGTCCCGATGTGACGCTGGCCCTGCTGTGGGAGGAGTATCGCGCCGGCGCCGCCG
>JAFATF010000563.1 GCA_019244045.1 Acidobacteriota bacterium
TCAAGTCCACCCGCCGCCCACCGACTGGAATGGCTTGTGGCGGCTCGATCAAAAATGAGCACGATGATATGCGTTGCGGCTGGCGGGTGCCGGCAAGGGTAAGGGCGCACAAAATGATCGTTTTCTAAACTGAGCCGATCCCACGCATATCCCGTACGGCGGGCGTGGGGCAGGAAGAGTCATTCCCAGCGTGAGGACTGAATGGCCGGGAAAGGTCGAAGCCGAACCTTCCGCCCTCGCCCCGGAAGGCGAAGCTTTATAACACTTGTCCAAGCTGTATTATGAATTACAGCAGTGTGTTTGAGGGTATGGTATTATCCCCGGGCTTATTATGGGGAAAGAATACCAGGAACCATTACCCACCCTTTCGGAACTTCAGGAAAAAGCTGACGCACTCGAGAAACTTTCCGCGCAGCGGTTGGCCTTATCAAAGCGCGTCGGCATAGCGGGAAAAGTCCAAGCCCACACTTCACTCAAGACAGCCGAAAAGGTAGGCCGGGTGCGATCCAAACTGGAATTGTCCGGTGAGATCTATCGCCTTCGGGCAATTGGGCTTCGCGAGGAACTCGAGGCTTACGCGAAAGCGCCCGGGATAATGCTTGAGTGGCAGCGGCGGGGCGAAGAATTTACGGCGCTCAATGCGGAGCATTACCGGGGAAAGGTCGGAAAAACGAAGTTCACCAAAGCCTACAGGGAATATAAGGTATATGTTGACCGGATTGAAAGGCATTTGCCAACGATGTGCGCAATCAAGCGCAGACGACAAGAAGCAGGGGAACGCTCACGTGAGCCAATAGATTAACGAACCCAAATACCTATCGAAGGAGGGCCACAAGCCAGACCCGAAGATTTTACGTGAAACTATTCGTATCATTCGTAAGCAGTTGAGGCCGCATAGGATCGAGATTAAGACTGAATTCGGCAAGGGCTATACCTATACCATGCCGTGCGAAAGTAAGGCTAAGCTTAGAAGGTTAGGCATGACCCGAGGGAAGTGGCTTGGCTCGACTTAAGCTGCCGTCGCAAGGCTGCCGGCATCGGTAAGTATGCCAGGCGGTCCGCCAGCCCCCATAAAAGCGGTGCCGCGGTTTGAATGCCGCGGCACCGCGTGGACCAACTGTTTGGTACTTAATCCTGATCTGGGTCGTATCTTCCGTAAATTGTGATACAGCCAGTCAAGCAATTGGGAACGGCATTGTTCGCTGCTATTGGCACGAACACATGACCAGTGTCTGCATCTGCGGCCACCGAATGCGCGGTTCCGGCAGGGTGAGAACCCGATGGATCGGCTGGCACATTAAGTGTCGGCACCCGCTGATCCAGGGTTTGGCTCAACGCGTCGATCACGTCGAGGGTTGCGGCACCTTGCGAAACATTGACGGGCGCTGTCATGGCCGTCCCGACCGGAGGACGCGCCGGGAAGAGGGCATTGGGGGCGAGATTGCTGCCCGAGGAGGCGGCGTAGTAGTGATTATCCCCTGCATTAAACCAGGCTTCGTCCCCGACACCAGCGCCAGCCACATTTGCTAATATGGAACCCGTCTTTGCATCCAGGATCACTAGTTGCGGTGCTGCAGTATCAGTGTTTCTGTCCGCATTCCCGGTCCATAAGCTGCCGTTATTAGCCCAGATAGTATTGCAGTTCGCGAGCAGATTTTCGTTGGGACCCAATGCAAGCCCGGCGGGCGAGCAGAACGTAATCGGGTACGTAGCTTCCACAGTGCCCGCGGTCGAGATCCGAATGACCCCTCCGACCGTAGGGTTCGGCCCGATCTGCGGAATCGAGAGATAGAACTTCTGGGTACCCGGATCCCAAACCGGTTGTTCAACGCCGTTTCTTGCATCAACGCCATTGGCAGCATCAAAGATTATGTTCTTTACGACCGCAAGGGCACCGGTTGTCTGGTTGACGCTGATCAAGGTACCAAACGGTGGCGATGCCGCGTTGTTGATCGCCAGGATCAGCCCGTCCTTGGGGTCGTAGGCCAGTTCATCCGCACGGGTTGGCTCGCCCGCCATAGTGGTTACCTCGCTGACCGTCAAGGGCGGGTTTTGCCTGAGGTCGAAGGTCAACACCCGGCTTGGGGCGTCGGTCACAAACAGCCACGGGAAAGCGGCAACCACCCCGTTGGGACCGGCGCAGTCATTCGCGCCGGCGGGCGGAGCGCACGGAGTGAACCCGCGAAAGGGTGCGTGTCCGTTATTGGGAACGATCTGTGTGACAATCGACTCTGAACTAAGCGCGTCGACCGCGAAATTGCTTCGATCGGCGAGATAGTACACCCCGGTCGACTGATCGACGTAACTGATATCAAAGGAAAAGGTGCCGGCCCCTGTGTTAAGGTCATTCACCGGGATCGGAACGCTGGAGAGTAGATGGAGGGCCGGTTCAACTTTTTTCGCACTATTATGGGCCCATGCGCTTCCTGCCGCCAGCATGGGTACCACCGGTAACACGGAGAGCACAACGTATTTCTTGAGAAAGGTATGGAGAGCACTGCGCGCTCGAAGCATTTCTTCCTCCCAGTTCACGTGATTCGCGATAGAGGCTGTCGCAGATAGCGCGACACGTGTAAAAATCTCTCCTTATCGACGAAGAGTCAATGGATTTTGTCGAATAATTGGATCGTTGTAATATCTCGGTAACATTGTCACAAAATGTGTGATATTGTAAACGTACTGTGTCATACCTGCGGAGAAGACGAGATTAGCTGCAATCTTTTCAACTGGAGGAAGAGGGGTCCGGCTGACGACGATCGCCAGACTTCTTCAAAACCTGCGGACGAGGTGAATGGCCAGATTTTCTACTGATTTGCTAATTGTTTAAACGCGGAAGAACCATCGTACTACACAGCCATTAGGCGATTTAGATCCACCGATGTCGAGTTATCTACTGGACACCAAACCGCCAACCTGTACCATCCCGCCGTTGTAGTTGGGAGAAGCAGTAATGAGTTTCCAGCTTCCCGGACAGAGGTCACAGGTCTCAGACGCTTTGATGAGATAACCGTTGCCGAAATCATCCGATACTAACAAAAGCTCGATTGCAGAACTGCGCGACCTGCTTGACCAGGCGCAGGCAACAATTTTTCAGCTCAAGCAGTTACTGCGGACACAAGGCAGATATCCTCATGAAGAGATTACACTAACGCCTACTCAACGCAAAGTAGTTGATATTCTCCTGCAAACAGATGGAATTTCTACCAAAGGACACTTATATGAGGCGCTTTACGCTTCAAAGCAGGGTCATGCACCCGACCCGAAAATTTTGCGCGAAATAATTCGTCTTATTCGGAAACAATTAAAACCTCATGGGATAGAAATCAGTTCCGTGACCGGCAAAGGTTATACTATATCAAACGCCGACAAGGATAAACTAAATACCCTCATTTTTAAATCAGAAGCCTTAAACGGTAATCTTTATAAAGGCATTAATCTGTCACGGACTCAGCGAAAGTTTGTTAATCTCCTTCTGGCGGAGAACGGCGTTTGTACCAAGGAATACTTGTATGACGTGCTCTACACCACAAAGCAGAATTACAAACCCGATCCTAAAATCTTGCGTGAGATGCTTTGGGCCATTCGAAAGCAATTTGAGCCGTTTGGTATCGAAATCAAAACTGTATTCGGTGTAGGTTACATCATGCCGTGCGAAAGTAAGGCTAAGCTAATCGAATTAATTATCAGATAATACGGCGTAACGCGCCTTGTTGCTTCGCTCACCTCAGAGACCGGCTGGTCGCAATGGCTCTTCAAGTCGCCAGCCAGCAACTTCGGCAATGCTGCAAGATCAATGGCGTAATAATAAAGCTCGTAACAGGGGCAAAACCTGTGGCAGCGGGGATTTTTGGATTCCCTAAGGCGGGCAATGCTGATTGATTGAAGGGATGCCAAGCCCCACGGATCTCG
>JAFATF010000708.1 GCA_019244045.1 Acidobacteriota bacterium
GAATGGGTTTTCTTGAACAACAACCGGAAAGGCAGGTGGTTGCAACTAACACATGACAGAGCAAAAAAAGAAACTGTTGCAGGCAAAAATCGCAGCCGCCCTCTACACCGAGAACGGCAGAGTACCAACCAAAGACGAAATTCAAAAATGGACGAAATTTGCAAGGGTACTCTATACGGCAGTGCTGGGGTTACACTTTGAACGGCAGACCCAGAAGAAGAACAAGCAGCTGCCAATATTCTAATTATGATCTACGGTTACATCCGGGTCTCAACCGACAAACAGACCACTGAGAACCAGCGGTTTGAACTCCTCAAATACGCCGACGAGAAGAAGCTCCATATTGACCGCTGGATCGAGGAAACCGTCTCTGCGACCCGCCGCCTGACTGAGCGCAAACTGGGAAGTCTTATCGAGGACATGCACACCGGCGACACTCTCTTGGTTTCCGAGCTCTCCCGCCTTGGCCGCTCTCTCATGGAGGTTATGAGCATCCTTCACAACCTTATGGAGAAAAATATCAAAGTCTATACCGCCAAAGAACGCTACCAACTCGGAAACAACATCAATTCCAAAGTCTTAGCCTTCGCTTTCTCCCTCTCCGCTGAGATCGAGCGCTCCATGATTTCCTCGAGAACAACCGAGGCCTTAGGCCGCCGAAAATCCGAGGGAAAACGATTAGGCAGACCCAAAGGCAGCCTGACCCAGAAAACCAAACTCACCGGAAAAGAGGATCTCATCCGGGAGTATCTTGAGAAGGGCATTTCCCAAACCGTCATTGCCAAGCTCTTGAGCGTCAACCGTCTGACCCTCCGCCACTTCATCGCCAGCCGGAAACTTTTGAACTGACAGGTAGGCCTCGCATATGGAGCGCTGGCGAGCCGCGATCTCGAGTGGGTGGTGGTCGACACCACGGTGCAGCCAAAAGCGATCGCCCATCCGCCGAGAAACTTTCGCCGGGCTCAAGCGTCCCTTTTGGAGATAAAGCGCGTAACTCCGGAGAGAAGATGCGATCAATTATAGCCGCGCCGCTTGTATCGGCAGTTTGCCTATGGGCTGGAATTACCCAAGCGACGGCACAATCACAAGGCAACCCGCTGCATGCCGCTGGTGCGGGTTTAAGCCTCACCGAGAACAGCCAGACACACACGACCGAGAGCGGGAACGAGCACCCCGGCGAACCGCAAGCGCAGTCAGGATCATCCTTGAGCCATAAACTTA
Source organism: Acidobacteriota bacterium (assembly GCA_019244045.1). Lineage (GTDB taxonomy): Bacteria > Acidobacteriota > Terriglobia > Terriglobales > Acidobacteriaceae > Gp1-AA122. The sequence continues at coordinate 1,222 of JAFATF010000708.1, forward strand.
ATCAGTCAGGCGGCGTCATACATCCACCACCAAGTGCAGATCGGAATATCGTCACTCCGCCGAACCGAGCCACGAGCAGCACGCCGGTTATTCCGCCGCCCGGCACTCCCGGCGGAAATCCGCTCGTTCAGCCGAAATGATCAAATGAGATGAGAGCTATCACTGGATTATTATACGGAGCCTCACCGCGGATAACCTCAGCTGCCGACCTGTCTTCGCGGGTGCCTTCTAGGCCACTTGCCGCAAGGGCACCGTCAACTAGGGCCTGCCATATGAGAGTAAATTTTGCACCCCTATGCGACCAAAAGCTCACTAACTTGTCAATAATGAGACTTTGATTTCTGAGACGGGTTTTTGAGACTACAAACCGTGCGCAAATCCGCTGGTCGGGTCGAGAGATGCTACAGTCTTAAAAAACGATCGTTTTGTGAGACTTTGCTCAACAATGAGATTTGCGAGTGAATATGGGGTATCGTTCCAGCGAGCGCTCATACTCTCATAATATAGTGCTAGGGAGTACAATATAATTAAATATAGAAGTAATCAATTACAAAGTAACTAAAAGCGGCAAGGGCGATTGCCGTTGAAAAATAGCTGAACATCAGAGTTTTTTTATACCTCCGTCGCTTTTCTCTGTTCCGGATAATCCAATTCCCATTCACAATGAGGGAAATTGGGGCCAGAAGTATTGTGTAGATAACCCCAACTATGGATACGCCTTGAGGCGTTGGCTTGTGAGCGAGATGGAAGGCTTGCCCGGCCTGAAAGCGTAAGCGACGAGGCAGGACAGGACATGGACCATGGCGTTGATCGCCGACCTGTGGCGTGAATGCTCAAGCCCC
>JAFATF010000279.1 GCA_019244045.1 Acidobacteriota bacterium
GTGATAGGTAAGTTGCCGCGCCATGCTTCCGGCGCCACCGGGCCAGTCAGCGCGGCAAGCAAAGGCAGCGCATCGCCGTGCGAAATGGGCAGCACGGGGATTTTGGTAATGGTTTTCGCCTCTTGCAGGGTGAGGCGCTTAGCGTCGGCGGTTGCGGCCACGCCCGGCGTCAGTGGATCACCGGGATAATCGGTATCCATCACGCTGCCCCGCTGCACACCGAATTTCGGCCTCCAGCCGCCCTCTGGAAATTCGGGACCTCGGAAATAGCCATCCTGCTTAGGGTCGGAATAGATGATGCAACCGAGGGCACCATGTTCGGCCGCGACTTTAGGCTTGATCCCGCGCCAGGCCGACCCGTAGCGAGCAATGACAATCGCTCCTCTGACCGAGACCCCCAGACGATCGAGTTGCACGTAATCTTCGCGGTCGCCGAAATTGACATATACCAGCGGGGCTGTTACGTCGCCATCGATCGAATAGGCATTGTAGGTAGGCAGCTGCTCGGATACTTGACTGGTCGTCGGATCTGTAGGGACGACCGGTTCCTCGAGCTTCGCTCGGAACGAGGTAGGCGCAATCATTTCCAACAGGCGTGCCTTGGGGGTTGGAAAAAGCACGCCAAAGGTCTCGATGTGAGCGTCGAACCCCCATTTCTGAAACTCGGCCAGGATCCATTCCGCATTGTCCTTGTCATAGGACGAACCTACATGGTGCGGATGCGCGCTCAGGCGGCGCATCGCATCACGCAAGTTATTAACGGTAATACCGGCTGTAAATTTTTTCTCCCAATCACGTTGCGCCGCCGCCGCCTGCTGGGAAAAACCCGCAAGCGCCGCCTGGGTACCGGCTGGCTGCTCACTGCCCTGAGCGGGACTGATTTGATGGACCAGGGCTAGAATCAGGAAAACAGCAAAGACGCATGTGACTGGCTTCAAGGGTCCTCCCCAAAACTGCGGCCGGGGGGAAATATTACAAGACCGCTCGATTCGGCTCCAAGTTCTGGCGATCAGTAACGGCAAGCACGTTAGGGGGGCGCAGCTCGAGGGCCTCGGCTCAAGCCCAAGCTATTGACGTGCGCCGCCAACATCGGCGTTGGGCATTTGGAAGTAGCTCAACATCCGTATAGAGCGTGTCCTGGTAATTTCCGGGAGCGAGATGTTGCGGGCACGTGGGCTACACCGCAGTAGGCGTTCACCGGCGTTTTGGGAGATGCCATTTCCTGAGACGCCAGTCCGGGGTGCTTCCGCGGCTCCATAGCTTAGATTCCGCGGGGGACTTGGCGAGAGTATTGCCCTCGACAACGTTGTTAGTAAACGAACCGCTCGTTCATGCGCTGAATGTCGTGTCATGGGGGCCGATGTTACCGATCAGTAAGGCGAGCACCTAGGCATCCTGGAGAACGTCCACCGCCTGCGTCCGGCCATCGCTAAGTTAATCATTTTGCGCTCACATTCGGCCATCGAGGGCGTCTTGCGAAGCTGCCAGGAGTTACTCACCGGGCAGAGATAACCCTCCGCAATCCAAGCCGGGGCCGGGATTACGTCACGTGGAGAACACGAGTGATCGGTCCGAAAAATCTGGTGCTCGGTCCATAGAACGCGCAGGACCGAGGCCCGGACGTCGGACGGGCAGCGTGAATGGGGAATGGCCGGCTTCTCTCCCGAACAGCGCAACGCATTCGACGTTGCCCGGTGGCTTATCCGGTTTTAGTCCGCTTGGCCACGTGCTCACCCGAGGTTTCTTGAGGTTACTTTCGACACGTAATGCGACAGCGCCCGCCATGGTTTTTGATTGCATAAGGTAAGTAGCGCGACTACTGTGACTCCCAGATGGCGTTTCGCGCCCGCTCGAGCCTGTGAAGCGTTTTTCTGGCAAGCCAAGATCGACTCATGTGCGAGTGTTGTCTCAGGCTCGCTGCTGCTGGCCGCATTTGGCGGCGATCAGCCTATTGGGCTTGTTCTCGCTTCCTCTTACTCTGCTTTATCCAATTCCTCTTAAGATTGCTGTCGATAGCGCTCTCGGGCAGCAGCCCTTGCCGCATTGGGTTCAGCAACTCGTGCCCGGCGCGCATGGCCAGATCGAGGCGCTTACGATCGCCGTCGGCCTTCTGATCGCAATTGCCGTGCTGGCGAACCTGCAGGGGCTGGCCAGTTGGTGGTTGCAGACCTATACAGGTGAAAAGCTGGTTTGGAATTTTCGTGCCGAGCTGTTAAACCACGTCCAGCGCCTTCCCTTGGCTTTTCACGACCGTTACGGAGCCACCGATTCGGTTTACCGCATACAGCACGATGCTCCCGCCATCCAGTACTTCGCCATCCAGGGCATTATTCCCCTGGTGACCTCCACCATCATGCTGATCGGCATGATGTCAGTAACCGCACGCATTGATTTCGCGCTGGCCGCGATTGCGCTGGCGATCACGCCACTATTGTTCTTCTTATCCCTGGGCTCCAGCCGTTTGGTGCGCAAGTGCTCGCGTGAAGTTAAGGAGCTGGACACCTCCGCCATGTCCGTAATCCAGGAGGTGTTGGGATCGATCCGCGTGATCAAGGCCTTCGGTCAGGAAAACCGCGAATACGAGCGCTTCGTTCGCCACTCCAGCAAGCGTATGTCCGGGCAAGTGAGGCTGTCGATCATGCAGGCCACCTACAACCTGCTGGTCGGGCTCACCATCGCGGGCGGCACCGCTGCCGCGCTCTACCTAGGTGTGCGCCATGTGCAAGCCGGGATGCTGACAGTGGGATCTCTGCTGGTGGTCATGGCCTACATCGGCCAGATGTACCAGCCTCTGCAGCTGGTGAGCACGAAGGTGACTGACCTTCAAATCTGGCTGGCCAGCCTGGAACGAGCGTTCATGCTTCTCGATCAGACCACTGAAATCGCAGAGAGCCCCAATGCTGCGCCGCTCCTACGGGCGCACGGCCATTTTGAATTTCGCGAAGTCTCGTTTCGATATGACGAGAGCGGCCGCGGTGTCGAACACATTTCTTTTTCCATTCCGGCGGGCGCGCGGGTCGGCATAGTGGGGGGAACGGGCGCGGGGAAAACCACATTACTCAACCTGCTGATGCGCTTCTATGATCCCAGTAATGGGCAGGTTCTGCTCGATGGCCGCAATCTGCGGGATTATCGCATCGCCGATCTGCGCCGGCAATTTTCCGTGGTTCTGCAGGAACCCGTCCTGTTTGGGGCGAGCATTTGGGAGAACATTGCCTATGGCAATCCGGAAGCTCCGGACGAGCAAATCATAGCCGCGGCCCGAGCGGCCGCATCGCATGAATTCATAGCGAAGCTGCCTGAGGGCTACGACACCCGTCCTGGCGAGCGCGGCGCGTTATTATCCGGTGGCGAGCGGCAAAGAATTTCCCTCGCTCGTGCCTTTCTACGCAATAGCCCGATTCTGATTCTGGATGAACCTACCAGTTCGATCGACACGCAAACAGAAAGTTCGATCATCACCGCGATCGAAACCCTGATGCGCGGCAAGACCACTTTCATGATCGCCCATCGCTTGCATACCTTGAGGAATTGCGACGTTATTCTTGTGCTCGAACATGGGCGCTTGGTGGAAGTAAAAAACAGTGTGAGCGAGCAGCTCTCGGCCGTGGCCGGATAGAAAAGCTTTTCTAAGTGAAGAACGATTTGCCCTGCCCTCGCCTGCTGTGCTCGATAATACGAAGCGAGGCCTGCGCAATCGCCCAATCCTCCTGCGCGCGAATAACTAAGATCCGGACCTTCGAGTCGAAGGAGGAAATTTCCCCCTCCAGGCGCAGTCGCGAATTCTTGTCGGCGTCAAGTTTTACGCCCATAAAGCTCAGTTGAGCGCATGCCGCCGAGCGCACCTTGGCCGAGTTTTCGCCGATTCCAGCGGTAAACGTCAAAACGTCGACTCCGCCTAGAACCGACGCCATGGCGGCAATGTTCTTGTGCAGATGATGCACGAACATGTCAAAAGCAAGCTGCGCGCGCGTGTTGCCCTTGGTTATGCCCGATTCAATGTCGCGCATGTCCGCAGAGAGACCGGAGATCGCCAGCAGGCCCGCCTGTCGATTCAGCATGGCATCCAAATCTTCCCCGCTCATCGAGGTCTCTCTTACCAAATAGGTCAGAATGCCGGGATCGATCGATCCCGAGCGTGTGCCCATCATGAGCCCCTCGAGCGGAGTAAAACCCATGGTGGTGTCGACGCTCTCGCCCCCCTGAATGGCCGCCAGGGAACAGCCATTTCCCAAATGACAGCTGACGATTTTCAGCGATTCAAGACGAAGGTCAAGAAGTCGGGCGGCACGTTGCGCACAGTATTGATGATTGATTCCATGGAAGCCATAACGGCGAATCCCCTCCTCAAACCAGTCGTAGGGACCGGGATATTGCGCCGCCCTCCGAGGCAGCGTGCGATGAAATCCGGTGTCAAAGACAGCTACCTGAGGGACTCGGGGCAGCAATCGGTCGACCAGCTCAATGCCTTCCAGCTCCGAGCGGCTGTGCAGGGGAGCAAAGGCGCCCGCGTGGGCGAGCGTGGATTTCACGGCGGGCGTGATTTCGATTGGGTCTGTTAAGTGCGGCCCTCCGTGCACCACGCGATGGGCGACGACGTCGATCTCACTTGCGCTCCCCAGCACGCGGGTCTTGCCGGCCCACAAGGTCTCGAGCATATGCTCAATGACGCCTCGCCGGTCGACGATATTAGCGCGGTCGCGAATGGTCCCGCCGCTTGCGGCATTGACCACCAACTCAGGCGCCGGACCACTCCATTCAATTTTTGCTTGCCACAACGGTTCCGGCGCTTCCCCGCAAGACCGGCGATCGATTTCAAAGAGTGCGCTCTTTTGACTGCTGGAGCCGGAATTGAGCACCAGAACTTTCATAGGCACGCAGCACAAGCCTTTTCCGCCTAGTAAGGCCACTTCCAGTCGCGAACATCCGGCATATCCTCGCCGTGCTCGCGGATGTACTGCTTGTGCTCGACCAGACGATTGCGCAGCCACTGCTTGAAATGCGCGCCCACTCGTTGCAGCCGGGGCACGCGATCGACAACGTCGCCAGCCAAATGGAAGCGATCGAGATCGTTCAAGACAGTCATATCGAAAGGCGTGGTCGTGGTCCCCTCTTCTTTATAGCCCCGCACGTGAAAATTACCGTGGTTACGCCGCCGATACGTGAGCCGGTGAATCAGCCATGGATAACCGTGGTAGGCAAAAATGACCGGTTTGTCGACGGTGAACAGGGAATCGAAATCTGCGGCGGACAGGCCATGGGGATGTTCAGTCGAGGGCTGGATGGTCATGAGGTCGACGACGTTGATGACCCGAATCTTGAGATCGGGAAAGTGCTGGCGCAGGAGGTCTACGGCAGCTAGAGTTTCAAGCGTAGGGATGTCTCCGGCGCAGGTCATGACCACCTCTGGTTCAGTCTCGGTATCGGTGCTTGCCCAGTCCCAGATGCCAATGCCGTTGGTACAGTGCTCGATGGCTCGCTCCATGTTCAACCATTGCAAGGCCGGCTGCTTGCCGGCCACGATCACATTCACATAATGCCGGCTGCGCAGGCAATGATCGCTGACCGAGAGCAGGCAGTTGGCATCGGGTGGCAGATAGACGCGCACGATATCGGCTTTCTTGTTCACCACGTGATCGATGAATCCAGGGTCCTGATGGGTAAATCCGTTGTGGTCTTGCCGCCATACATGCGAGGTGAGCAGATAGTTCAGCGAAGCAATCGGCCGCCGCCACTCAATGTCTCGGGTTACTTTGAGCCACTTGGCATGCTGGTTGAACATGGAATCGACGATGTGAATAAACGCCTCATAGCAAGAGAAAAAACCGTGACGTCCAGTCAGCAGATAGCCTTCCAGCAAACCTTGACACATGTGTTCGCTGAGTACCTCGAGTACGCGCCCGTCAGGGGAAAGATTTTCATCGACCGGCAGCAAAGGCTCCATCCATTCCTTAGCGGTAGCCTCGAAGAGTTTTTCCAGGCGGTTGGAAGAGGTCTCATCGGGACCAAAAACGCGGAAGTTTTTGGCTCGCGCGTTCAGCTTCATAACATCGCGCAACAGGGCACCCATCACGCGCGTTGCCTCGGCGTAGGCGCTGCCTGGCCGTTCGACCGGCACCGCGTATCTGCGGAAGTCTGGCATGACTAGGTCACGCAGCAAAACGCCACCGTTGGTATGCGGATTGGCACCCATTCTGCGATCGCCTTGCGGGGCCAACTCCCGCAGCTCGGGAATAAGCCTGCCGTTGCGATCAAACAGTTCTTCCGGCCGATAGCTTTTCATCCAAGCTTCGAGAATCTTGATGTGCTCGGGTATAAGCGCGAGGTCGGCGACTGGAACCTGGTGAGAACGCCAGGTACCCTCGACGGGCTTGCCATCAACCTCTTTCGGACCGGTCCAGCCCTTGGGGGTGCGCAAAATGATCATCGGCCACACTGGCCGAGTAAGCTGACTGCTTTCGCGAGCGTCGGCCTGAATGCCGTGAATCTCCTCGATCACCGCCTCGAGTGTCGCTGCCATGGCCTGGTGCAGACGCTGCGGTTGATCGCCGGCGATGAAATACGCCTTCCATCCATAGCCGGTAAACAGGTGGCTAAGCTCTTCATTACTCAGGCGCGCCAGCACAGTGGGATTGGAGATTTTGTAACCATTTAGATGGAGGATGGGAATAACCGCGCCGTCACGGCGGGGATTGATAAATTTATTGATATGCCAACTGGTAGCCAGCGGGCCGGTCTCAGCTTCCCCATCTCCGACGACACAGCAAGCCACCAGGTCGGGGTTGTCGAATATGGCACCGCAGGCGTGGACCAGGGAATAGCCGAGTTCTCCGCCTTCATGGATGGAGCCGGGAGTTTCAGGGGCTGCATGGCTGGGAATTCCTCCCGGAAAGGAGAACTGTTTGAAGAGCTTCCGCATTCCCTCTTCATCTTGCGTAATGTTGGGATAGAACTCACTATAGGTGCCCTCAAGATAAGTGTTCGCCACAACCCCGGGGCCTCCATGGCCAGGACCGGCTATATAGATTACGTTGAGGTCGTATTTGCGGATCAAGCGGTTGAAATGCACGTAGATGAAATTCAAACCCGGCGTTGTACCCCAGTGGCCGAGTAGCCGCGGCTTGATATGTTCGAGCTTTAGCGGCTCGCGCAGCAGCGGATTGGCATACAAATAAATCTGGCCAACCGACAAGTAGTTGGCGGCCCGCCAATAAGCATCGAGTTTGCCCAATTCCTCTGGTGCAAGAGGAGAATGGGAAACGGAGACTTGCGAGATCGTCGCCACTTCCGTGCTCATGGTCAGCATGTCCTTTCGCTTGAAATTCCACCCGTCGGAATCGATCGGAAGCATCGATCGCGTTGTGATTTGATGGCTTCCATAATGAGCCCATCGAGCCCTCCAGTGCAATTTACCTGCCCTAGGAATTTGGGCAGAACCGGGCACGCCGCGCCGAGTTCCGGCCGAAAGGCCGTCTCGCTGCAGCACTGGCTGACTGCGTTATTCGGGCCAAAGGAACGAAAAAGATCTGAGTTGCGGGTTGCAAAAATAGCATCTTAGCTCGGTGACTTCACAATATGAAAATTTAAAGACGGAGGTTGTTATGACAGACAAGCTGGCGTGGTTCTTGGCGGGAATCGGCTGCGGCGCGGTGGTTGGCATCCTGTACGCTCCGCGTTCGGGTGATGAGACTCGTGAAGCGCTGCGGGCCAAAGCAGATGAGGGGCGGCAATACGTTGGCGATCGCACGCAGCGTATTCGAGAGCAGGCGGGAAAGTTGGTGGATCGGGGCCGCGAAGTGGTCAACGAGCAGAAAGACAAATTCCGCGGCGCAGTCGAGACCGGCCGCCAGGCTTACTACGAAGCCACCACCCCTAAGACGGGTACATAGCCGAATCTCACCCGCGAGAGTAGCTCGAGCAGGCGCTGGGGAAACGATCGGTACAACTGCCATTCCAGAGTACGAATCACATATCAAGACGCGGCTCCTCCCGGCTCCTCGCTTTAGGGAGGGGCCGTTGCGTGACTTAGTCGTGGTTCGAGCGTAAAGCCTAAAGTTGCAAGCGAACGGGAGGACCACACCCGGCGTTGTTCTTTTTTTCAGCAACGCGAGCGGTCACTGGTTGCCGCAGTCTGGATAAGTGATGCCAGCTGAAGCCGATCCGAAAAATGATCTTTGGGCCTTCCGCGAAGGCCGGAAAAGCAGCGCCGGCGAAACCTTGTTCGACGATCTTAGGAGTTCGATCGCTGAGTTGTGCGCGCATCCTCGAGATAGCAGCCTCGCGATCTCGGCCCTGCTGCGGGCCGGCGAATTCGAGGCTGGGCTGGCTGACGCAATTTCGCCGGCGCATATGATCGCCCAGTGTCTGACCGATGAGCTGGCGAGTGTTTTTCTGGGCGAGAGCAAAATGCTTGACAGGGTGCGCGCTTTGATACAACAGATGAGTGGAGTGGAATTTCCGGAGTCGCTCAGTATCTCCGCTCCGGAAGGATTCGCCTACTATGCACTCCATCCGCACGACTACGCCCGCCTGGCCGAGACGGTCGTTACCCGAAACGATTCCGCGCTGGTGGTGGGAATCCGCAGCATTGGTACGACCCTGAGCGCAATTGTTTGCGCCGCCCTCAAGCAGCGAGACAAGGCGGTGATAAGGATTACGGTTCGCCCCACGGGACACCCCTATGATCGGGTTGTGCATTTTAGTGCTGACCAGCTCGAGTCCATTCATCGATGGAACGTTCGCCAGTCTGATTTTCTCGTCGTAGATGAAGGTCCCGGCAGAAGTGGGTCCTCATTTCTGTCCGCGGGCGAGACGCTGGCCCGCGCCGGTGTACCCGTCGAACGAATAACGCTGCTCGGCAGCCGCCAGGCGGATGTGAATCAACTCTGCACTACGAAGGCACGGGAGCGCTGGAGCAGATTTCGCTTCCGCTCGCCGAAGCCGGCGGTCTACACGCGATTCAAGAATCACATTTATGTCGGTGGGGGGAGTTGGCGGAATTTGCTTCTCAAGGATGACTTTCCGCGGCCGGCCTGCTGGCCTCAGATGGAACGCTTGAAGTTTCTTTCACCGGACCGGAAATCGATCTTCAAATTCGAAGGATTCGGACGTTTTGGCCAACAGGTCATCACCCGGGCCGGCATTATCGCCAAAGCGGGTTTCGGATGCCAGGCCCTGGACGCAGGCGACGGCATGATTGTTTACCCCGTCGTCAGAGGCCAAGCCTTGACTGCCGCCGAGCTATCGACCGAATTACTGGAGCGCTTGGCTCGCTATTGCGCGTTCCGAGCGGCAGAGTTCCGCATGAGTAACTCGCCCCCCAGCCAGTTATCCGCCATGCTGAAGTTCAATGTGTTGCATGAGTTCGGAATTGAGCTTTTTCTCGACACGGACGATCTCTCGACGGCTGAGCCGATTCTGAGCGATGCGCGCATGCAACCGCATGAATGGATCCGCAGAGACAACAGCCAGATCGTCAAAGTTGACGCCTACACCCACGGAGACGATCATTTTTTCCCCGGGCCGAGTGACGTCGCCTGGGATTTGGCGGGTGCCATTGTGGAGTGGAACTTGCAGCAGGATGCCACAGACTATTTCCTTTCTACGTTCCGGCGCGTCAGCGGAATCGACCGCAGCCAACAACTAGACACGTTCATCCTGGCCTACACAGTACTGCGACTAGCCTACTGGAGAATGGCCCTCCCGACAGTAAAAGCCTCTTCCGAGGAGCAGCGGGTCGCGCAGGCGTACGAATCCTACCGCGCGCTTGCCCAAGACCAGCTTCGTAAGCGGGGGGAGCATTTCAAAGGAGAGATGCTTAAAAAAACGAGTTTGTCACGGGGCGATGTTGCCATCGCACCTAGGACCGCGGCTTAGATTCAGCTCCGAAAACGGACATCGATCTGTGAGCATCCTTCCGAGCCCATCGTCAGTGAGACCTCGATCGACTCGCTGGTTGAGCGTGCTTATGAAAGTAGCTGACCCAAAGCCCGCTACAGGAACGTACCCCGCGGCATACAGGAGGCTCCTGATTTTCACCGTTCCTATAGTGTCGTATTTAAGAGGGTGAATCCTCCTTGTGACCCGAAGGGCGGGTGCCGGAGCCATTGTTGGCTCGGGCAGCCGCCCATTTCTTTATTCTCCTCCTTACGCCGCTTTTTTGCGTCCTGAGGAGCGCGCCGAGCGGGCCACGTCGCCATCGCGATCGATAAAGTAAAGATACTGATTGTCGCGATCCACGGCCTTATCCACGAGCACCTTGGAATCGCCCCCTCCGGAGCGATCCTTTTGACATACATTTCCTTCGCCATCTATGAAATACAGGTATTTCTTGTAATCACGCTTAAGGCCGAGTTTCTTCACCTTCTCCGCCATGGTGTCCCCCTTTTGGCCTTGGATTCGGCCTCGAAGATCGCCGATGCCTTCAACGGGTGTTTATACGAGTTCCAGATTGTGCGCTTCAGCGAACAGACGGCAGGGTAATGATGACCGACTCCACTCACGCCACTCTGTTGTCTTTCTTAGATTCAACCTTTCCCGGCGGCTGGGTGTTGCCGACGTTGGGGTGCTTGGTAACTTCGTGGGTGACAAGTTCAGTTTCACTGTCGAACGACTCTCCGCAAATCTTGCAGGTGCTCGGCTTTTGTTGACTGAGGCTCGATGATGTCATCTTTTCGTCCAATCAGGCGGCTCTCCTCGCGGATGCGAGGACGCCCGCTACTTTCCTCAAGTCGTCCACAAACTTGGTCATTTCGAAGCGACGAGTTTCCGCATCGGGAGCCCTCAAAATCGAGGAGGGATGAACAGTAGCTATTACCTCGGGAGCGAGGGGTGAGTCGACCAGCTCGCCGCGTTGCCTGGTCACGCTGAAGTTCCGGCCGAGCAACGCCTGGGCTGCACTTGCTCCCAAGCAAACCAGCACCTCCGGTTGTACGATGGCCAGCTCCGCATCGAGCCAGGGTCGGCAGGCTCGAATCTCCCATGAGCGCGGTTTTTTATGAATGCGCCGCTTGCCGCGCGCTGCTCCTTCCCAGCGGAAATGTTTAACCACGTTGGTAACATAAACGTCGCTTCGGTCGATGCCGGCTTCAGTTAAAGCTTCATCCAGCACGCGCCCGGCGGGGCCCACAAAGGGTTTGCCTGCCAAGTCCTCGCGATCGCCGGGCTGCTCACCGACCAGCATCACCCGTGCACCTGCTGGACCTTCTCCAAAGACGGTTTGCGTGGCCTTCAGGTAGAGGTCACATCCTTTGCACCCCGAAGCCGCTCGGGTCAACGTGGACAACGTTGGCCGGGCCGGGATCAACGCTGAGACTGGAACGTAGTGTTTTGTCTCGCCCCGCATAAGTGCTCCCGTCGTGCTGAACCACTCAGATGCGGCTGCGCGCTTATGGGACACCGACGAGGAAAATCAGTAACCGAGTGCCGATTGTTTCAAAATACAGCACACACTGTATTGGGCTCTCCGCAAACAGCGATTACTGTCATGGCGGGGTGATGATTACGCGCTGCGCAAACCCGCCTTGCAGCCGGCCATTCAGTACGCTGGCCGAAGGCCGGCTGTACCAATTCGAAATCACTTCGATTTCGATCTCTGCAGTGGATGAAAGTTCGACGCCTTTCGACGAAACTCCGCAACGGGAAACTGCGCATTTTTGGCTCTGTTCCCAGTGCGCCTCCACCATGACGCTGACACTCGAGCCTCTGGGCGGATTGCGCGTCTTTCCGCTCGAAGGCCCCACTCAAATTCCCCCTGAGCTGACGCCGGCCCCCAAGCCTATGCACGATTGCTAGACTTTCCTCGAGGACCCCGAAGAACCCGCCCGGCCATGTAGTCGATACCTATGTCTCTATTTCTACTGCTCCATGACAGCAAAGCAAGGCGATTCTGACCTCGCGCGCATGGGACCATTTAGGATGCTGGCAGACGCTTTCGACCAGGGCTGAGGACCTCGGTCGCGCGAGGATAGCTTTTCGGAGGGAGATTTCTGTGAGCCTGGGATTGTCGAGCGCTCGATCGATCACGCGAACATCCTGCTCTAAAAGCAGGCTAGCGGCAACCCGACTGGAGGCGCGCCGGGCAAGTGTCAACTTTTCGCCCAGGGACACCGTCTCGAGTCTGCCGAGCAGCGCTTGCTCGGCGGCACGCTTTATATCACCGGCCAAGTGGGGAGTGAGCGCCACCTCGATCAAATCAAAGGTATAGAGCAGCCGTAACATGGGAAGGGAAAGATACCGCGGTGTATGGGAGTGCGCGACAATGGCGAGCCGCACTTTTCGCTTCTCCGAGACGCTTGAATTCTGGCTCACAGCGACAACGATCTGAGGAGCCAAATCTGGCCGCTTCAAAAGCCCGAGCGCTAGCTCCTCAGATAAGCAAGGATCGAGGGCGAGAGCCTGCAATCGCTGTGGCGATGAGCTGTGGATCGCCTCTTCGACATCCATCGAGTCAGACGCAACCATGATTTTTTTCCCGGCAACTCTACACTTTAGGAGCTCCTGCGAGCCCGCTCCAACGCACCCCGCACAGGCTCGACGACGTTGGTGCCGATCGTGACCTGCGGGTACTGCGATTTCAGACTATTGTAGAAAACATTGCGCACCAGGGCGGAATTACGGAAAACACCTCCGGACATGGCCACCGGGATAGAGAGGGCGTCTTCGAAAC
>JAFATF010000151.1 GCA_019244045.1 Acidobacteriota bacterium
CCCGCAGCCACTCTTCCCCCCAAAAGCAATGGCAACTCTACCGAAACCGGAGCCTGAGCGGCCCCGTGATGGCGCAGCCCAAGCGGATCGCGATGCCGCTGGTGTTCTTACTCCACCGCCTTCCTCCAACTCAGCCCGATTCGGGGACGAACCTACCGTTGTTGATGCCGCCCAACCGCAGAAAGCGTCAGGTGTGCCGACCGCACTCGATATCGGAGGGTCTTACCAGGCAACTTCCCAAAATTACAATTCGGACGCCGCGACATTGGTGCCGGGCACTGTGCTGGGTCGGCGATATGAAGTAGTCGCCATGCTGGGCGAGGGCGGTATGGGTGCGGTGTACAAAGCCCTAGATCGGGAGCTGAACCGAGCCGTTGCACTGAAGGTGATCCGACCAGAACTGGCACGCAATAAAGCCATTAGTGATCGCTTCAAGCAGGAATTGCTGCTGGCCCGGGAAGTGACCCACCGGAATGTCGTCCGTATTTTTGACATCGGCGAAGCGGAAGGCATTAAGTTCATCACCATGGAATACGTGGATGGTGAAGATCTCCGCGCTTTGTTGCTGCGGGAAAAGAAATTGGGCGCCGAAGAGGCAGTCGAGATAATCCGGCAAGTTTGCTGCGCCCTGGAAGCTGCTCACAGCGTCGGCATTATTCACCGTGATCTGAAGCCCCAGAACATCATGCGCGACCACGCGGGGCGAATTGTGGTCATGGATTTTGGCCTCGCGCGGACGGTCGGCAGTGATGGAATGACCCGCACCGGCGCGCTGGTCGGGACAATGGACTACATGTCGCCGGAACAAGGGCTGGGGCAGAGTCTCGATGAACGTTCAGATATTTATGCGGTGGGACTGATCTTTTACGAGATGCTCACCGGGAGCATGCCCTTCGTCGCCGAGAGCGCATTGGCGAGTCTGATTAAACGAACGCAAGAACGGGTCGTACCTGTCTCCAATCAGGACAACACGATTGCTCGCTCAGTGAGCAATATTGTGAGCAAATGTCTCGAGCGGGAGACGGCGCTCCGTTACCAAAGCGCAACCGAACTGTTGGCGGATCTCGAAGGCTGGCAGGGCAAACGCGCTGGTGCTACCTTGAGCTTTCATTCCAGGGTTGGACCCTGGGGTCAGACTTTGCCCTGGCCGATGATTGCGGCCATAGGCACGGTGATTCTTCTAGCAACCGTGGCTTGGATATTGCGTGACCGGCTGCTTGCATCGGCGGCTAAGCAGCAAGCTGCCGCGGTAACACAGGAGTCCCTTGCCGTACTGCCCTTTCATAACGCAAGCGGCGATCCGACACTGGACTGGTTGGGATCCAGCTTGGCCGAAATGCTCGGTACGGCGATTGGTCACTCGTCGCGGCTGCATTCTGTGGCACAAGACCGCGTGCAACAGGTTTATTCAGATCTGCGCCTCGGGCCGAACGCTTCCATGGACGCGGATACTCTGGGGCGCATCGCTGAGTTCAGCAATGCCAGTATGTTAGTGTGGGGGCAATACGTCAAGTTTAGCGGACAGATCCGGATCAGCGCGACGCTGCAAGACCGCAAACACGACCGTACTGTTCCGATTCAGCTCGCAAGTGCAAACGAAGAGAATCTCCCCGGACTCGTGGATCAGCTCGCAACCTCCATTCGCAACAATCTTTCTGTCTCCTCGGATGTAATCAAAGATCTCAAGGCGAGTTCGTTTCAGCCGAGATCGCATTCCGCTGCAGCGTTGCATGCCTATAACGATGCCCTTCGTTGGTTGCGTGGCGGTCAAAACCTCGAGGCAGCTGCAAGTTTGCAGTCGGCAATCAAGGCGGATCCGGAGTTTGCGCTTGCCTATTCGCGTCTGGCCGAGACGGACTCTGCTCTGGGTTATGACGCCGAAGCTGAACAAGCGTCGCGAAAAGCGGTGGCGTTGGGTCAGCAGTCAGATACGGCTAACAAATACTTAATTGACGCAGCTCACGCGCGAGTCCTAAAGAACAATAAGAAAGCGATTGAACTCTACGAAGCGCTATCCAAGAGCATGCCGGAAGACTCAGACATTGAATATGCTCTGGGGAGTCTTTACACGGAAACCGGCGCCTACGACAAGGCTCGTTCACGCTTGGCAAAACTGTTGCAAGCAGACTCCAAGAACACTAGGCTGCTGTGGCAAATGGGCGTAGTCGAGATGATGAACGACAACCCACAAGCGGCCTTGGAACCACTCAACAAAGCTCTGTCCCGCGCGATCGAAACCGACAATCAAGAATTGAAGGCACTGATCCTGCAGGCTATGGGCATCTCGTATCGCGTGATGCACAAGCCCCAAGATGCCATGCGGGAGTATGAGGAAGCTATGCTCATTAACCGGCGGCTTGGCCTGAAGCGCAATTTGGCGGGAAATTTCATCGAAATGGCTATCGTCGAAACTGCTGCCGGGAAGCCTGAACCTGCGCTCGTGAAGTACAAAACAGCATTGCAGCTGCAGCGCGAGATCGGTATGAAGAAAGAGGTGGGTGACACTCTAATCGACATGGGTACGGTATATGAATCCAGGGGTGATTACGACCACGCATTACAGAATTACAAGGAGTCACTGCAGATACAGCGGGACAGTGGTGATGAGAATTACCAGGCGCTGTGCTTGAGCAATATCGGCGGTGCTTACCTCGCAAAAGAGGATTTCGACAATGCGCTCACTTACCTAGAACAAGCCCTACAGATACGGGAGAAGCTCAACGTCGCTTCAGATACTGCCGACACCCTGGCCCTGATTGGGCAAGTCTACGCTACTACGGGCAAGTACGATGATGCTTTGAGGGCATCCATGCGGAGTCTTGAGCTGTATCGCAAAGCAGGTAATTCGCGAGGCGTCGCGGAGCAGTCACATCAGATCGGATTGATCTTTGAGTACCAGGGCCGGATCGGCAGTGCTGTGAGCGCGATGAAAGATGCTGTAAACCGCTATCGTACCCTTGGCGATCGCAGCGCAGACATGGCGGAGGCGCTGAAGGATCTTGCCGAAATTCAGGCGCAGGCCGGAAACGGATCCGATTCAGGCGTGGTTTTGCAGGAGGCGCAGAGCCTTGCCCGAGACCTCCACAATGAAAGACTTCAAGCTGAGAT
>JAFATF010000226.1 GCA_019244045.1 Acidobacteriota bacterium
GTAAACCCGCCCGGCCCGGCGCAAATAGTATGCGTCTCATCGATAATGAGGAGCGTGCCGTACTTGCGGGTAAGCGCGCGCAAAGCGGTATGGAATCCCGGGGCGGGATGGACGATGCCAACATTGGTCAGCGCCGGTTCGGCCAGCACGCAGGCGACGTCGCCGGGCTGTAGCGCTTTTTCGAGCGCATCCACATCATTGAATTCGACGACCTTGGTTGTGAGCGAAGGATCGACGGGCGGCCCGAGATTCCCCTTACGCGGACCGCCTCGCCCCTGTTGCAAGGTGATGAAGGTCTCGTCGACGGTCCCGTGATAGCACCAGTTAAAGATGAGAATTTTGGGGCGGTTGGTAATTGCGCGCGCCAAGCGAATTGAAAAGCGATTGGCATCAGTGGCACTCAGGGCAAATTGCCAGAAGGGTAGCCCGAAGCGTTTTCCCAGCTCGTCTGCCACCGAAATCCCGTCTTCGCTCGGCAGCATGAGCGCAATTCCACGGCCGAGTTGTTGACCAACCGCCGACACCATCGCTGCGGGGGAGTGGCCGGTCATCGCACCCGTATCGCCTAGACAGAAATCCACGTAGCGGTGGCCATCGACGTCGTACAAGTGCGCGCCTTGCGCCTCGCGCACAAACGGGGGAAAGGCGCCGGCCCACTTGCTCATCCAATTCATGGGAACCCCGCCTAGCAGGCACCTGCTGGCGCGCTCGAACAAAGCGCGTGATTTAGGATGCTCATCGACAAATTTCTTCTGCTCTCGGTCGAGCAACCACTTGAGGCGCGCGCGATCGACCAGCTTTGTGCTGCCTTGGGCTGCGGGGCTGTCCATAATGGCGAAAGTTTATCATCGCCATTCTGCTCATCCAGACCTGTTCCGCAGGACCCTTGCTGAGGCTGCTGCTCGCCGTCCTTCTAGGCCAGGCATGGCTTCGATTACAGGTTGTAAGCTCGTCGCCGGAGAGGCGATTACTTGAGGTGTTCGAAACAAGTAGTCAGAGAAGCTGGTTCAGAGTGATGTCCTCACGCGGGCCAGCCTCCGCTCCGGGCCGCAACAAGCTGCGCCCAAAGACGTATATATATGCGTTCGGCACCACCCGGGGTACACGTTAAGCGCGCGACAGTTTGATCCGGCATCGCTTGCGCGAGAATGTTTTCCCGCCGTGCGCCCGTCTGAAGACCCTCGTCCGATGAAGGGGAAGCCGCAGTAACAGGGCACTTTCGGCCCGCCCGTCCCGTGGCGGTGTACCTCCGGGTCTACCGTTTACGTTGCACCAGAGTAGAAGGGCGTGTAGGCTGCACGAACCGGACCACCCGGTTGATCCAGCCAAGGAGTGCCGATGAAGGACGCTTACCAACTGCTGCAACAAAAGGAAATGGAACTCGCGCGCATTCGCCACGAAATCGATAGCCTCAGGATTGTTGCCCCGCTCATCGAAGATTCTCATTTCGATGATTCGAGCCAGACCCAGAGCCAAGACGAAGAGGAGCATTCTGAGGCTCATTCCGATGTGCGGGCCACAGGAACCGATGGCCTGTTTTCCTACTCTATGGGTCCGCGCCCGAAAATCTGGGATGTGCTTAAGCGTGGGAAGTAGCGCATCTTGAGGGGCGTGAGAAACACATTACATTGGTAACCGAACGCTTGGGCTATTCAAAGCCCCGGCTAGACCGGTTATGCTTGCCGTGTGGCCGCAAGTCTTCGAGTGCCGGCCGCGCCCGAGAAGAGAATCGATGAAAGCGACATTTGAAAAGCGTGCCGCGCGGCGAAAGAAGATGGTGGTACCACTCAAAAGTTTACCTGTAGGCAATGCACAAGCTACCCACAGCGCCGTCCATACGCTGGATGTCAGCCGTTTGGGGGCAAAGCTCGGCGCCTTCCGCGAGCTGGTCGAACCCGGAGACGTGCTCGTAGTACAGCGTCAGCACAAACGTGCCAAATGCAAAGTTGTCTGGGTACGCGAGATCGGCCCGCGAGAGATTCAAGTGGGAATTGAATTTCTAGGGTCGGCAGAGGGATTCTGGGGACTTCCGCTCGAGGATGAGGACGCTGGAGTATGGGTGTCCGAGCAGTTGTAGATACCGAGGTGCGGTCCTTTTTGCTTGTCTGCAGGAAAAGAGAATCTTTTCTCCTGCTTCTCTGAAGGATTTCTAGCGTCTCTCGTCAGCTATTCCCGCGCAAACTCCTCCCAATTCTGTTTTGTCATGCCGTGGATCTTAGGCCATTTTGCCGCCCCTTAACATATTCCTGTTCCTTGCCCACACAGGGAATTCAACGCGCAGCGACGGATTGGAATTGGAGAGAGTACTGCGATATGCTGCGAGTCTTAGGCCATTATTCAAGGCAAGGAGCGGTGAAAATGAGCAGGCATTGCCTTTGCATGATGTTGCTGGTCTTCAGCCTTCGCCTGCCAGCGTCGTCGACGCAGGCAGCAGCGGATCGCCAGGTCGCGATTACCATCGACGACTTACCGGGTATTGGCGCAGAATCGATGACTGCAGCCGCTCTCACCGAGATGACATCGAAGATCCTTGCCGCGCTGCGTCAGGACAATGCCCCGGCCGTCGGTTTCGTAAATGAAGTGAAACTATACAAGCGCGGTGAGGTGGACGCACGCATGCAAGCGTTGAACCTGTGGCTTGATTCCGGCTTCGAACTGGGTAATCACACCTTCAAGCATACGTCCTTGAACCGCTCTGGCCTCGAGGCCTGGGAGGACGATGTCATCCAGGGCGAGCCGGTCATCCGCATGTTGCTCGCGCAGCATAAAATGAAGCTTCGCTACTTCCGGCATCCATACCTCGATACCGGGGCAGACCTAGAGACCAGGCGCAAAGCGGAGGCATTTCTCAGCCGAAGAGGTTACCTGGTCGCGCCGGTCACGGTTGACGCCTGGGACTGGAATTTTGCCGGAGTGTACGAGGATGCCAAGAAGCGCGGGGATAACAATCTCCTCGAGGAGGTTGTGCGTCTGTTCCTCTCCTATCATGACGCGGTCTTCGCGTATTGCGAACAGCTATCGCGCGATGTGGTTGGATATGAACCGCGGCAGGTTCTGCTGCTGCATGGCAGCCAGCTCGAGGCCGATCACCTACGCGAGCTGCTGCAACTGATCCGCAAGCGCGGGTACCGGTTTATCACGCTCGAGCAGGCTTTATTGGACCCGGCTTATAGCTTACCGGATACCTATGTAAGCATCGAGGGTCGGGGCTGGCTGGAACACTGGGCCATTACCAAGGGCAAACCGCCGCAGGGGGCTCCGGAGTTCCCGCCGCAAATCGCAGAACGAACCAAGGCGCTGCGGGGCTATTAACAAAACACTCCGACAACACCAGGACAACGGCGCCATCCTTAGTTCATCATTCGCGTGGTCATCTCTTCGGGCGGCTCCCCCCCAGCCATGGCTTGCGCCAGGATTAGTTGCCGCGCCTCCACGCGGATGGCGGGCAGTCGCAGAGCAAACAGCAGCGCCGCGCCCACCGAGATGATTCCACCTATTGAAATCGTCACTGGCGCACCGATGTGGTCGGCCAAGGCACCCCCGAAAAACGCACCGAAAGGCGCCATTCCCATGAACATCATCGAGTAGAGCGCCATAACGCGCCCGCGCAGCTCATCCGGGACCATTGCCTGCAGCAAGGTATTCGAGGAGGAGGTTTCCAGCATCATTGAGAAACCCACCGGAATCAAAAGGGCGGCCGAGAGCCAAAAGTGTCGGGACAGGGAAAACAAAGTAATGGAGACACCGAATCCGGCGGCGGCAAAAGCGATCCAGCGGCTAAGGCCCTTGAGACCGGACTTGGCGGCTAGGACGAGGGCGGCAAGCAGCGCGCCTATTCCGGTGCAGCCCATCAGAATGCCGAGCCCGCGTGCCCCGCCGTACAAAATCTGATCAGCGAAGACAGGCATGAGTACCGAATACGGCATACCCACCAGGCTGAGGACGCCGAGGAGGAGAAGCACAGCCCGGATAGGAGCCGCCTTCTTAGCAAATTGGAATCCCTCGATAATGTGCTCGAAATGGGAGGCCACGGGGGGTCTTCGGCGCTCCTGGATGTGCATGAGTGCCAGCCCGATGATAACTGCGATATAGCTCACACCATTGCCAAAGAAGCACCAGCCTTCTCCGATGCTGGCCACCAACACTCCGGCGATCGCCGGCCCGATGATGCGGGCGCCATTAAACATAGAGGAATTAAGGGCGATGGCATTCATCAAATCCTCTCGGCCCACCATCTCCACCAAAAATGCCTGTCGCGCCGGTATATCGAAGGCGTTCACCACGCCCAGCAGGGTCGCCAGCACGAAAATGTGCCAAACCTCGACAGTGTGGGTTAGGGTGAGGGCAGAAAGGACGAATGCCAGAATCATGGCACCGGTTTGGGTGGCAATGACTACCTGCTGGCGATTGTGGCGATCGGCGATTATCCCTCCCAGGGGAGCCAGCAGGAAGACCGGGATTTGGCTGGCAAATCCCACCGAACCGAGCAGCAGTGATGAGCCCGTCAGTCGGTAAACCAGCCAGGCTTGGGCGATATTTTGCATCCAGGTGCCGGTTAGGGAGATGAGTTGGCCGCCAAAAAAGAGCTGGAAATTGCGATGGCGCAGAGCGCGCAGGGTAAGCCGCAATCGGCTGCCTAGACTCGAGTGGGAGGCGATCTCGCCTGCGGAATTGAGCGTGCTCTTTTGGTCCACTACGAGTCTCAGCATCCTCCCGCTGTCGGCCCTCGAGCCCCGAGGGCACTTGAATGGACTGGCACAAGTTACGACTTCCCGAAGCGGACAAAATGCGGTAAAGTTCGGCTACTCGCCGTCCAGGCCGGTGTGGTCCAGTATAGAAGCAGGCGAGGCTGATTAGATGTTGGCAAGCGGTAAGGAGTCGCTATGACGGATACCCCCGTGCAGCACGAGCGTCGCAGCCGGCAGCGTTTCGATTTTCAAATCCCTGTTTCCCTCCGGGTGGAGGGAAGCGATCGCGAGGAACCGGCCTTCACTCAGGATCTGAGCGCACGCGGAGCATTTCTTCATACGGACTGCGTCGTGGACGTGGGTGCCGCCGTCGAACTCACTCTGCTGATGCCTTCCGAGATCACCCTGGCCGAGAGCATGCGAGTGCGCTGCCGAGGGAAAGTGTTACGAGTGGCACGTCGGGACGCG
This sequence comes from Acidobacteriota bacterium, assembly GCA_019244045.1. GTDB lineage: Bacteria > Acidobacteriota > Terriglobia > Terriglobales > Acidobacteriaceae > Gp1-AA122. The sequence goes on from JAFATF010000226.1 coordinate 5,157, forward strand.
ATCCAGAATAAGATTGGCTTGGCGATCGAACTGCTAAGTTATCAATACCTACCCGAAAAGCAAGCCGCAAGCCAATTTTCCAGCGATTTTGAACGTATTTCGCTCCTGCACGAACATGCACTCGCCGAAGACCCACCCCCTAGCCCATTACGACGTAACTGAAAGGCCGGTTGTCAAGCGGAGCTCTATGCGGCCCTTCTCCGCGTCCCGAACAGCTCAGAATCGGCCTACGCGGGTACGAACAGACGTTTGGAGGCGGCGTTCCTTATACAGTCGAAGGCGAGCAGCGGCCGTTTACCCGGTCGGGCCACCTGCCTTCCTGCGAGCAAAGGAGCGAGGTGAAAGCAAACGCGGAGCGGCAGATTGCATGCCAATGACCCTCAAAGGGGTTGGGGCCGCCATGCCGCCGCCGTGCCTTAGGGCCCGCGCTACGAGCGCTCCTGACAATCCCCCACGTCTGAAGCCGGCCCGCGGGACCTTGCTCTTTCCAATTCCGGCCTGCTTAGCTTAGAATGTCGGAAGCAATGGAAGAGCCGCTTTCCAGAGTTCCCAGTTCGACTTGATTCATTTTTGTGCCGAACCTCCGGCAGCCAACATCTGAGCGAGTTACCGAAGTCACTTGGCCAGAGCGGCAACATCCTCATAACATGCCTAGGGTAAAGGACAGCAACGAGGAGCAAGGCATGCACGGCGTAGCCGTCGCCCTGTTGGCAGAGGATCGAGATCGGCTGGCCGTACTTCAGCACCGGACAGAAGAGACCACCACCGCCCGCACTGTCTTCACCCACGCCACGTTTCCCTCTACCTCGACTGATCCGATCCTTCGGCAAATCCAAGATTTACGCGCAGAAGTAGTGATCATCGACGTTGATCCTGGCCATCCACAGCGCGCCATCAGCACCATTGAGTTGCTGAAGAACAGCACCAACGATGTGGCTATTTTTGCCCTCGGCGAGATGGATCATCCACCCACCATTGTGGCCGCGATGCGAGCCGGAGCCTGCGAATATCTGGAACGGACCACAGATGTTCTTCCCCTGCAGGAAGCCTTAGCCCGTTTCCTGTCCGCCCGTGCTCGCAGCGTCAACGCTGCCGGGCGGGCCCGTGTCCTGTTATTCATGAATGCCAAGGGCGGGTCGGGAGCGACAACCCTCGCGGTCAATACCGCCTTGGCGTTGCAGCAGGAACACGGGACGACGCTATTGGTTGATTTTGCTACCCTGGGCCATGCAGCCCTGCATTTGAATGTGCGGCCAGTTTTTACCCTGGCCGATGCTCTCGAAAACCTGCACCGCCTGGATGCGGCGCTGCTAAAGGGATTCATTACCCTCTGCCGTCGCGATGTGCACTTGCTTGCAGGTATGAACCAGATCGCCAGTTTGTCTCCCACCACATCGGAACTAGCCCGACTTTTTGATCTCCTCGTGACTCACTATCAATACGTGGTGGTGGACTCGTCCAGCCGCATGGATGAGATCAGCCACACAATCGCCAATCTCTCCCATGAGGTCATGCTGGTGACGCAAACCGACGTCGCGGCACTTTGGAGCACTAACCGCATACGAGCGTGGCTCGACGGTACTGGCAGCCAGACCAAGGTTCGTGCCGTCCTCAACCGTTACAAGAAGATCGCCGGTTTTGGCGAAGAGGACGTGCAAAAGGCGACCAATTGCAAGGTCGCTTGGAAGGTGCCCAACAGCTATCACCCGGTGGCCTCCGCAATTGACCGCGGTGAACCACTCATACTCCACGACAGCGATATAAGCCGCTCGATTCGCGGTTTGGCGGCGATGTTAGCCAAGCCCGACGATGTCCTGACGAACGCGTCGCGAGCCGGCGAGGGTGCTGAATCGCGGAGCAAGACAGCCGCCCGCTTCTTCATCTCTCCCCTAAGAGCAGGGCAGTAACAGGCTCATCGCAGATCCGCGCTGAGCTCCGGCCCACGCCGCTGCTCGCTCTGCCTAAGCAGAATGAAAGGGCCAGCGGACACAGAAAGTCGCCTCGCAGGCGCGACGTCCCTGCCATGGTCCTTCCCGCCGATGACAGCCGGGAGATGCTCGCAGCATCGAGCGCCCGTACGCACCATTTCACTTGAGTTACTCTCATTCCTTCTGTTGTGGCGCAGATGTCAGTCCTGGGGAAAAGATTTGAATGCAACCTGACGAGATCGCGATGAGGTTTTTTTGTCAGCATCGGTCATGTGCTCAATCAGCGTGCCATTGAGCACATAGTAGGCTTCGTCGCCGGGCTCCCTGCCGGGGCCGCGGTTCACGGTTCCGATGAATTCGAACCAGACGCGGTGGACGGTTTTCGTGGCAAAACTCAGCTTATTACCGTCCAGTTTTCCGTCTTTGAAGAAATGATCAAGGAAAGCGCCCCTATCGCTCTCCAGATCGCCGTAGCGCGAGACGAATCCTGTCACATGAGCTTCTTCTACGGTAACCTGCACGAACTCGCCTTCCCGCAAGAAGCTGTACATGCCGGAATAATTTTCCTTCAGGGGACGGGGTTCGCCGGGCGCCTTGCTTTCCTGGGCTGCTAGAAATAAGCCGCCTAGCAGGACACAAGGAATAAGTGTTAAACAAACCCGTGTCATAACCTTCTTCGTTATCGTGTCGCCTCTCGCACCACCACAGCACACCATTTGGCCAGAGACCATGAATGCCCGAGTCGATCCCGGGTTGTTGGATCTCGCGCAACCTTCGATGTACCTGCTCATGAGGACGCTTTAGGGTACATCGAGCCATTCATCGCCGCAGCTTTGCTGCGGCGCACCTCAGCCGCGAAACCCGGGACCGTGTCAGTCTGAGCTCAACTATAATCAGGAAATTCTTGGGCCATGGCCATGAAAAAGAATTCTCGAATTTCTTCAGACTCCCCGATCCGTACCAGCAAATTTGATCCGACACTACTCGTCAAACATGAGCCTCCCCACCAAATATTTTTTAAAAATCTTATCGAGGTTCTGCTCTCCCGGGGTGCGCATGGAGAAGCTCGGGTGGGGCAGCTAGGCGGGTTTGCGGCCGACGTGTTCGTCTCCTCGGCTTTGCCGTGGTGGTGCTTTCTACAATCGTTCGCCTTTCATGCCGTCGTTATCGCAGTCCTATGGAATGTTTCCGGCCATTGGCCGCTTCGCCCCAAGATTGTCGCGATGCCCATATTTTATAAGGCGGAGGTAATCCATTTCCGGCCTTCCGAATATCTACCACCGTTCGACACCCGCGGCAGAATGGCGCCTAAGATCGTGAAGGGTGATCCTAAATTGGCCAGGCAGGCGATAATCTCGCTGCCTCGGGGAGCAGATAAGCCGATCCAGACGGTAATCACGCCGCCTGAAATCAAGTTGAAGAGCAACGTTCCGTTACCCAACGTGATCGCCTGGAAGGCAGTTGCTCCCATGCTGCCCATCGGCGCGGTGAGCCGGCGGGCGTTGCCCCCACCTGCGGTCAACGCGATCATCCCGCCCGCGCCCACTATTGAACGAGTTGCGAAGCGCGAACACGTTCTTATGCCCGCAACTCGGGTGATCGCACCCCCTCCAGCTGTCCAGGGATACATCCGCCGCACGAATGACATCCCCGCCGGCCACTCGACAATCGTGCCGCCCGCACCGCAAGTGTCCTTGAGTGAACAGCGCTCGTTCCATCTCCGAGTGGATGTGGCCAGGGAGCATCCATGGACAAGCATCGTCCCGCCACCTCCCAACCCTGCTGTCGCTGAATTGACAACTCGGCGGGAAGAACGGCCATTGGGCGAAATTGTGCCGCCACCACCTGCGCTTATAGGCCCGGGTCATGCAAACTACAGAATCGTCGCTCTCGCCCTACATCCAGTGGCAGGAGCTCCACCCGTCGCTTTCGGAAATCGGCGAGGCACCTTTCAACTATGGCCAGATGGAAGGCCGCAGGCGACCGGGACGCCTGAGGTAAGAAATGGCAGTCGCTCGCGCGGTGATCATGGAGATCGGGGCGCGGGGGGCTCGCCATACGATCTCCCTGCTGGGCTTGCGGTGAAGCCAAGCTCTGCATCGCCTCCCGGCGCGAGAGGCGGCAACAGCAACATATCCGTTTCGACCGATTCGGTAACCGAGCTCAACAGGTCTCCACGAGCGGACCGCGCAGCGGGTCGGGCCTGGCCAAGCAATTCTGCGCCTACTGCTGCCGAACGCCAAGTGTTCGGCGACCGCAAGTTTTATTCCATGCTACTCAATATGCCAAACCTCAACTCCGCAGGTGGCAGCTGGGTCATCCGCTTTGCAGAATTAAAGAACAGCGCGCAAGACGGCGATCTGATGGCGCCCCAGGCAATACGTAAGGTCGATCCCGGTTATCCCCTAGAGTTGATGCGCACGCAGGTCGAAGGCAACGTTACACTCTACGCACTCATCCGTAGCGATGGAACGGTAACGAATGTGCGTGTGCTCAATAGCGTTGATGAGCGCCTTGGCGAATTTGCGCGGGCGGCCCTGTCGCACTGGAAATTTCAACCCGCCCTGAAGGCGGGCAGCGCAATCGACCTGGAGGCGGTCGTCACCATCCCCTTTTGCGCGCGACGGGAATTCTGAAGACGCTCTTCCCTACTCGGCTTTACCTGATGACCAGCTGCAACGTTGCGAAGCCGCGGTCGAAACCTGCCCCGGGTGAACGATGATCGGCCGGAATTTATCTACGCATTCCCATGACCAGAGTTCCAATACGGAGCTGCTCACGACGGTGTTGTTCACATCTGCCCACAACGTCCTGTTAGGAACGTATAGTATCCGCCTTCCCCAACGACACCATCGCCTGGGTGGATAAGTTCGCGCGCGGTACTACGGGAAGAGCCACTCATTTATTCGGTTTTCGCCTGATTGTCCATCCCAGTGTGGCTTGCTTTACTCGAGGTTACTACTCGAGTTTTGCAGATCCTTCCCAGAGCTTCGTTCGCGAGACGACTCACGACTGGGCGGATCGGCCGGCCCGAGAGGCAACGTGAAATATAAAGGAGATGATCACGATGAAGCGTTTACTCCAGCTTTTAGCCGTCCTCATACTGACCAGCGCATGGGTGATGGCGCAATCTGGGACAGGAACAGGAGCAGGTTCGAGTTCCGGTACAAACTCGAGCACCGGCTCGATGAACGGACAGACGGGAAACAGCAACACCGGGGCGCCGGGAACCCAGGGCAGCAACAATGGGACTTCGGCAACGCCCGGCCAATCCACTAGCGGCGCAAGCAGCGCAGGCGAGACCGGCTCCAGTACCTCGGGCAATTCAGGAACTGCGGGAACGAGCACCGGCGCTGGCACAACGACGGATACGGGCACCACGAACAGCGCAGGCGGAAATGCCAATGCGAACGGCAATGCTGGGGCTAACAGCAACAGCAAAGGTGGTGGGGAGATTGCGTTAGGCACCTTCCTGGGCCTTGCCGCACTGTGGGAGGTGAGTCGGCGCAAGAAGAGTGCGGTTCGCCCTTTCTAAGTAGATGCCTGGGCCTCCTCGACAGAACTCTTCCCTCCTCACACCATGCAAGCGGAGCGGAGCAGAGAGGCGAACTCTCTGGATCCGCTTCGCCTTGGCTGCGTTGGCGGTGGCAGTTAGTTATTTATTTCGCTGGGAATCTCTTCGCTTTCTTAGCTCGGAAGCCAATCTCCGGCTCGACCTCCTCGCCGGCATCCATCTACAAAGAATTTCTAACGATACGGTGATGTGGAAAGGCGTGCTTTACCGCTATGAAAATCCCTGCACCTTCGTGGATGTTTGGTTCGGATCCGTCCCGCTGCTATGGAATCTTGCATGCCCCGTGATCTGGAATATTGGGTTTATGGCGATAGTGGCGATGGGGATGTTTTGCTTCAATGCGTTGCGTCTATCCGTATCAGATATCCTGTTCGCCGCCCAGGTCCCGTGGAATCTCGCACACAATGTGATCAGCGGCCTTTCCTATTTCTTGGTTTGGGTCTGGATCTGGACACGATTGAATGACTCTTATCGCTCGCCATCCCCGCTAGACGCGGCTTAATCCCCGGGAGCTATAATTTCGTCCTGGAGGTGCTCTCATGAGAGTCCCCCGCGTCCTTGGTTTTTCGCTGCTTCTATGTTCAGCATGGTGTGGTGCGAGTGATCAAGACCTTCGACATGCGACGGCTTCGGTCGAGAGTCGCTCAGCAAGAAGCCATTTGGAGCTGTTCCGATCGCCGCAGGATCGACAAATCTCGCGAACTTTTCCACGAAAGAAATGGGACTTCGAGCCGGACGTGAGTGTCTGTTACAGCATGCGCACCTACGTCGTGGTGCGTGAGAGTCAGCATTCCGATGTCACCCAGCGCGCCGGTTATGTGACCTGTCAGCCAGCGTGGAAGTTTGAAATGCGCAAGGCTGTGGATGTGCGCTAGCGATTGACCAGAGTGCAGCCCGACATGGTTCGTCATGCCCGGGCGGCGGAAGTTTCTTCTAGCATGGCATAGATGGAAGGGTTGGAACAAACTTCGTAGTAGCAGCGGTCGGTCCAACGAAGGAACGCCGAAGTACGGGGATCGAGTTGTGGAACTCGGCTTTGGCGCACCACAATTTTTCGAAAGATATCATTCCCCACTGGAACCAAGCCGCTGTACAGGCGATATTCCTCGCTCCCCCAAAAGGAGGGGAGATCAAGCCGGCATTCTTGCAGGGAAATCTCGTGCTTGAGCTTTTGGAACGCGGCTTCGCTAATCCGGATGCCATTCAAGTTGTAGCTCAGCAAGAAATCGTCCGCATTCTCTCCGGCGACATCATCGCTGACTGTCTGCAAGGCATAGACATGGAACTTGCTTTCAAGAGCCTGGATGGTTTTGCGCGCCCGCTTGTTACAGGAAGATAGGCGGTCGCTCTCGTTCAGCGCATCGGAGATCATGATGTGCTGGTCGCCATCCATGAGATAAAGTGGAGCCGAATCCTGGAAGCTGATGCCAATACCTAGTTCCAAAACGGGCAGGTGGGCACCGGCCAGCAGGTGGTTATAACCGTTCACGATCTCCAGCATCTCGCGACCGAGGACGCAGGCGCGGCTGACGCTCAAGCCCGACTCCCCCTCTTTTTCCAAGATGGCCAGGATCATGGCATCGCCTTCGAGAAACACCTTGGTTGCCCGGTATTTCGGCAGGAGCTTGTATACCGGATCGAAAAAATTCAAACTGAAATAAGAAGCGGGGTTCAAGCCACGTTCGAGAAGCGAGCGGGTAAGCCGCGAGGAATCGCGGATGTCGGCTTTGACGATGACGTGGTGCAACACCTTCTCTGCAACGGGGCGCTGCTCTTCGGGTAGCAGGAACTCGTAGAGAGTGCCGTTGACGGCGGACAGCTCCCGCATTTTTTCGTTGCCGATCAGGTTTACGCTATCCAGAGCAGCGTTGAGCACTTCCAGCCGGCGTAGGTCGCGATGGTAGCGGAGAAAATCACGCAGGAAACGCCCGGCAACTTTTGCCCGCTCACTTCCGCGGCAGCTGGCGACGCGATTTACAGCAGCGTGAAAGCTGTCGGTTGAAAGTCGGCCATGTTCTTCGATCAGCTTTTCGACGCGGATGAATTCTTGGCGTGAAATTAATCCGTTTTTCAGCTGCTGGGCGTTGATACGAGGAGAGTACTCGGGCAACAGGGGAAGAACTTCATAGGAAGCAATAATCGCGTCCAGCACTTTGGCGCTGTCAAGCAGTTCGAGCCAGAAGGCAAGCCGCCCTTCCTGAGCGCGTCCTTCAGCCGTCGATACATCCGGGTTGCCGCCGGCCACCAGCACGTCACAGTTCTCCGGCGCATTCAGCCAAGCGTCGACTACGGTCAGGTCTTCGGCTTCAGGACCAAGGTTGAGGGAAGTGAGGAAGGTGCAGGCGATCTCGCGCATATGGGGGAAACGATCCGCATCACGGTCCCAGTTGCCCAGCATTACGTAATGTTCGGCATTGAGGTAGTCGTCGCGCGCATCCTCGGTGAAAATCATGCGATGCAGGAAGAGGCGGTAATCGGCCGTAATCTGGTTACCAAAAAGGGAGCGTCGCATACGTCCCAGCGTCTCTTTTTCAATCTCCTGCAGAGTTTGAAACAGTTCTTGACTGGCCCGCCGCAAAACCGCCTTCTTACTCACCTGGAAAGCGGCAACAGCTTCCCGCAGTTTGAGGCCGCTAAGTTGGCGCACGCCCTCGAAGGCCTTCATTCTCATGCGGCAGCGTTCCAGCACCTGGGCGAATTGCGACACCAACTCGGCGCGCAGGAATTTGATGATGGCCAGACGGGCGAGCAAATCCACGGAAAGATTATTAGCAACCTTGGCGCGGTTGAGGGCAGAAACATGAAGCTGACTGAACAGCACTTTCATTTCCGCCGGTTCTGATCTGCGATTGAGATGCGCCCCAGGCGTATAGGACGGAGTGCTTCCTTGGGAAAGTAGGTCAGGACTCAATGCGCTTTCGACGTTGCCGTGACGAGCTATCAGGCGCGCGAGTTGTAAGCGCATCTGCTCGACGAATTTAGGACTGAGATAAACGTCGTGGCGAAGATTATCCACGCCGGCGGCAATATCCTTGAGAATAAGTCGGGGCGTGTAGCGAAGCAGTCGAGGCGGACCGATGCCTTCCTCCGAGAGACCGCGTTTGAAGATCGGGATCCGTGGCATCCAGTCAATTAGGGGGCGAATCTGGATCCGATTGCAGGCTCGCCTTAGAAATCGTTGATTTCAGGACTCCAGGCGAGGCTAACACGCTAACTCTAGCGCCGGTAGGTTACCTCGGTTACCAGGGCAGCAACGAAGGGCTCGCCCGTGGCGGCGATGAAGAACGACGCCATGCTGGTCTTTGCTCGAAAGCGGAATAGGTGCTTGTCGGCCAGAGCCCGGGCTCGGTGCCACAGCTTAGTTTTGTCCGCCGGCCATACTTTTTTCGCGTGTCGACTCGAATTCGTCGCCTTTCAACCAGGCAATCGCCGCAGGTTCGCTGGCCGCCTTCCAGCCGAGGGCGAAACCGAATTGAGCCATAACGGCATCGCCGGCGAAATCCATATCCGGATGGTATTCGTCGCTCGGCTGATGGTAATGCTTAGCGGTGTAATCCTCGGCCTGCTTGATACCCCAAGCGCTGTCGTGGCCTTTGTATTTGATCCCTTCATTAATAGAAAAGGAAGGAATGCCCAGGCGGGCTAGGCTGAAATGGTCGGAACGATAATAATGGCCGGCTTCAGGTCGGGCGTCGGGGCGGATCGACAGGCGGAAGTCTCGCGCCGTCTCTTCGACAACCGGGTAGAAGGTTGTGCGCTCTGCGCCGCTCACCTCGGTCTCCTCGGGCACGCCGAGCGGCGGCACGTCATCATAGTTCAGATCCAGCACAATCTTTGAGGCGGGAATGGGAGCATGTTTTCCGAGATACTCGGAGCCGAGCAAACCCTTTTCTTCTCCCGTCACAGAGGCAAACAAGATAGAGCGCGCCGGCTTAGCTTTGGCGCTCGCATAGGCGCGAGCGATTTCGAGCAAAATCCCGCAGCCGGTGGCATTGTCCAGGGCGCCATTGTAGATGTTGTCAGCAGCTTGCCCGGGAACAATACCTAGGTGATCGTAGTGCGCCGTATAAATGACCGCTTGGCTCTTGAGTTTCGCGTCCGAGCCGGGCAGCATGGCGATCACGTTACTCGCTACAAAGGGTCGAATGCGGCTTATAATATGCGCCCTTAATTTGACGGTCAGGGGAAGGGGGCGAAACTCGGGCTTACGGGCTTCGGCCATCATGGCATCGAGATTTTTGCCAGCGGTGGCGGCCAAATTGCGAGCTATGTCCCATTGCATCCAAGATGCTGCGGTAAGTTTTGGTCCTGGTTCTGAGCGTAAATAGGCTTGCTCGCCCGACCAGGAATTGCGCACCACCTCCCAGCCGTAGCTGGCCATGTCCGACTTGTGCATCAGTATCGCTGCGACCGCCCCGCGGCGAGCTGCTTCCTCGAACTTATACGTCCAGCGGCCGTAATAGGTGAGCGCTTTACCCTTAAAAAATTTCGGGTCGTCGGAGGGCGGCTCATTTACCAACATGAGCAAAACCTTGCCGCGAACGTCGGTTCCCTTGTAGTCGTCCCAATGATACTCGGGGGCCGAGATTCCGTAGCCGACATAGACGATGTCAGCATCAACGTCAGCTTCACTCTGCTGGGTTTCGTTCGAGAGCACGACGTCAGCGGCCAATCGCAGTGGGATCGACTGGCCTTGGTCGGAAACCAACGTGAACGTGGTCTCAGGAAGTGTCGTGACGCCCACCATGGGGACGTTCTGCATATACGCGCCGTTGTCGCCGGCGGGATTGAGCCCGTCCAGGGCGAACTCCGTTGCCATATAGGCGGCGGCGAGGTCGCCGCCACGCTGGCCTGTTCCTCGGCCCTCAAGCAGATCGTCGGCAAGGAAGCGCACGTGCGCACGAATGCGCTCGGGGCTGATACTGCCCAGGGCCGAGTCGGCAACGGCGGGCAGTTGAGCGGAGGTCCGATGCGCTTTTCGCCGAGCCGAGCCCGCTGCCATGCCCAGAGCAACCAGCAAAGCGGCAAAAAAGACAAGCAAATTTTTCCGCATTTGTGCTCCTGGTGGGATTTGCCTATTTTACGAGGAAGAAAGCAGGTTGCAAACTTGACTGCGGCAAGGTTTCGCCAGCGGCCTCCGCACGCGCGAATGGAGGTTAAAATTTTTCCCGCGACCGCGGGATCAATTTTTCGAGCTTCAACCGGCTCGGAAATCGCGGACCTCCTCCCCGGGGTGGAACAGGGATTGGGGGGCGGCCCCGTTCAGTTCCGCTACCTTGGCATGAATCTGTTCAAAATCGCGACGAGACCAGCCAATGCTTGATAGTTCTATCTCGCCGTCAGAAGCGATCCAAAAGATAGAAGGCACATTGGTTAAGCGATAGGCATTCGACACCGGATAAGACGACGTATCCTCGAGGAGTACGGGAAAGTTGATGCCGAACTCCTTAACGAAATTCTGAGTGTCGCGCCGATTATCTTGCGAAATACCCAAAATTGTGACCTTCTTGCCGGCGGAACTTTGGAAAATTCTCTCCAGAAAGGGAAAGGCATACTGACAAACCGGACATGAAACCTTGAAGAACGCGGCGACCAGGGGTCCCTGGGCCAACGCTTGCTTTAACGACCACGGTTGTCCGTCGATCGCGGGCAAGATGAACTCGGGGGCTTGAGTACCAGGAATCAATGCAGGCATGCGCTTTCCTCCTCCAAACAGTGATCTTAGCCAGTTCATCTGACCATATTAGTTATCTGAAGCCATTAGATGATGCCCGCCTGGCGTAAGATTTTCCGTGTCAAACCGGTCAGGGGCAGCTGCCGGAGTCGGCCGTGGGGAAACCAGCGGCCCTGTTGCCGCCTCGCCTCGCCATTTCGACACACCCGCACCAAGTAGTCGGTGCGGGTAATCGAATGCTGCAGCCGAAGCCAGCCTTTCCGCTCGCCAGTGTCAGGCTGAATCTCAGGCAGTTCCCACATTCCCGCCATGAGAGTTGATGTTGGTGGGCGGCGGGTAAGCAGGACAGATCCGCCGCGCACCTTCAGGACGTAGGAAACCTCGAGCTTTTGTCGCCTGCGTATCCTCCGCCCGCCGAGCTCCCCCCGGGTAGCACATAGGTTGCGAACGGGGCACAGGCCACATGCGGGGGCGCGCGGCAGGCAAACCGTGGCACCTAAGTCCATCATCGCCTGGTTAAAATCTCCGGGCCGCGCGACGGACAAGAGTGTCTGGGCCAAGCGCCACGACCGCTCACCGGAGAGGCGGTTGCCCACCAGACGGGACAAGACGCGCTCGACGTTGCCATCGACAGCCGCAACCGGTTGTCGAAAAGCGATGCTGGCGACCGCCGCAGCCGTGTAGCGGCCAACCCCGGGAAGCTTACGCCAATCGTCGGCGGCAACCGGGAAATCTCTATTGCCATGCTTGATAATCTTTTTTGCGGCGGCGTGCAGGCAGCGTGCTCGCCGGTAATATCCCAAGCCGCTCCAGGCAGCAAGTACGGAATCGAGCCGCGCTCTTGCCAGTTTTTCAACCGTGGGGAAGCGCTTGAGAAAATAATCGTAGTAGGAGCCAACGACGGGCACGCGGGTTTGTTGCAGCATGATCTCCGACACCCAAATACGATAAGGATCGCGGTGGGCGCGCCAGGGCAGATCACGCCGCTGCCTGTCATACCACTCGAGGACTGCACGGCGAAAGTGCCGAGGCGAAGCCGGATTGTTCGAGTCGGCCGTGAGCCAAGAAGTCAATTTCGTTGTTTTCCCCACCCGAGTTGAGCTGCCGGAACCGCTGTCCCGAGCGTACCAGCCGACGCTACGGTTGTGCGTGGCCGGCGGTGGCCGGCATCTCCGCATGCATAAGAAACTGTCCCTTTCGCGCTGCCGCTGCCATAAGCTCAAGCAGGCAGCCCGGTGCGACCAGCGAGGTGCCTTCCGTCGCTCCCCGATATGCAGAATGTAGATCCCAGTGTAAGTATCCCCCCTTGTTTGCCCTCCCCCATGCTTGGCCTGAACTTCTTGCCAGAAGACACGCGCGAACGATTCCCCGCCAGTCACGTCCATCCAGGCAGTCGGCTTGTGTTCACCCCCGATGGGGCGCAGCCAGAAGTGTTCGAAGCGCGACCAAAATGCAGCGCAAGTGATGTTTTCCGCGGCCATAGCCCGCGATTTTACCGGAAAAGGTTCAGGGGGGTGAATCGTCCTAAGGTGTGCCAGCGGAGATGCCTCGGGCTTGACCCTGCGCCATGAGAACGGAATAATGGGCGGGCCTGGCATTCCGTAACTCGCGTGGCTCTTTTTGTATTCCTCGCCCTCAGGAGCAGGCATGCGCGATTTCGACCGCAAGGTGGAGGAAGCGTCGGCGCGGCTCAACAAGTCGCTGGCCGACATGGCCGATCAGCTCGAAAAAGAAAGCGCCGAACTGATAGCCTATCTGAACGACGAAGTGGTGCCAGCCGTGCGCGCACACTCAACCAAGGTGATGCGAGCAGCATCGGACAAACTGGCAAAATTTGCCGACTATCTGGATCAGCAAAGGCGACCTTGAAGAGCAGCGTGGTTATCTTCCTCGCTGTGGTTACCATTTCCCTGCTAACGAGTTGCAGCCATTCGAAGTCGGCTAAGCTGAGGGTCCCGCCGCCACCCGGAATCATAGGCCAAAGTCAGGACGAAGGTCAGCGGGGACAGGGCGCTACCAGGCCCGATAGCGAACCAGGAGCAGCCGACGAGCGCCCAGAAGTTGCTGTCCAGCGAAAAGCAATTTATACAGAGACAGGACTTGCCAGCTGGTACGGCCCGCCTTATCACAATCGGCGCGCGTCGAATGGCGAGATCTTCAACATGAACGCTTTGACAGCTGCCCACCGAACGCTTCCTCTGGGATCGATATGCCGGGTGACGAATCTCAGAACCGGAAATTCGGCGCTGGTGCGCATTACCGACCGAGGTCCCTTTATTAAGGGGCGGATGATCGACCTGTCATGGGCGGCCGCGCGGAAAGTCGACGTTTGGAAAGCGGGAGTTGCACGCGTGAAGCTTGAGGTCATGAGCAGCCCCGCGCGTTTAGAGATAGGAGGACGCTGGGCTGTACAGATTGGGGCGTTTAATTCTTCAAGAACCGCTGGCCGTTTGGCCGATCATCTGACGAATCGCTATCACAGCGCCCATGTGCTGAAATTTAGCAGCCCCACAGGAGCTTGGTGGGTACGCGTGCGCGTGCGAGATGACGACAAGAACCGCGCCGAAGAGATTGCACGGGCAACTGAGACGCCCGAAGGCGCGGTCTTCCTGGTGCGATTGGATTGATCCTCGTCTGCCGCTGCGCGCCACTTTGGAGTCAGCATTGAACCGTGGCGGGTCAGCAGCAGCCACTCAGAGTGTGAGGCCGGGCACGGGGTAGCCTTGATCCCAGCATGCGAGGTGGCGTTTTGGGTAAGAATGGCTTCTCCACTGCCGGGCGCGTGTTGGGCATCCCGGACCGATGTGAGCCCGCAGCACCCTGCGATCGGCTTGCGACCGAGCGGTCGTCACCGAGCCGAGTAGCTCTCGATTCCGGTTTCAAACCTCGATCCGGCCCGTCCTGGCGGCCAGCAGGTCCCCGGGCTATCCCAGCTCCGAGCCGGCTTCCGACTCTCACCAGCGCTCCGCATTCTGCACCTACTTGCAAGCGAAAAGCAGAAACATGGAAACTATTATGATGTCGAACTTCGAAGCAGGGTGTCTATTTTGCCGAATCATACAAGGACAGGTACCGTCCAAAAAAGTTTACGAGGATGAGCACACGTATGCATTTCAGGACATCAATCCGCAGGCGCCCACCCATGTGCTCATCGTCCCCAAACGTCATATTCGGGGTCTCAAGGAAGCTAGGCCGGAGGATGCCGTGGATGTGGGCTATTGCCATATTGTGGCAGCGAAGCTTGCGCGCCAACGGGAGATCGAAGGCGGGTATCGTACGGTGCTCAATGTGGGGCCCGGAGCCGGGCAGAGCGTATTCCACCTGCATGTGCATCTGCTCGGCGGGCGCCAGCTGGGGTGGCCTCCAGGATGAGCGACGCTCAAAATTTCGGCAAAGGCCATTGTCAGAGTGTCACTCGAAGCTACGCCAGCTTGTGAAACCAATTGCTCCAGCTCACATCTATTGTTTGGAACCTGAATGCGCAGAGCCATCCTCCATTTGAAAAAAGCTGACCCGGTGCTTCGCTCGATTATTGAGCGCGTCGGGTCGTTTTCCATGAATTACGATGAGCCCGCGTTCCACAGCTTGGCGGAGGCCATCGTTTATCAGCAATTGCACGGCAAAGCGGCGGCCACGATTTTCAAACGCCTCACCGGTCTCGCCGGGGAACCTCTCACGCCGTTGGGCATTCTGAACCTTTCCGAACAGAGCATGCGAGCCGTAGGGTTATCCAAGCAAAAGCTGTCGTACCTGCGCGATTTGGCGGCAAAGACCCAGGCGGGAGAAGTGGATTTCGCGCACCTGACCGAGCTTGCTGATACCGACGTGGTCAAGCAGTTGACGCGAGTCAAAGGCATTGGGGTCTGGACCGCGCATATGTTTCTCATGTTTTCGCTGCGTCGCCTGGACGTGCTGCCCACGGGGGACTTGGGGATTCAAATGGCTATCCGAAAGCACTACCGCAAGCGCAAACTGCCCAAGCCTCAGCAGATGGAAAAACTTGCCCGATGCTGGTCACCTTACCGAAGTATCGCCTGCTGGTATCTATGGCGAAGCATGGATATCAAGACGTTGTAGTGTCCGCTGCAGCATCAGATGCTGTCCCAGGGCTGGAGCGGTGCGCCCCTCGACGCTCTGTGGTTAAATACCAGCCATGGCCACTGCACAAAAAATCCGGGTGCTCGTCGCCAAACCGGGTCTTGACGGCCACGACCGAGGTGCCAAGGTCATTGCACGCGCACTTCGCGATGCCGGCATGGAGGTGATCTACACCGGGCTGCGGCAGACGCCGGAGATGATCGTGAACGCGGCCTTGCAAGAGGACGTGCACGTGATTGGCCTGTCCATACTCTCGGGCGCCCACAACGCCATCGTTCCTCGAGTTATGGAGCTTCTGCGGCAAAACAAAATGGAGGACGTAGTGGTGCTGGTCGGCGGCATCATTCCCGATCAGGACGTTGCGGGCTTAAAGAATGCGGGCGTGGCTGAGATCTTTCAGCCTGGGACGGCCATGGACCAGATCGTGAAATTCATTCGCGCGAACGTCAATCCACGAGGGGTGCCCACGGCCGGGTAACGCACAAATTGTAGGGGGGTGAGTGCGGGTCGCGGGCGCGACGAGTTCGGGCTTGCATCACCGGGAATCGAGACCATCGTTGGATTCTGCTCCTGCGTCCAGAAAATATCGGCACGTGGCTAGAACTTCGCTTCGCGTGCAGCGTGAGTCAGGCTTTCGCATTGTGCGCCTCCTATCTCCGGATCATACCAATCGATTGACCCAGTCTTTGGTCCAAGTCTTACTCGATCTTGTGCGGGAGCTGGCTGGCTCGTCCAGGCCGCTCATCATCGCCGGCAATCAGGAATTCTTTTCGGCAGGAGCCGATCTGTGCGAGGTTCAAGAGCTCACTGCCGTTGAGGCATATGAATTTTCGAGAAAGGGGCAGGATCTTATGAAGCAGGTGGAGTGCTTTCCCGCCCCCGTGTATGCCGCCATCGAGGGTTACTGCATGGGCGGAGGACTCGACCTCGCGCTTGCGTGTGCTCGCCGCATCGCCTCCCCGCGCGCCGTATTCGGACATCGGGGCGCGGGCTTGGGTTTGGTGACCGGCTGGGGTGGGACGCAGCGGCTTCGGCGCCTGATAGGCCGTGCCACGGCCGTCGAACTGCTCATTTGCGCCACCAGGCTTTCGGCTGAGCAGGCGCTTGCCCTCGGGCTCATTGATAGCTTGGCCGGCGATCCTTTGGCTCAGTCGATCTCGCAGTCGTGTCGCTGAGAGGCGATCGCGCTCGTCCCCTTCCCCACGGCGGGAGCCGACTGGCATCTCCCGTCCCCAGCTGTCCCCGCCCGAGCTCCCAACTGCTGTCAGTTTGCTCTCTTCCGCTTGGCTGGTATACCGTAAACGTTCCCTTTGCGGGCGCATGAAGAACTACAGAGATCAGGCAGGTGCCGGCACTTTGGTCTTAAACAACATGCTTACAACCCGTGTGGACCCGACCTCGGCCCGTTATGAGGCGAATATGCGCGTCATGGCCGATTTGGTATCGGTGATCCACAACGAGGAGGAAAGAATTCGCGAGGGTGGCGGGCCGAAGGCAATCGAGAGCCAACACCGCAAAGGCCGCTTAACCGGGCGAGAGCGCATCGAGTTGCTGGCCGATCCCGGTACCTTCTTTGAACTGGGAGTCTACGCGGCCGACGGCATGTACGAGGAATGGGGTGGCGCGCCCGCCGCCGGGGTCATCTGTGGGCTGGCCCGGGTACATACGCGCTTGCTGATGCTCATCGCCAACGACGCCACGGTAAAGGCGGGAGCATTCTTTCCCATGACTTGCAAGAAAGTCATTCGCGCGCAGAATATCGCGATTGAAAATCGTATTCCCACGATTTATTTGGTCGACTCGGCCGGGGTCTTCTTGCCTCTGCAGGAGGACGTTTTCCCCGACACGGACGATTTTGGGCGCATTTTTCGCAATAATGCGGTAATGTCCGCCCTCGGCATTCCGCAGATCGCGGCCATCATGGGAATGTGTGTAGCCGGAGGCGGTTATCTGCCCGTCATGTGCGACCACGTGCTGATGACCGATGGCAGCGGGCTGTTTCTCGCCGGACCCGCTCTGGTGCAGGCGGCCATAGGCCAAAAATATTCAGCCGAGGAACTGGGGGGAGCGGCCATGCACTCGGCCATCAGTGGGACAGCCGATTTCCGTGAGCCGAATGACCAAGCATGCATCGCGCGCATTCGCTCGCTGGTGGACCGCTGGGGATACCGGCGACAATCGCCTTGGGATCGGAAAAAACCCGAGCCGCCGGCCATGGCGGCGGAAGAAATCTACGGCATCTACGACACGTCCCCATCCAGGCCCTACGACGTGCGCGAGATTCTGGCGCGTATCGTCGACAGCAGCCGTTTTGACGAGTACAAGGCCGAATACGGAAAGACTCTCCTATGCGGATATGCGCGCATTGGCGGATTTGCGGTGGGAATCGTCGCCAATCAGAAGTTGCACGCGCAGCAGGTCGATCATGAAGGCCACAAGCGCATGGCGTTCGGCGGCGTCCTTTACACCGAATCGGCGGAAAAAGCGGCACGCTTCATTATGGATTGCAACCAGAACCTGATCCCACTGGTCTTCTTTCACGATGTTAACGGGTTTATGGTGGGGCGCGATGCCGAATGGACTGGCATCATCAAGGCAGGAGCGAAGATGGTGAACGCGGTATCCAATTCCGTGGTACCGAAGATCACCATTGTGATTGGCGGCTCTTTTGGCGCGGGGCATTACGCCATGTGCGGCAAGGCGTACGATCCGCGTTTCCTATTCGCGTGGCCAACCGCCAAATACGCGGTGATGAGTGGCGAGTCAGCTGCCGCAACCCTGGTGGAGATTAAAGTCAAGCAGCTCGAGCGCGGCGGCAAAAAGCTCAGCGACGCTGAACAAACGGAACTCTATGAATCGGTGAAAAAGACCTATGACGAGCAGATGGATGCCCGCTATGGCGCTGCCAGATTATGGATCGATAAGATTATCGACCCCCTCCAGACGCGCGAGGCCATCGTGCAGGCGCTTGAGGCTGCCGCTCTGAATCCAGATGTGCCGGAATTTAAGGTGGGAGTCTTGCAAACTTAGTAGTGGCGAGGCGGCTCGCCTTGGGCTGACCAGTCACTGGATACGGCAGGCGTTCAAAGGCTCGAATGTCGGAAACAGTTAAATTGATCGAGTGTCCGCGTGACGCATGGCAAGGGCTCAAAGGCCAGATCCCCAGCCGTATTAAGATCGATTATCTCGAAGCTCTGATCAGCGCCGGCTTCAAACACATTGATGCGGTTTCCTTTGTGTCGCCCGCCGCCGTTCCCCAAATGGCGGATTCGGAAGATGTGCTTAAAGAGCTTAATCCTCCCGAGGAGGTTGAGATCATCGGCATCGTCGTCAATCAAAGAGGGGCCGAACGGGCCATCGGCAGCAAGGGTGTGCGTACGCTGGGTTTTCCCTACTCGGTTTCGCCCACATTCCTCGAAAACAATCAGCGGCAGAGCCTCGAAGATGCCGTCGAGGAGCTCGAGAAAATCGAAAACCAGGCACAAGCTGCGGGGTTGGATGTGGTGGTGTACATCTCTATGGCTTTTGGCAATCCCTACGGCGACCCTTGGAACATCGACGAGGTAGTCGAGGCGGTGGGATTGCTCGAATCGGAAGGAGTTCAGATGATTTCATTGGCCGATACGGTGGGCCTGGCCACGGCCGAGGAAATCGGTAAAGTGATTTCAGCCGTGCGCAGGAACTACGATTACCTCGAAATTGGGGTTCATCTGCACAGTCGGCCCGAACAGGCGACGGAGAAAGTGATTGCCGCCTACGAGGCCGGCTGCCGCCGCTTTGATTCGGCTTTGGCAGGTTTGGGGGGTTGCCCTTTCGCGCATGATGCCTTGGTGGGTAATATTGCAACGGAAAAGGTGATGGCAACTCTTGAGCAGTGTGGGGCGGAGCTCCCTCGGCTGAAACCTTTGGAGACGCTGCTGCGTGTGTCGGCAGAACTGGGCGCGCGCTATCGGCATTCATCGGCGGCCGATTAAAACGGCTCAGCAGTCTGGGTGATCGCCTCTCGAATTGCTTGGGTGCTTAGCGATGAACTACCGAACACTTGAGCTCTCGATCGACACTCGCATCGCAACCTTATTCCTGAACCGCCCCGACAAGCGCAACGCCATGAGCTTTCAAATGGTCGATGAGTTAATGGCTGCGCTCGGGGAAATTGAGCAATCGCCAGCTCAGGTTATGCTTTTGACGGGCCGAGGTAAGGCCTTCTGTGCAGGCTTAGACCTGGAGGAGCTGAAATTGCTGCTGGGAAAAACCCATGACGAGAATGTAAAGGATTCGTCGCGCATGGCGCACCTGTTCCGGCGGGTTTATGATTTCCCGAAAGCCACCATCGCCGCCGTGAATGGAGCGGCCATTGCCGGGGGCACCGGCCTGGCTACGATGTGCGACTTCACACTGGCCGTCCCGGAAGCTAAGTTTGGCTACACGGAGGTACGGATCGGATTTGTGCCGGCGATTGTCTCCTCCATTCTGGTCTGGCAAGTCGGGCACAAGATTGCCCGCGATCTGCTGCTGACGGGCCGTTTGTTTGATGCCGCCGAGGCGCATCGCCTAGGGCTGGTCAATGAATTGATCCCGCCCGAAGGCTTGCTCGACCGTGCCCGGGAGTTGGCCGACGCGCTTCTTGAGAACAGCCCAACCTCAGTTGCGGCCACCAAGAAGCTGATCAACGGCTTTATTGCCAGCTCGCTAAATCAACAAATGGCGGAAGCGATTGAGGACAATGCCCGCATCCGTACCACCGCCGATTTTCGCGAGGGGGTTAGCGCCTTTCTCGAGAAGCGCAAGCCGCGGTGGAGTCCGCCATGACCATGGCTGAGGCGCAAGATCGGGCTGCCCAATCGGAAACCCGCATCCGCGTGCGTTATGCCGAGACCGATCAGATGGGCGTCGTCTATCATTCGAATTATTTCATCTGGTTCGAGGTCGGGCGGGTGGAATTGTTGCGGCAGCTTGGATTCATCTATCGCGAGATGGAGCGGGTCGACGGATGTTTTATCGCGGTGGTCGACGCCCGCTGCCGCTACAAGGCACCGGCGCGTTATGACGACGAAGTTGTGATTCGCACCTACCTCAAGAATGTGCGGGAATCGGTCATTCACTTCGCCTACCAAGCCGTTCGGGCGCGCGATGGCATGCTGCTGGCCGAAGCAGAGACTACCCACATCGTAATCGACGCAAACATGATGAGGCGTCCCATCCCGGAAAAGTACATGAAGGCATTCGAGGGAGCCCTTTCGAGAGAAGCTGGCAGGGAGACGGGGAGTGAAGGCGCTCCACATCAACGGGAATGATCTGACGCTCGAAGCGGTGCGCGAGGTGGCGGTCGAGAAACGACCGGTGCTTCTGGCCCCCGAGGCACGCGACGGGGTCGAGCGAGCGCGGGACGTCGTTGACTCGCTCGTCGCCGGCAACAAACTCGCCTATGCCGTTACCACCGGGGTGGGACAACTCAGTGACGTCCGCATCCCGGCAGATCAGATTCGCCAACTACAAGTAAACCTCGTTCGCTCACATGCCTTCGGAGTAGGGGAGCCGCTCTCGCCGGGCGAAGTGCGGGCCATGATGTTGCTGCGCGCCAATTCTCTCGCCAAGGGCTTTTCCGGGGTCCGAGTCTTGGTCATCCACACCCTGTGCGAGATGCTGAACCGAGGCGTAACACCTTTCGTTCCGTCGCAAGGCAGCGTAGGTGCAAGCGGCGACCTCGCCCCACTGGCGCATCTGGCTTTGGTTCTGATGGGCGAGGGAGAGTGCCTGGGAAACAACAGTACCCGCATCGCCGCTCTAGAGGCAATGAGCAGGGCCCAGATCGTGCCGCTGGTGCTCGAAGCTAAAGAGGCGGTGTCGCTGATCAACGGTACGCAAGGCATGCTGGCAGTGGGAACGCTGAGCCTGCTGGGCGCCGAGATGCTGGTGGATTCGGCAGACGTGATTGGATCGCTAACTCTCGACGTGCTGCGTGGAACCGACGTGGCATTTGACGAGCGCATTCACCGCGCCCGTCCGCATCCCGGCCAGCTTCATACGGCGGCCAATCTGCGCAAGCTGCTCGAAGGCAGCGAAATTCGTGAGTCGCACCGGAATTGCCAAAGGGTGCAGGATGCCTATTCTTTGCGCTGCATGCCGCAGGTCCATGGTGCGGTGCGCGACACCCTCGGTCATTCCAGGGAGGTGCTGGAGCGAGAGGTCAACTCGGCTGTCGACAATCCCCTGGTGTTTGCGCATACCCGCACCCTCGGTGACCGCTCAACCGGAACTGTGCTCAATCCCCCGCAGGGTGACATTCTCTCGGGCGGCAACTTTCATGGGCAGCCCGTGGCCTTCGCGCTGGATTTTCTGGCGGTTTCGCTCACAGCACTGTCCGGGATCAGTGAACGCCGGCTTGAACGGCTGGTTAACCCGGCTTTGAACGAAGGCTTGCCCGCGTTTCTCGCCGCCGGCGCGGGGCTGAATTCCGGGTTCATGCTGGCGCAGGTGACCGCCGCCGCCTTAGTGAGTGAAAACAAGGTGCTGGCGCATCCGGCATCGGTCGATTCCATTACTACCTCGGGCAATAAGGAAGACTATGTCTCGATGGGGATGCACGCCTCGACCAAACTCAAGCGCATCGTGGAGAACACGCGCCATGGGCTGGCCATCGAGGCTATGGCAGCCTGCCAAGGGCTGGACTTTCTCGCTCCGCTGAAAACTTCCAAGCGGCTCGCAGCCGCCTATCGAGCGGTGCGTGCCGTTTCACCCGCCTTAGACAGGGATCGTATCATGTACGACGACCTGCCGCGCATCGCCGATGTGATCGCCCGCGGAGAAATCGCGGACTGCTTACTCTGACAGACCGGCCGGCACCGCGGAGATCTAAATAAACAGGCTCTGGTAGAAAATTCAAGAGCCTGCGGCGAGCGGGACAGCGGGCAGGAGGGGGCGACTCAGCTTCCTATTTCGATCCTAGATAGCCTGAGTGTCTGCGGCTCGTCCGTCGAGGGCCAAATCGGCTGCGACTCGCTTCATGGCCTCAATACAGAACTCGATGTGCTCTTCGAGGTCAATGCCCAAGTCAGCTGCACCCTGAGTAATGTCGTTGCGGTTCACGCTGCGGGCAAAAGCTTTATCCTTCATTCTTTTTTTTACCGACTTTGCGTTCAGTTCGGCCAAAGATTTGTTGGGCTTGACCAGAGCGGCAGCGGTGATAAAACCGGACAATTCATCGCAGGCGAACAGGGCCTTCTCCATCGGCGTGTCCCGGGTCACGCCGGTGTACTCGGCGTGCGACATGATCGCCCTGCGGACCTGGTCGGAGTAGCCACGCTGCTTTAGAATTTCGCTTCCGCAATAGGGGTGAGCTTCGCGGGCAGGGTATTTCTCGTAATCGAAGTCGTGAAGGAGTCCCACGATCCCCCACAGTTCTTCGTCACCGCCCAGCTTGCGGGCATAAGCGCGCATACACGCTTCGACTGCCAAGGCGTGTTTGCGCAAGCTTTCTGATTGGGTGAACTCAGTTAGTAAACACCACGCCTGTTCGCGATTTTGCATGCTGGGACCCGCACTGCGGCGCTAATATAGCCCTGATCGTGCTGCCGTTTCACGGACTAACGTACTGTTTACTATAAGAATTCCCTTGACTTCCACAGGCTGGCTGTCTCACATTGAGCCTGCAACACCGTATCTCCCCACGGTTTGCGGAGTAGCCCAGCTCTGGCAACTCCCACAACCTGATGGCCACAACCCTAGCCCCTGTAGATTCCAGGGAAGTTGTTCGATGTGACCGTTGTCTTCTAGTTCAGTTCAGAACCAGCAACAATCTGTGCCGTCGCTGTCATATCTCGCTCGATGACGACGAGCCGGAAATCGTAACCGTTGCTCCGGCGCCGCCAGCTCTGCCCGGACCACATGGGCCGGGCCATCTGAACTTGGCGGCATCAATCCGTTCGTTACGACTGCGCAATGGGCTTAGTCAGCGGCAGCTGGCGACGCGCATGGCCGTGCCCCGGACGTACGTCTCGAAAATCGAGAACGAGAAGGCGACGCCCACGCTTTCCTCGCTCGAGCGCTTGGCGCGCGCGCTGCAAGTCACCGTTCCCGACCTATTGAGCGGCGGCGAACGCAATCGCCGGGAAGAAATTCGCGACCTGATTGAAGACCAATTTATCGCGGAGCTGCTGCCCTTCGTCTCCGAGCTGAATGGTATGCAGATGTCGAGCGTGCTGGCACAGATTCGCGATTTAACCATGCGGCCGCGGCGCAGCGCCTGAACAGCCTGGGCGGCATTTCGCCACTTGGCACTCTGGTTCATCGCCCGTAATGCCGAGGTTGTCGTGAGCTGGCGTACGGACTGATGGTGCAGGCGGTTTAGCGAGATTAGAGTTTATCCGGGCAAACCAGCCAACTCCCCGGGGCCTTCCGGCCCCGGTTTTTTTCTTCCGGGTAGTCATCTTCGCGAGGCAAGGCGATCGAAACGCCCTTGCGGTACTCGCGAGGGACGGTCTCCCCCGGCTGGCCGGGGATGAATCGTTGCTTCATTGATTTTCATCTATGTGGCATGAATTCTCAGGCGAGTTTTCTTTCCTCAGGCTGCTCTTCGGGCAACTCCGTCGCAGGAATAGCGACGGCTCCGACCAGCCAGAAACCCGATGATGCCCCGCTCGACGCCTACTCGCGAGCGGTGGTCACGGCGGCTGAGAGGGTCAGCCCCTCAGTTGTAAAAATCGATGTAATCGAACGGCTTACCACGCGCCGGGGAGAGCGCGAGTCGCGCGCCGGCGGATCGGGGTTTATCTTCACGCCTGACGGGCTGATTCTGACGAATAGCCATGTCCTTCATCGCGCGAGCCGCATCGAGGTAGCCCTAAACGATGGCCGTCATTTTCCCGCTCAGATTGTGGGCGACGATGCGGCGACCGATCTTGCGGTGATCCGCATTGACGGCCACGGTCTGGTGGCCGCTCCCTTGGGCAACTCGCAGCACCTCAGGGTTGGCCAGCTTGTCATCGCTATCGGTAATCCCTATGGTTTCCAATACACCGTAACTGCCGGCGTGGTCAGCGCCCTCGGTCGCTCCTTGCGTTCGCAGTCGGGACGGCTGATTGAGGATGTTATCCAGAGCGACGCAGCGCTGAACCCGGGCAATTCCGGCGGGCCGCTGGTTACTTCCGACGGCCGCGTGGCGGGAGTCAATACGGCGACCATCATGATGGCTCAGGGGCTGTGCTTTGCTATCGGAATCAATACGGCACAATTTGTCGCCAGCCGCCTGCTGCGCGACGGCTATGTTCGGCGCAGCTACATCGGTGTGGTCGCGCAAAACGTACCACTGCACCGGCGGTTGGTCCGCTTCCATGACCTTGAGGAGGAAACCGGCGTAATGGTCAATGCCATTGAGAACGACAGTCCCGCTCAGCGGGCGGGCCTTCGCCCGGGAGACATTCTGGTTGCAATGAACGGAAAGACCATAGGCGGGATTGACGCGCTTCACCGGATACTCGCCGATTTATCACCCGGCGTACCGGCCTCCTTGGTTGCCTTGCGTGGCGTTGAACGATTGGCAGTTACGTTGATTCCAACTGAGTCGGAAGAGATGTAGGGTAATTGCTATTCCTCAAAGTGCTGTGTTAGCTTCATTTTCAGCACTTCCCGGTCAGCACCAACCGACAGAGGGCGGTTCTATTTGCTTTTTGTTCGCGTGTGGCCAGGTTGTAGTCGAGCAGGTTGAGCCCGAGTTACATCCCGCGTTAATCAGGCGGCAGGTGATCAGGCCGATGGGTTCCGTCGCCTGAGGGCCGCTGACGCGCGGAAAAGTGTCACCTGGAAGCACAAGCTACTGGCTTAGCCGGTAGTGGTGGACGATTAGTCGAGGGTAGCTTGCAGCCAACAGTCCCCGCGGGCCTGGATCGCAAAGAAGCGGAAGTTTATTTGCGGCTCGACCCTCAGCGGCTCCCGCAACACATCGCGATCATTATGGACGGAAATGGACGCTGGGCGCGGCGGCGGCATCTGCCCCGAGTGGCCGGTCACCGCGCTGGCGTGGCCGCGGTACGCTCAACGATCGAGACAGCGGCGCGCATCCGCATTCCGGCCCTGACTCTTTACGCTTTTTCGGAAGAGAATTGGAAACGCCGCCCCCGCGGCGAAGTCGACTACCTCATGAGTCTGCTGTGCCGTTATTTGACCAAGGAAGTACCGACCCTCAACGGCAACAATATTCGCCTTAATTACATTGGCCGGCAGCACGAGTTGCCGACGAAAGTTCAAGAGCGGATGGACTGGGCACGAGCCGCTACGGCCAACAACACAGGCATGGTGCTCACCTTGGCGCTGAACTACAGTGCACGCACGGAGATTGTCGATGCGGTGCGCGCAATGATCAGAGCGGCAATCAACAATGGCGGAGTCGACCATCTCACGGTCGATGAGACCGCCATTTCGGGAAACCTCTACACTCGACATCTGCCCGATCCGGATCTGGTGATCCGCACCAGCGGGGAGATGCGGCTGAGCAATTTTCTGCTGTGGCAGCTTGCCTACGCCGAAATTTACGTGACTCCCACGTTATGGCCAGAGTTTCGCGGCCTAGACTTGCTCGATGGCATTTCCGAGTACCAGAAACGCGAGCGTCGCTACGGCGGACTGGTCGACGGCAGCCGCGCTTCCCCCCAATCGCATGGCGGATAGCGGCGGCTTCGAACTGGTCAAACGCGTGGCAACCGCCGTGGTTCTGGTTCCGGTCGTTTTGTTTCTCGTCTTGCGCGCGCCGGTGTGGGTGCTCGCGGCCTTTGCCGCGCTGGTGGTGGTGCTGGCCACTCGAGAATTCCTAAGCCTGTCGCAACATTATCATGTCCGCCCTTTCTTCTCGGCGACCTATGTTTACAACGGCGTTTACTTTGCTGCCCTGGCAATTGCCGGGGGAATCGAGAAGCCTCTTCTCTCAACTGCCGGGTTTGTCTACAGTACCGCATTTGCCGCCGCGCTGGCCCCATTCATTTTTCTCACCGTTGGCATGACCTGCGGCAGTCTGCGCGAGGCACTGCCGGCGGCGGCGGTGTCTACGTTAGCCTTTACCTATATAGCGCTGCCCGTGGGATTCCTCGTGCAGCTGCGTCAGCAGTGGGCGGGTGCTTTCTACCTGTTTTATTTGTTGCTGGTCGTCTGGGCTGGCGATATTTTGGCCTATTTCATCGGACGCGCTCTCGGCCGCCACTCGATGTCGCCACGCGTAAGCCCGAAAAAAACCTGGGAGGGCGCGGCCGCCTCATTGTTCGCCAGCCTGAGCGTGGGCGCTCTGATTTTCGACCACGCGCGCGAAATTAGCCAATTTTTCTTGAGCTTGCACCTGATTCAGCCGCGGGATGGGATGTTTTCTCTCGAGAAGCCATCCTTGTGGCCCATCGTTGCTCTTTCGGGCGCCGTCAATTTGGCAGCACAGCTGGGAGATCTGTTGGAATCCCTTATCAAACGCGGGGCTGAGGTAAAGGATTCCGGAGCACTTTTGCCCGGCCATGGCGGCATGCTCGACCGCATTGATGCCCTGCTTTTTGCCGCCCCCGTACTTTGGTACTACGCGGCGGTACGCGTGCTCGCCTAGTTTAAAATCACCAGCAAGGGACACAGCTGAAGCAACCAGGGATGGTTCCGTCATCTTGCTGTCCTTCCGATGAAAGTCTCCGATGAAACGTATTGCCATCCTGGGCTCGACTGGATCGATCGGCCGTAGCACGCTCAGCGTGGTTGAGAGCTATCCCCATCGCTTCGAAGTAGTGACCCTGGCAGCTGGTCGTAACATTGACACCGTCCGCGAGCAGGCGTGCCGATGGAGGCCTCGGTTGGTTTCCGTTGCCTCCGAAGCGGATGCGGGCCGGCTCAGAGGACAGTTGAAAGCCGAGGGTCTCTCCCGAATCGAGGTGGTTTATGGAGCGGAAGGCAATGTTCGGGCTGCCACGCACTCCGCGGTTGATTTTGTCGTGAGTGCGATTGTCGGCGTGGCTGGCCTCGAAGCAACGTACGAGGCAGTCAAAGCAGGAAAATCGGTCGGATTGGCCAACAAGGAATGTCTGGTCGCGGCGGGAGAGCTGATTACAGCCGAGGCCCGCCGGCGAGCGAAACCGCTTCTGCCGATTGACAGCGAGCACAACGCCGTGCACCAGTGTTTGCGGGGCGGGCGCTTGGAGGAGGTCACGCGCGTTTGGCTGACCGCTTCGGGCGGACCGTTTCTGAGTGTTCCCAAGGAGAAGTTCGCTTCTCTCACAGTGGAACAAGCTTTGAACCATCCCACGTGGAAAATGGGCCGGCGAATCACGATCGATTCGGCCACATTGATGAATAAAGGTTTCGAAGTCATTGAGGCCTGTCGTTTGTTCAACTTGCCACCCCAGCAAGTGAAAGTGATCGTGCATCCACAGTCCACAATCCATTCTATGGTCGAGTTCGTGGATGGAAGCATACTTGCTCAATTTTCCGTTACCGACATGCGGCTGCCGATTCTTTACGCTTTGACATACCCTGAACGAATACCTTCGGAGCTGCGCTTTGAAGTCAGCGACTTACGTCATCTCGACTTCTGTCCGCCGGATATGGATAAATTTCCTTGTCTCGGTCTGGCCTATGAAGCTGCCCAGGCCGGCGGCGCCAAGCCGGTGGCCTTGAACGCTGCCGATGAGGTTGCGGTTGCCGCCTTTCTGGACGCTCGCATCCGATTCACAGACATAGCGAAAGTAGTTGAAGGCGTGCTGGCTGAAACTCCAAACCGAAAATTTGAATCTATACAGGAAGTACTACTGGCAGATGCTGCGGCTCGGCAGAGCGCCTCGAAGCTCATCGAGGCTCTTCGTACAAATCCCCCATTGCCGCATTCCGCCTCTGTGATGTCGCAAGGGGATTAATTGTTTATGGAACATTTCTTCATCTCCCTATTGGCAATGGCCGCGGTGCTCGGGTTCATGATTCTGATTCACGAGTTCGGCCACTACGCGGCAGCCAAATACTTTGGTGTTCGCGTCGAAGTCTTCTCGATTGGCTTCGGCACCCGGCTGCTAGGGTTCCGCAAGGCTGAGACCGACTACCGCATCAGTGCCATTCCTCTCGGCGGATACGTGAAGATGAGCGGGGAAAACCCCATGGATGAGCGTACCGGCGATGAGGGTGAGTTCCTGTCGCATCCTCGTTGGCAGCGATTCGTCATCGCCTTTGCGGGACCGGCCATGAACATCGTGCTGGCGGTGGCGTTGCTCATGCTGGTTTACATGGTGCACTACGAGTACCCGATTTTCCTGGATAAGCCGGCCGTTATTGGCTGGGTCCTGCAGGACACGCCGGCGGCCAAGGCCGGTTTACAACCTGGCGATCGTATCTCAAGAATTGATGGCATCGAGAATCCGACCTGGGAGCAGGTCGACCCCCAGGTGAGCCTCAGTCCGAATCAACCGCTGCACCTCGAAATTCAGCGCGGGAGTGAGGTCTTGGACAAGACGGTTGTTCCCGAGCCTTACGGCGTTTCGCAGATTGGGGATGCGGGGTGGGTTCCCCAGGAACCGAACCTGGTCACCGATGTGGAAGCCGGAATGCCAGCACAGAAAGCCGGGCTCAGGGAAGGTGATGAGATCATGCGCATGGATGGAAAACCTCTGCCGGCCATCGCCGCCATGATCGAAGCGCTGAAACAAACCAAAGATAAGCCGATCGAGCTCACGGTTCTACGAGCCGGCCAGGAAAAGACGGTTACGGTTCATCCCGTCTTGTCCGACATTCCGGGTCGCGCCGAGCAGCGCTACCGGATTGGCATCTTAGTCGACCCTGTGAAAGTGGTCCGTCTGCCCTTCACTGCCGCATTCGAGCGCTCCATCGACCAGAACAAACGCGCTTCACTGCTGATCCTCGAACTGATTGAGAAAATGGTGCAACGCAAGGTCTCCATTCGAACCATTGAAGGCCCTATACGCATCGGCCAAGCGGCAGGAGCCGCTGCCAGCGAAAAGGGATGGACTCCCCTGCTTGAGCTCACGGCCGCCATTAGTTTGAATCTTGGCATCTTCAACCTTTTGCCGATTCCTATACTCGACGGCGGTGTGATTCTGCTGCTCCTGATTGAAGGTCTGATGCGGCGCGACATCAGCTTGCAAATCAAGGAACGCATCTATCAGGCGGCGTTTGTCTTCATTCTCTTGCTTGCCGTTATGGTGATCTATAACGACATCGTAAAGACGGTGCCCGGACTATACCAGCGTCTGCCCTAACGTCCGCCGGCCGTCACTTCTCTAAGGCTTGCTCTATTTCTATTGAGGTAAGAAATTTGCTAGGCGGAGAGCCATGCTCTTCGCCTTTTTGTTTACAATGGCTTAGCGGAATGGAAGACACGATTCTAGTGACCGGCGGGGCAGGATTTATTGGGTCAAACTTTATCCTTGCCTGGCTGTCGACCAGAGGCACGCCGGTCATCAATCTCGACAAACTAACCTATGCGGGTAACCTCCGCAATCTGGAGTCGGTTGCCGGCGATCCTCGTTACCGCTTCGTGCACGCCGACATCCTTGACCGCGAGGCGGTGCGGCAGGTGCTAGCCGACTATCGCCCCGGGGCGATGGTTCACTTGGCAGCCGAGAGTCACGTCGATCGTTCGATTCGCGGACCTGACGATTTCGTGCGCACCAACGTGAATGGAACGTTTGCCTTGCTTGAAGAGGCGCGCGCTTACTGGTCCGATCTCGGCTCCTCGAGTAGGAGTCGCTTCCGCTTCCTGCATGTCTCGACCGACGAGGTGTACGGCTCGCTGGCAGCCGACGATACGCCTTTCTGCGAGGTTACGCCCTACCAGCCCAATAGTCCCTATTCGGCAACCAAAGCGGCCTCCGATCACCTGGTGCGCGCTTATCATCACACCTACGGGCTGCCGGTCCTGACCACAAATTGCTCCAATAATTACGGACCTTATCAATTTCCCGAAAAGCTGATTCCGCTCATCATCCTAAATGGGCGAAGCGGCAAGCCGCTCCCCATCTATGGCGACGGCAGGAATGTCCGCGACTGGCTGTATGTCGGTGACCACTGCGAGGCGGTGAGGATCGTATTAGCCGGTGGCGTGCCGGGCCACACCTACAACATCGGGGGGCGCAACGAGAAGCCGAATATCGAAGTGGTGGAGACAATCTGTTCTATTCTTGACGAGTTGTGCCCTGCTGATCCGGTCATGCCGCACCGAAAATTAATCCGTTTTGTCGAAGACCGTCCCGGCCACGATCGTCGATACGCCATCGATGCCAGCAAAATCGAGCGCGAGCTCGGGTGGAAGCCAGGGGAAACCTTCGAGAGCGGACTCCGTAAGACGATTCGCTGGTATCTCGAACATGCGGCTTGGATTGAAGAGGTAAGCAGCGGCAGTTATCGGCAGTGGATCGAGACCCATTATTCGACCCGGGCGAGCGCCCTCGCCGGTTCTCCGTCACGCAAGGACCCAAGTTAAATGCCGGTCAGCTCTTCCCCGTCAAACTATAAAGGCATTCTTCTGGCAGGCGGTTCCGGCACACGACTTTATCCGGTCACACAAGCGGTCACCAAAAGCTTGCTCCCGGTCTACAACAAGCCGATGATCTACTACCCGCTGACCACGCTCATGCTGGCTGGCATTCGTCAAATCCTGATCATCTCAACCCCGCAAGATACCCCCAAATTTGAGGACCTGCTGGGCGACGGCAGCCGTTACGGGCTCGAGCTTCACTACGCCGTACAAGGCAAGCCTGAGGGCATCGCGCAGGCATTCCTCATCGCCCAGAGGTTCATCGCTTCGAGCGGCTGCGCGCTGGTCCTCGGTGACAACATCTTCTATGGTCACGATCTGGCGAAGAGCCTTCGCCAGGCGACCGAGACCAACACTGGCGCCAAAGTGTTCGCCTACCCGGTTCACGATCCAGAACGTTATGGGGTGGTCGAGTTCGACGCATCGGGACGCGCACTTAGCCTGGAAGAAAAGCCGAAGCAGCCAAAGTCGAAGTATGCCGTGGTTGGACTCTACTTCTACGATTCCCAGGTCGTAGAAGTTGCCAAGTCACTGAAGCCTTCCGGGCGCGGCGAACTGGAGATCACCGATGTTAACAAGGCTTATCTTGAGCGTGGACGGCTCGACGTTATTGTCATGGGACGTGGGATGGCATGGCTGGATACGGGCACGTACGAAGCTCTGATGGAGGCTTCCCTGTTCATTCAGACCATTGAAAACCGCCAAGGCTTGATGATCGCCTGCCCCGAGGAGATTGCATTTCGCAAGGGTTATATCAGCCGCGATCAGCTGGAGGCTGCGGCGCGATCTATGAAAAACAGTTACGGCGCCTACTTGCAGCAATTGTTGCACGAGAAGGTATTTTGAGCTCAGCGAAGATCACCGTAGTCGAAGCGCCCCTGGCTGGCGCGCTCCTGCTTGAGCCCCAGGTGTTCGGCGACGCGCGTGGTTTTTTCCTCGAGAGTTATAACGAGCACACCATGGCCGACATTGGGATTGCCCAGCAGTTTGTACAGGACAATCACTCCTTTTCTTCCCACAATGTGCTGCGCGGATTGCATTACCAGGTCGAAAGGCCGCAGGGCAAGCTGGTACGAGTCGCCGTAGGGGAGATTTTGGATGTGATCGTCGACCTACGCCGCAGTTCTGGGGCCTTCGGAAAAGCGCATGCAGTTCGGCTCTCGGGCGAGAACAAACGCATGCTCTGGGTTCCCGCGGGCTTCGCTCATGGCTTCCGCGTGGTCTCGGAAACCGCGCACGTGCTGTATAAAGCCACCGATTTCTACGCCCCCGAGCTGGAGCGCAGCCTTTTGTGGAACGATCCGGCGCTCGGGATCGACTGGCAGCTGGACGGTGAACCCAGCCTGTCGGAAAAAGATCGCAAAGGTGTTCCTTTTCAGCAGGCGGAAACCTACCGCTAGGCCCCAGGCAGCTTGCGGTGAAAGATACATTCCGGCAAAGCCCGGGTATTCGTCGCTCCTTGTGGCCTGCCCTGGAGCTTGCGCTGCCCGGGATGTTGATGACCAAGCACCGGTGACTCTTATAATGCTTGCACGCCGGGAGCCGTCTCCGGGAAGGCGTGCTCGTTCGTTTGACTGCGCTCAGGGAAGAGGATATGGATCATAGTTCAGCGCTTCGCGCCACCACTCGCAGAAGTTTTCTCACCACCGGCGGCGGCGTCCTGGCGGCTGCCGCCATGCCGCGAGCAGCCCTCACCGGCTCGGACGCGAGTTCCCTCGCCGAGACACCAGAAAAGCTCATGGCGGCGGCAAAGCCCGGAAAGCTTCTCATCGGAGTCTTCGATCCCGTGTTTGCCGAGCTCAGCCTAGATCAGATGCTGGCCAAAGTTTCCGGCTATGGCCTCGAAGCAATGGAGATTGGAACCGGGGGATACCCCAACAATCCCCATTGCCCGATCGACGAATTGCTGCGCGATGAAGGCAAGCTGCGCGCCTGGAAGAAGAAATTTGAGGATCACAATCTTTTGCTGGCCACGCTGAGCTGTCATGGAAACCCGGTGCATCCCAATCAGCAAATCGCGGCGCGCGATGCCGAAACGTTTCGCAAGACGGTTCTGTTGGCCGAGAGAATCGACGTTCCCGTGATCGTCGGCTTCTCGGGATGCCCCGGCGGGTCAGCCAACGATACCACCCCGACGTGGGTTACCTACGGCTGGCCTGACGAGCACAAACAGGCGCTCGAATGGCAGTGGAAGGAAAAAGTAGTTCCCTACTGGAAGCAAGCCGCTCAATTTGCCCGCGCCCACGGCATCCGCAAGCTGGCACTGGAGATGCACCCCAACTTTGTGGTCTACAATCCTAGGACTCTGATTCGCCTGCGCCAGGAAGTGGGCGAGGAGATCGGCGCTAACTGCGATCTTAGCCACCTGTTCTGGCAGGGTGCCGATCCCGTCGAGGTAATTCATTTTCTCGGCAAGCAGAATGCAATTTTCCATGCTCACATGAAGGACACGGTCATGTTCAAAGACAACATTAGCCAGTGCGGAGTCCTGAATTTCGCCTTTCAGCCGCAGGATCTTGCGCAAGCTTCCGAAACCTTTCGTGCGGTGGGCTACGGGCATGGCGCGAATCTCTGGAAGGATGTGGTGCGCGCCTACATGGAGGTAGGATATCAGGGCATTCTCAGCATCGAGAACGAAGATCCAATCCTGCCGGGTGACGTAGGTGTCGAGCGAGCGGCGTATGTGCTCAAGAACATTCGTACCGAGTTGCTGGACACTGGCGCCAAGTTTTGATCGCCCGGCAAAGGCCGAGATGGTTCCCTTGCCGTACACTTTCAGCTGACAAACCGCGCTGGACGGCGGAAGCGACAGAGAGGAGGACTGCTAAACAACATGGATCGGCGCATGTTTCTGGGCACGCTGGCGGGAGCGGTTGTGGGCAGGCGATGGTTGGCTGCGGCAGCCGACGATCGTAAGATCAACCATCTTGGAGTGCAGCTCTACACGGTGCGCGCGGCTATGGAAAAAGACTTCGAGGGCACGCTTGCCAAGGTGGCTGCCATCGGCTATCGCGAGGTCGAATTCGCCGGGCTCTTCAATCACCCCGCACCGCAAGTGAAGGCCATGCTCAGGCGCAACGGGCTGGTGGCGGTCTCTTCCCATGTCGATTATGGGGTTTTGGCTAAAGATTGGCCGAGGACCTTGGAGGCGGCCAAAATTATGGGACAGGGTTTCATCGTGTGCCCTTGGATCGAGGAGAAACTGCGGAATGCTGAGGGCCTCAAGCGGGTCGCCGAAACCTTCAACCGCGCCGGCGAGGCAAGCAGAAAACTCGGAATCCAATTTGCTTATCATAACCACGATTTTGAATTTCAACCGGTTGCGGGCAAGCTGCTTTATGACAGCTTGCTCGATCAAACCGACTCCCACTTGGTGAAAATGGAGATGGA
This sequence comes from Acidobacteriota bacterium, assembly GCA_019244045.1. GTDB lineage: Bacteria > Acidobacteriota > Terriglobia > Terriglobales > Acidobacteriaceae > Gp1-AA122. Next base: position 39,314 of record JAFATF010000226.1, read on the forward strand.
TTTATTCTGGATCACCAAAGCGGGAAAGGATCCCTTAGCCTATTTCGACCGCTACCGCGGGAGATTTCCGCTGGTTCATGTTAAGGATCGCACCCCGAGCGGCGAGATGACTGAAGTGGGCAGCGGCGCGATCGACTGGAAGCGTATCTTTCGTCAATCCGATCAGGCGGGTATTCAGTACTACATCGTCGAGCATGATGAGCCCAAATCGCCCTTCGACAGCATTCGAACCAGTTACAGTTATTTATCAGATTTCCGGTTCTGACTGGAACCCGCAGGATACTCGATGCTGCAAGTGATTCGCTCGCCCCAAGTATTCGATGTTTGCATCGTCGGCTCAGGCGCAGCCGGAGGCATGGCCGCGAAGGTACTTACCGAGGGCGGACTGAGCGTCGTCATGCTCGAAGCGGGTCCCTCTCTTCACCCGGCAACTGACTACAAAGAGCATGTCTGGCCCTTTGAATTGCAACATCGCGGCGCCGGGGTGGGGGCAAGGCTTCGCGGCCTGGTAAACGACGAATTCTTGGCGCCCAACGGCGCCTGGACCATTGCAGGGGAACCGTACACCGTGGCTCCCGGATCGAAGTTTCAGTGGTTCCGCTCGCGAATCGTCGGCGGGCGCACCAATCACTGGGGACGAATCGCACTGCGCTTTGCTCCCGTTGACTTTAAGCCCCGCGATGGCCTTGGCGATGAGTGGCCGATCAGCTATCACGACATCGCTCCCTACTACGACAAAGTTGAATCCTACATCGGAGTATTCGGGACGGTCGAGCATATCCCCAGTGCGCCGGATGGAGTCTTTCTTCCGCCCCCCAAGCCGCGGTGCACGGAACTGTTTGTCAAGCGGGGCTGCGACAAGCTGAACATCCCTTGTATCGCTTCCCGCCTGGCCATCTTGACCCAGCCGCACCAGGGTCGCCGCGCTTGTCATTACTGTGCGCAATGCGGGCGGGGATGCATTACGGCATCGAATTTCAGTTCCAGCCAAGTTTCCATCCCCGATGCGCTTGCGACCGGGCGCTTACGGCTTATCACCGATGCTATGGCGCGCGCGGTTATGGTGGACTCCAGCGGGCGAGCCGAAGCGGTCTCCTACATTGACAAGAACACGCGCAGCGAAGAGCGCGTGCGTGCCCGGGCCGTCCTGGTGGCTGCCAGCGCCTGCGAATCAGCGCGACTCTTGCTCAACTCCGAGTGCAGATTGTTTCCCCAGGGGCTCGCCAATTCCTCGGGAGTGGTGGGACGGTATTTAACTGACAGCGTGGGCACGTACGGGGCGGGCTACTTTCCCCAACTAGAGAAGGTCCCTCCCCACAACCATGATGGGGTGGGGGGTATGCACCTGTACATACCTTGGTGGAAGTATGGCCAGAAAAACGATTTCCTGCGTGGATATCACATCGAGTTTGGGGGCGGCAGAGGCATGCCGCAAGTGGGTGCTTTCGATCAGGTCTGCGAGAGCCAGGAAGGCTATGGCCGCGCCTTGAAGGAAAAGATTCGTTCCACCTACGGTGCGTTCATCGGTTTTGATGGTCGGGGCGAGATGATCCCCAATCGTGATTGCTATTGCGACATCGACCCCGATGTGGTCGACCAATGGGGCATACCGGTGTTGCGCTTTCACTGGAAATGGGGTGAAAACGAACTGCGCATGGCCAGGGACATGCAGCAAACCTTTCGCAGTATTGTGGAGGAGTTGGGGGGAACTTACCTGACCAAGGCGGTGGATGAGAGTGAACACCCTTATGGCATTCCCTATGGGGGGGTGATCATCCACGAACTGGGGACGGCTCGCATGGGCCTTAGCCCGAAGACATCAGCTCTTAATGGATATTGTCAGGCCCATGATATTAAAAACCTCTTTGTCACCGACGCGGCTTCGTTTGTATCGAATCCGGACAAGAACCCGACGCTCACGATCATGGCGCTCTCCTGGCGCGCCTCCGATTATTTGCTCGATCAGGCCAAAAAGGGCAATTTATAGCGAGATCCTCATGCACTCTGTTTCCCGGAGAGACGTTTTAAAATCTTTGAGCATGGGATTGGCGGGATCTGCCCTGGGCGTTATTGGGACGGAAGCTGCCGCCTATGCTCGCGCCCTGGTTCAGGCAGATAAGGCGGCGAACCAGGGAAGATACAAACCTAAATTCTTTCCCGACCACCAGTACAAGAGTTTAGAAGCCCTGTGCCAGGCCATCATTCCAGCGGACGAAAGATCGGGCGGGGCTATCGAAGCGGGAGCGCCGGAATTTATTGATCTGGTGACTAGTGAAAACCCCGAGTATCAGCTGGCCATCGGAGGCGGCCTGATGTGGCTCGATAGCGCGTGCGCGGACCGTTTTCACCAGTGCTTCATCTCGTGTACGCCCGCCCAGCAAGCCTCGATGCTCGATCTGATTGCTTACCGCAAGAATGCGGAGAGCGATTCGAGCCTTAGCCAGGGTGTGGAGTTCTTCTCTTTTGTGCGAAACCTCACGGCCGACGCGTATGCAACCAGTGAGATCGGAATCAAGGATCTAGGGTATGTGGGAAATACTTATTTACGGGAATTTCCCGGGTGCCCGCCGGTGCCGGATGATAAGGAATGAACTTTACGCCGCTTTCCTGCCTTCCGGCTTAGCCTCGGGATGACCACGTTCGGCGGCGGCGTGCTCAATTTCAGAATTAATTTCTCCCCCGATAAGGAATGCAAAACCGGTCACATAGAACCAAAACAGCAGAATAATCACGGCACCGAGTGATCCGTAGCTTCGGCTGTAATTGTTGAAAAAGTGCAGATACACCCGGAAGGCGAAGGAAACTGCCAGCCAGAGCACGACGCCAACGAAGGATCCGGGTGTAATCCAATACCAGTGCTGCTCTCTAAGATCGGGCCCGTAATAGTAGATAAGGGCGAAAGAAAGGGTCACAAAAGCGAGCGCGACCGCCCACTGCGCAATTTTCCAGGCAAGCACGCTAACATCGGCCAATCCCAGCTTGCCCCCTACCCACTCCGCAATGTTGCCTCCATAGAGCACGATAAGCAAAGCCATCATGACAAGAACAGAAATGGCCATGGTGAGCGCGATCGCACGCAGGCGCGCTTTGATCCAGGAACGAGAATCGCGGACACCGTAGGCAATATTCAGCCCTGACATCAACGATGACATTCCACCGGAGCCCGCCCAGATGGCGAATGCCAATCCAAAAGCCAGTTTTCCGCTCCCGCTATTGCGTATGATCTCCCGCAGCGTATGCTCGATCAGGGTAAAGGCCGCCGGTGGGAGCACGTGGGAAAGATAGAAGAAAAGGCTGTCCTGTAAGTGCTGGCTTTGTGAGGCGAACACTCCGAACAAAGATATCAGGAACAACAACATGGGGAAGCCGGCCAATAAGAAGTTATACGCCAAATCCGATGCCCGGCTTATTAGATCGTCCTGTCCGATTTCCGACCAAACTCGCTTTCCGAGCTGCTGCGGAGTAAGTCCCCCCAGTTTCCAGATAGACTCGATCTGCTCTTTTGTGCTGAGGCGAGATTCGGTGATTTCAGGCACCAGGGTCACTCCCCCGCCCTTGGGATTCCCCCTTTAAGGTGCACGTTGCCCGGAGGAGTGAGACTTCTGGACGCCTGCTCGCAGGCGATTTTGAACATGAGGAATTTTTCCCCTAGACCTGAGGACTTGGACAGCTGTTCCAATCATGAAGGCCGGCCAGTAGGTGCACCTCTGGGGAGGGAGAGTAAGGGTTGACCCATTATGACCAATAGCTTCAACTTATCCCGCGGGGGGTTTAGCGACGCGAGCAACTCCGCAACCGGAATCTGCCCGGCGTTCTAAAGCCGCATCGCGCCTTGCGCCCTTAGACGAAATATCTCTCGCCGACTATGATCAGCACCGATCCTGATGCTCGTGAACTTGGGAATCGATCCTTGAACGGTAGTGACCGCTCAGGCGGCTTTTCCGAAAGGCCTTCCGGCGACACACGCGTGCTGGCACTCGGAGCAGTAGCTGCGCCCGCATTGTGGGCAGAGATTTTCATGCGCGTCGCAAATCGCCGTTCCGCAGGCCTGGCACACTGTGACCGCGGCCTCATGGCAGAGGGATCGATGGTCGCTTTTGACTTCTATAAGCGGCACTTCGCACCAGCGCTCTGATTCGACAAGTAAAGTCATATCCGGCTCTAAGCCCTTCCTTTCGAAAGTTACTCGACCAACGAGAGCTGGATACTAGAGTCACCTTCGGCGAGCGTCTATCGGGTATTTACCGTAGGCAATCCAATTTAGCAGCTGCGCTACGATTTTCCCCAGCAAGTTCCGGGAGTATTTTCCCCCCCAAGACGCCTGTCATGCGAGGAGCGGCAGGGCAGTCGCCAGCTCGAGTTCGTTCCCATCCTGAGAAGGTGTCGATATATTATCGGTAATTATATGTTGTCTTTGTTATAAGTGACGGCAACGAAATTCAGAACTGGGTAATGGACCATGATGCCCCGAGACATACACCAACCCACTTCTCTGCGCGCGGGCTCGGCGAAGGCCGCTCCTCGATTGAAGCCGGAACTGCCGCATCCTATCCCGTGTTTGGCTTAGCCGACAACTCTTTGCCCTTAAATGCATATCCACATCCTCTCCCCACGGGGGATCACCCGGAAGCACCCGGATTTGGCTGTGCGACTCAGCGGAGGCACTTGGCTTGGTCACGTGCGTGGCAAAATTCTGTGGCGTCAAAGCTCGAACCGCCTGCCTGACGCTTTACGTTGCCGAAACTTCGAACCAATCCTCACCTTGACTCAGCGTTTAGAATGTAGTTAATCCCTATTCGAAAGTTGGCTGGGCATGGCTTGCCTTCGAAGTGGCGAGCGTTCGGAGCAGCGAGTGATCGAGCGCAATATCGGCGATCAATTGAGCTACTACATTAAGCCCGGGGGTCCGGTAACTGCCGTGATGCCGGACCAGGACGAAACGTTTTCCTTGAAATTCATCCAGGATTTCGTGGGGCCACATGTCGAATTAGCTTGTTATACGCCCGAGGGTTACGCTTTGGTGCGCGATGTCAATGCCGATCAGGAAGGGTTGCCGATCAACGACGTCGCCAGCTCAATTCTGGCCGAAGCCACGGGACAAAGCGGCGTGATCCGCGGACGCGCTTTTCTGATTCACCCCAAGCATTTTGATCGCCGCCTTGTACCGGCAGCTTGATCCGGCAATTCGATCCTGGTTACCAGGACTTCTGAATGCGGGTATCAAATCCAAACCCGCCATTCTGATCGCGTGTGCCGCTGAACATCACTCTGGGTGAGATGTTGTATTGCAGTTCGATGACTTGGTTCTGCGTCTGGGTAACATCGGTGGCAAAGGTCACAAAGATATTGCCCGCAACCCGCTGCTGAACAGTAATGCGCGCACCGGGATTTTGTTGGGTACCGTTTCCGGCGAGGACGGGATCGACGGAGAGTCGAGAAATGCCGGCGATTTTTTCGACTCGACTGGTCACCTGGCTGCTCACCTGGGAGGCCAACAACGATTCGGCACCCAGATTCCCCGGGGTCGGATTGGCTGCTGAGGCCTCTGAGGTTTTGCCGAAGGCGAGCAAATTGATGATGTCGGACGGGGGCAGGGAGGGAACCGAGGTATAGTTGGTGCGCAGGTGATCGGCAGGCCCGTAGAATTGCAGGTAGATGTTGTATTGCTGGATGGTGGTATTGGCCGCCAGGTTGACATTGGGTTGCGTGCGCGAGGGATTGGAAAAATCAATGGTGCCAGGTTGCAGCAGGTAACGGTTCCCCATAAAAATCAGATCGCCGCCACTTAAATTTACCCTCCCCAGAATGACGGGTTCATCCGCGGTACCGCGGACATTTAGATTGGCGTTTCCCTGCACACTCAGTTCCCGGCTAACCAAATTTATTCCGCTGGTGGATTCGACGGTTAGGTTGAGTTGTACATTCTGACTGAAACCGGGAGTAGGCGGAGGCGTGGATTCTCCCCCAAACTGGCTCATGAAGTCGGTTAAGTCAAAGTCGGGGGTAAACGACAGCTGTTCAATTTTTACACGTCCGCCGAGGGTAGCGGCCTCGGTCGTTCCGGTAAACGTCAGATTCGCGTCCAGCCCCTCTCGCACGCCCTCGGGATAGAGCAGGCGGACGCCGGCGCCGGCAAAGGCGAGATCAAACCGCAAGCCAGGTTTATAGATAACCCCTCCCGAGGCCTTGACCTTCCCGCCTCCCATCATCCCGGTAAATTCGGTGATATTCAAACGGTCCTTGGTGAGGGTCAAAACGCCGTTGCCTTGCTCGAGGCCAATCGGGACTGAGCCACTGGCGAAGTTTGCGTTCACAATGCGAATTTGTCCCTGCACGTCGGGATTGGTGCGCGCCCCGTAGGAGTTGATATCGAATCGCAGCTGGCCCGAGGTGCTCAGATCCGGATCAACGAGTTGCGCAACGTCGAGGTTCAACGTGCCCAGAGCAAGCAACGATAGAGGCTGCGTGTTACTGGTTGGAACCGATGCCTGGAGCTCCACATCCGTACCCGTCCCCTGGATATGGGTTCTCTCAAGAGCTAAAACACCGTTGGTGAAATCAATATGAATCGGGCTGGCTGCGGCAAGCTGTAACTTGTTCGCGTAATTTACCTCGAGAATGGGAATGATAGCGTGCGCGTCGAGGGCGGACTTATTCTTCAATGGCCCGGCAAGGGTGGCGTGCAGTTCTGTTCGCCCGGTGAGATTCGCCGCTTGCGACGGGTCGTACAAGGATACGAGCGGTTGAAGAGGAATCGTCTGGGTATCTATTTTGGCGCTGGTTTGATACTCGCCGGTGGTGTTGACCTGTGCCCGGGCGGAAATCATGGTGTTCACCGCGCGCGTGTCCAGTTGGAGGTTGGCCACATGGTTGGAAAGGCTGCTGCGCAGCCGCAGGTCACCGAGTTTCTGCTTGCGAATTTCGAGCGCGGGCGAGTCGATATTGGCCGCCAGTTCGGGGTTCCTAAGGCTGCCCTCCCCCCGGGCGGTGATATTCAGAATTCCAGCAATTGCAAGGTTGCGCGACTTGACGGTTTGAAACTGATCCAAACGAATTCCTAATGCCTGTAATTCGGCCTGGTACTTTTCCTCCTTGGGGAAGTAGGTGAACGCGCCTTGGGCGGCGCCGGCCGGAATTTGGATCTTCAGGTTGGCATGCAGTTCGTTGCCGGTTCCTTGGAATTTTAGGTTCACCGCTTGCACGGGTTCGGACGAAATTCTTGCCCGGCTCAAGCTCAGATCACCCTGTCCCACGGGCTTCAGCTCCGAGCCTCTTAGCGAAACGCGAGCTGAGAGGATTCCGGCGATCGGCGCCTGTGATCCTGCCAGCCTAGTCAGGTCGGCGACATTAACCTGAGTAGCGTTGAGTCCGACCTCAATCGGGCTGGTGTTTTGAAAAGACCAGTGGCGCAGGGCGGTAGAGAGGTTGAAAGTAATCCGACCCTGATCGGCTGGCTGTAGCTCGCCATTTTCGAAGCTCGCCTGCGAGGGACTGATTTGAAGGTTGGTACGCACCAGGCGCCAGGCAGTTCCTCTCAGGTGCAGGTTGCTCACGCGCACCTGCCCGCTTATGCGGGGGGCGGAAGTCGATCCGGTAGCGAGGCCGGTAAAGGATGCGATGCCGGAAAGTCCGAGCTGGCTGGGGGGCTGGCCGCGATTGGTGAAATTGTCAGCTAGGGTCTCGAGCTCGTGCAGGTCGCGCGCCTCAAGTCGAATCTCGAGGCTCGAGCGATTGCTAAGCGCGCCATTCAGGTCGAGGGCCGTGTTGGGCAGGCGCAGGTAACTATGGTCGAGCGAGACTTCTTTTCGTGCCGCGATGTAACCGGCATGAATGGCGCCGTTCAGGGGCACGGGCGGGGCGTTGCCGTTCGCGCGCGGCGCAACTTGCGCCTGAATGGTCGCATTCGTCTTTGCCACCAGGTTGGCAAGGCTTTTGCCCCAGCTGGCGTCGGCGTCGGCCTTCACTGTCCCGGCTAGGGAAACCTGCTCGAAGGCCGAAGAATTCATCAGAGGACGCAACTGGGCCAGAGATACGCCCTCGACGGCGGCGCGCAAACGCGAGCGCGAGTTGCCCTGAAGATCGCGCATCAGGAAGTTTGCGGTCAGATTCCCGCCCAGCAAACGAGCATGAACGTCGCTAACTGCCGCGTTGCCATTGGCCACCGAGTAGCGCGCGCCAATATCGTTGATGACGCTGCGAAAACCAGAGGTTCGAATCACCAGCCCGCGGCTGACCAGGTCGCCCTCGAGTTTCACGCTGGCCAGCAGGGGTACGGAGGGCTGGCTTTGGTAGTCCAGGCGGCCGGTGATGTCAATGACTCCGGTCGGCAGCGTGGGATTGTTGACGAGGCGGCGGAATTCACCACTGTCGATCACCGCGCGATAGTTCGCCTGCATACGCGGCTGGCGAAAGTCGTCCACCGTGGCATTTAATTCAAAGCGGGAGGAGCCGCTTCGCAGCAGAGCGCGGCGCAGGCGAAATTGGGTGGGCGTCGTATCAAACTGGGCTTCCAGATCGTGCGGCATCGAGCGGTAATTCTCAACTTTCAAATGTCCGTCACGATAACTGACACCCCCCCAATAGCGCTCTTCGGTTGGTTCGTACCGCGCTTGCAATGTGAGCTCGTGCAGGTCGGCATCCAGAAGACTTTTGCGGTTGTTGTAATACAGCTCCCCCTGATCGAGCAGGGCATGGCGGACGCCGAGCTTGAACCAGTCGGTGTGGCTTTGACCGCTGGTGCTTTTCGGCCGCGGCAGGTTATCGGTGCCGCGGCCATCCTCAAAGACGCGCACCACCGGGTGATCGACGGTAATCGACTTAACATACCATTCGCGGCGCCATAAGGAACTAATAGCCAAGCCTGCGCCAAGGTGGTCAACCGTAACCAGCGGCGGATTGGGATAAGGCTGGGCGCCGCTTACCCTTACCGAGTAGAGGTCAAGGGTGAGATGGCGGAGACTCAAGGCAAAGTCACGGACCGCGACCTTGGTGCCCAGTGAGCTGCTGAGTTTTTGTTCCGCCACACGCAAGGCATATTGCCGAAAGGACTTGATGTGGGGAAGAATCAGGAGGGCAGCAATGATGACTAGGAGCAGGATTAGCAATCCCAGGCCGATGGCCGCCGCGATCTTTTTCGAGTGAGCTTTGCGGGCTTTCTCACGTGCCGGTACAAGACGCGGCGTTCGTGGTCCTTCTTCCCGCCCCGGATATTGAGGTAAGGTACTCAAAACGCCTGCCCCAAAGTGACGAAAAATTGTGTGGATTTGATTCCAGGAAGGGCGTTCAGGTTGTGGCCAAGGTCAATGCGCACCGGTCCGACCGGAGTATTGTAGCGCAATCCTCCGCCCACACTACTGGTGTAGTTCTTGCCGAAATCGCGAAAGCCTACGTGGGGGAAGACGTTCCCCCCGTCATAGAACACCGCGAAACCTAAGTTCCTGTCCACGATGGGCAGCGAAACCGGAACCGGGATACGGAACTCGGAATTAAGAATTACCAATTGCGGACCGCCCACGGGAACCGTGATTGGAGCACAGGTCGTCCTGTCCGCCGGGTTTCCGCAGGCCGTAATCGTGTGTTGCGGCCCGGCGCCGTTAAGGGGAAAGCCGCGCAGGGTACTACCACCGCCGGAGAAAAACTTTTCGCTAATGGGAACGTGGCTTTGACCAAAGGGCTGCTCGATACCGATTCTCAGGCTGTTGGCCCAGACGATGTTGGCAGGAATTTTTTTGTAATAAGCCGTTTGCCCCAGCAATCTTGCGAAACTCACGTTGGATCCCAGCACACTCGGGTTCAAATCTACTTCATAGCTCTCATAGATTCCTTTATGCGCGTCGGTGGGGCTGTCGCGCGTGTCCCGAATGTAGGTAGGAGATACGGTGGAGAGGCGCACGTGCCGATCCTGGTTAGGCACGAGTTGAGGAATGAGAAGGTTGGTGAGGCCAGTCTCGGTGAAGTTATAACGAATAAATAAGTTGCTCGACTTGTCACGATTCAGCGGACGCTCGAGCTGATAGCCGAATTGTCCCTGACGGAAGGTGAAGATCGGGTTCTCGCTGCTGTGTTGGCCGGTGAGTGAAAAAGTCGACGCCCACTTCGTCCAGCGGAACATCGGGTCGGTATAGATGATGGAACCGTTCTGCTGCAACCGTGCGCCGAGGGCAGTAAATGTCAGCGACTCGGCCTTGCCAAACAGATTATTGCGCGTGTATTCAATAGTCCCGCGCGGACCCCAGAATGTCTTTTGGCTGGTACGGAAATTTTTGGGCAGGGCCGCGGGAGGGATTCCGGGAACCGTCACCGTGCCGCTCGGCACGCTGCCGCCCCGGTTGATGACATCGAAACCGAAGCCATAGGTCAGGGTGTTCGGCTTGGCCTCGTGCACTTTGATGATGACGTCTTCCTGATGTTGGGTGGTAACCTCGCGACGGGGATCGACTTCGGCCCAATCGAACACTCCCACTTTGTACAGATTCGTTTCCGAGGCGAGCAGGTCATCCTCCTTAAGTGGCTTTCCCGAAGTGATTTGCGAGGTTTCACGGTTGATCAGTTTCTGCTGGGTCTGGTTTCGCCCCAGGGTGACCACGGTTGCGGTACGGACTTGCGGCCCTTCATAGATTTGGTAGACCACCTGCAAGCGGTGAGGTTGGCCGGGAACCTGCTTGGCCGTCTCCCGAAAGGTAGCCGTGAGATAGCCGTCGGCGAGATAAGTGGCCATGATCTGGTTACGATCAAGCTGCACGTTGCGCGCGGAATAGGGCTCTCCGGCCCCGAGCTTCAGCCCCTTGGGCGCTAGCTGAGCAACGGGAACGCTCTGATTGCCGCGGACGTCGAGCGCGTCCACGATATCCTGCGGGCCTTCCTGCAGATGGAAGGTGACGAGCACGTTGCCTTGGTTGCTGGTGACCTGAGGCGTCACCTTGACCGAACTGAACCCGTCGGCCTTGTAGAGATTCTCGATGTTGCGCACGCTGCTTCGTACCAGCTTCTGGCTGTACTTGCCATGCGACCAGAAGTGGGCCTTCTCGACTTTTACCTGCGCCAGCAGGGCTTTCTCGGAAAAGTGCTGATTGCCGGCTAGCGCAACTCCTTTGACTTTGTGGCGAGATCCTTTAACGATCTGGTAAAGGATGGTCTCACTCTGATCCCCCTGATCGACCTTCGTATCTACCTTCACCTCAAAGTAACCCTTGGATTGGAAGTAGGAGACCAGGTTTTGACGGCCCTCCTGGATCAGCTCCGCATCAACTCCCGCCTGCTGGTAAATGGGAAGAAGCTTGCGGCGGTTCCAGCTCCACAAATGGCCACCGGTAACCCTGACGTGAACGATCGGACCGGTCTTCACCTCGTAAATGACGTTGGCGCGATTGCTCGCCGCCGAATATTCCGCTCCAGCCAGCTTCACTTGCGCACCGAGATAACCCTGCTTGCCCAATGCATTGGCCATATACTGCGTGGCCCGTCGAACCGTGGCCATGTTGTAGGTTTTCCCGGGGCGAATCGCCGACCGGCGCAAACGTGCGAGTAAAGAATGCAATGTTCCCCGCAGATGAGTTGTCTCCCGGTCGCTTACCCCGCGGATAACTACTTCTCCGAATTTCGCGCGCCGATTCAACTTGCTATGAAAAATAACGTTGACTAATCCCCAGGGCGGACTTGTCCTCAGCTCCGGCTGCACCTGGGCTTCAAAGTACCCGCTTTGCCGAAAAAAAGTCTCGAGAGCGTCGGTCGCATTCTGAACGTCGATGGGCGAATAGGCGCCTTTTGGCGGATAGCTTGCAATCTGAAGCACACGTGAGTAGGCAAAGTGCCCCGTGGCTCCTGGAAACGTATAGATGCCGAAGTAGGTTGCGGGCTGCAGGACGAGCAGAACACGAACGCCCTCCGGCTCGGGACGGACTTCGAGTTGCACGTCGTGGAAACGACGGGTCTGCTTCAGCGCCGCAATCGATTGATCAACCTTCTCCTGGGCAAACGGCTGCTTCGCCTGTTGCGCGAGCAAGGGCAGAAGCTGCCTGGTATCGAGGTTGGGTTGGCCGGCCAATTCTACGGCGGTGACATTTTGCCCCTCGTACGAAGGCAGGATTTCCTTCACCTGAGGGGCAGTTTTAGGGTTCTGCGCCGGCTGTTGAGTGGGTGTGCCCTTCGGCTGCGGCGGCTGCGACTGTGTAGGCTCTGTAGCCTGCGCGGGATTGTCCTGCCCGGCCACTCTACAGGCACCCACCATTATTATTACCAGGACTAAAGCACCGGTAAAACGTACCGTCACCATGAGGCCTCGACCACGATCGCTCGATAGCTACGAAATTCCCTGCTGCAGTCCCGCTCGGGCCCGGTCGCCATGGTGAGCTTCATCAGAAGACCCGGACCGGGATGTCGGCAATAACCATGTGAGATGAACACGCGAGCTAAAGATTTGCCCCGCTCGGGTCGGAGCGGGATTGAAGATCGAGTCCCCAAACAAAAGCTGCGCAGTCACGCTCATATGGGACTAAAGCAGCGATGGGCTATTAGTCTTGTCTATATGACACGTTTACCCGCCCGCCGCAGCAACTAGGGCAAGCGGTCATGATTGCGCCATGGTCGCCGCCCGCTTATTTAGAATAGCGGCGTGGGGAAAGTCCATTTCTTCATTGGCAAAGGCGGGGTGGGCAAGACCACCGTCTCGGCCGCGTTCGCCGTGCGAGCTGCACGAGGTCAACCTCGCGGCCGTGTGCTGCTCCTCTCCAGCGATCCCGCGCACTCCTTGGCCGACGTGTTGCAGCTTCCTCTGCGAGATCGCCCGCGGCGCGTTCCGCTCGGGGCCCGCGGCCGCCTCGATGTCTGGCAGATCAACAGTGAAAAGCTTTTTGCCGACTTTCTTGCTCAACACAAGAGCGCAATTCTAGACTTGATCGATCAAGGCACCGTCTTCTCACGCGAGGATATCGAACCGCTCCTCAACACCAGCCTGCCCGGCATGGCGGAAATGTCGGCGCTTCTGGCTATTCGCGACGCCCTGGCTGCGGGGAAATATTCCCAGGTCGTAGTGGATACGGCACCCATCGGGCACACTCTCCGTCTGTTCTCGCTGGCCAACGAATTCCTTCGTTTTCTTGATTTCTTGGAGCTAGCGGCCAGTCGCGATCAAATTCTCGCCCAGCACTTCGGTGGGAGATCTCATCCCCCCGACAACGCGCACCTGGGCCAGCTCCGACAGATGGTCGACGAAATTCGTGAGGCGATCGGTCAAGACCGAGAACTGGTGCTGGTTACCACTGCCGAGCAGTTCTCGCTGAATGAATCCTTGCGCGCCAGCTCTCTGCTGCGCCGGCAGTCGCCTCCGCTGGAAGTTACAAAAATCGTTCTCAACCGGGTTGTTCCTGTGAACGGCTGCATCGACTGCCGACGTTCGGCAGGAGCCGTCGTGAAGGCATACAAGTTTCTGACGCGACATTTCCCCCGCGTACCCGTCCAGACAGGTCAAGATCCGGGAGGTCCGATTCTCGGAGTAAGGGCGCTAGCCGCCTTTGGCGCGCACGTATTTGCTGGCCGTGCGCTCAAATACGATTTGCCTGCTCCCCGAACGCGCGCGGCTTGCCTGGTGAAAACCAGCTGGCCGGTTCTCGATAGGCAGCTCTGTCTGGTGCTCGGAAAGGGCGGGGTAGGCAAGACGACAACTTCGGCGGGCTTGGCCTTTCACGCCCGGCAAAAGTCCAAGGCAGGGGTGGAAATCTGCTCGGTCGATCCTGCGCCTTCGCTCGACGACGTCTTTGACGCCACGATTGGCGCGCAGGCGCAGCCGGTCTTCGGTGATCAGAAATTCCGCGCCTCAGAGCTGGATGCCGTCAGATTGTTTCGCGACTGGATTCATGGCCTACAATCTAAGATTGAAGAAGCCACCACTTCGAGCGTCTCCCGCATTCACCTGGACTTGTACTTTGAACGGCGATTGCTCTCCGCGCTGTTCGCCATTACCCCTCCCGGTGTGGATGAGGTATTGGCGGTCTTCCGCATCTTCGATTTGGTAAAAACTCGTACCACACGAATCGTCATTGACATGGCACCCACGGGGCACGCCCTCGAATTATTGTCGATGCCGGAGCGAATTCTCCACTGGAGCCGGCTTTTGTTGAAAACTCTGGCTCGGCACCGTACACTTGCCTTTGCCCGTGATGCGGCGGCGAAGATTGCCGAGATGAGCGTCCGCGCCCGCGAGTTGACGGCCCTCCTCAGGGATCCGGAACGTGCCGAGATCGACGTCGTAATGTTGCCGGAGCCGTTGCCGGACCGGGAGACCGAACGGCTCATCGCCCAAATTCAGGCGCAAAGGTTGCCGCTGAGGCGCATCCTGGTGAATCGCGTGCTCGTCAAAAGTACGACAAAATGCCCGCGCTGCACCCGGCGTCGGCAGTGGCAGCAGGCGACGGTCGCATCAATTGATGGACGGCATGGTGGAGTGGAGCTTTTGCTGGTTCAAAATTTTCCCCGTGAGATCATCGGGAAAAGTGCATTGCAGTCGTTCACCAAGGAGTTATGGCGGATCAAGTAACTGAGGACCCGAACACCGTCCTCTATTTGTACGGAGTCACGGAAGAAGGCGCGCTCCTGGGCAAGATGGGCGGGGTAGACGGTAGCAGTGCGATCGAAACCGTCCCATGTGCCAGTCTTATCGCGTGGGTCAGCCGAGTTTCACGCAAAGAGTTTGCGGATAATCTGTCGGCCAACATGGAAAATCTCGACTGGCTAGCCGAGGCCAGCGTTCAACACCAACGGGTAGTGTCCGCCATAGCGCAACGAACCGATATGTTGCCGGCCCGTTTTGCTACCGTCTTTTTAACCGCCGCCTCACTCGCAGCTGACGTTCGCAGCAAGAAGCGCATCCTCGAGAAAGATTTGAGAAGGATCCACGGTTGTGATGAGTTCGGAGTTAAGATTTTCCGTGCAGCTCCAAAGCTGGACCTCCCGCTGGTTACGGCTGCAAGCGGCAGGGACTACTTGCAGGCCAAAGCGGCCTGGCTCGAGCGGCGGGGGATCAAGCGCAAGGTATCCGGGTCTGGGTTTCAGAAGTTCTCGAGCGAACTCCAAGCAGTTGCCGTTGCCGCCGCCCAAGCCGGCAAGATCAGCGGTGGTCAAAAGGGCTTAGAGTGGCAGATTTCGCTTCTGGTGCGTCGCACCGAGCGGAAGAACTTCGACCGGCTGCTGCGCAAATATTCCAAGCAGTGGGCGGGAGAGCATCACATCGAGTGCACTGGGCCCTGGCCCGCATATTCGTTCGTCACCCGAGCTCATCCCCGCGATCATAGGTACCCGGCGCGCAGCTCTTCCCGTCGAGAGCCGATGGTTAAGAAGAAAGGCATTGGCGCGGGACGGAAGATAGGTGAGGCGTGATGGGAGATAATCACGCAATAGATGCCCACCCCATTCAGATTGCCGGCCCGGAGGCAGAGGATGAGGCTTCGCTGCTCGAGGTTCTCGATCACGTCTTGACCCAGGGGGCAGTTATTCGCGGCAACCTAGTGATCTCGCTCGCTGGTGTCGATCTGATTTACCTCGGTCTCGACCTGATCCTGACAGCTGTCGAGACTGCGCTCAAGCACATGTCTCTCGAATCAACTGTGGCCGGGCCCCGCCAGGGATAAGACCCCATGCCACTCCTTCTTTACGCTGTGATCGAAGGTGGGGAGCCGGGGCCGGAGCTGCCAAGCGGTGTGGCAGGAGTCACGATTCAGAGCATGAAGGCGTCGGGTTTGCGATGCTTTTACGCAGCCCATCGGATTCTCTTGGGCTTTGACCCTCGAGAGACCGCACTCGAATTCCACCGGGTGGTGCAGGCGATTTTTCGAGCTGCCGACGTGATTCCATTTCGTTTTCCGACCTTGCTGGCGGACGAGACTCAACTTCGATCGGAGCTTCAGACCCGCGCCGCGAAGTATCACGAAGACTTGGCAAGAGTTCGTGGGCGAGTGCAGATGGAGATTCGCATCGAATTTTCGAATGGAGGACGGGATGAGGCACGGGCCAAGCTTTCCGGGGCTGAATATCTGCGTACTCGTCAGAGCCGGCAGGCGACTCTCGAATGTGTTGCCGCGATGTTGAACAGAGCGGTTTGCGGCCTGCTCGCAGATTGGCGGCAGCATGAGTTGCGCGATCAACTGCGCTGCTTTGCCTTGGTGGGACGCACTTCGGTAACCGAGTTTGAACGCGTATTGGCATCTGCCAAGATCGCTCCCGAGCTCAGAGCCCGTATCAGCGGACCCTGGCCAGCGACGGCTTTCTTCAGCGAAGAACGAGAGAACACTCCCGGCGCCCCGATGTCATGATTTGGGTCGGTATGGCATGCAATAAAGGGTGATTAGAGAGACAGCCTTGAGCGACAGCAGAGATAAGCTTGACAAATTCCCGTTAAAAAGTGCCCTCCCCATCGCACCCGAACGGATCGATTGTACGCCGGAGAACGTGGAACAAGGCTTAGCACGGCTGGTGCTAAGCCTTATTGAACTGGTCCGGCAACTCCTCGAGCGGCAAGCCATCCGCCGCATGGAAGGGGGATCGTTGTCCGCGGAGCAGATCGAGCAAATGGGTGAAGCTCTGATGAAGCTGGAGGGCAAAATCCATGAGTTAGCTGCCAGTTTCGGCCTGAGCGCCGCCGATCTCAACCTCGATCTCGGACCTTTAGGCCGCCTTCTGGACGATCAGAGATAAGCAAGCAACTCCCCTCCTGACCTCTGAATCGTAGCAGCAACGATTTCTGCGAGCTTTCCCCGGCAGAATGGCCATGGTCGTTGACTTTGCGCATCTGGAGCGGTTAGCATCACCCGGCGGAATGGCAGTTTTCTATAAGTCCCTCAGAAGAGAGCCAGCTCATGGAAAGAGTGCCCAGCGTCTCCGGAACCGCGAATCTACTCGACATACTGGACCGCGTGCTCGACAAGGGATTGGTAATTGCAGGCGACGTGCGCATCTCGCTGGCCAACGTGGAGTTGCTCACCATCCGAGTGCGGTTGTTGGTCTGTTCCGTGGATAAGGCCGAACAGATAGGGCTTAACTGGTGGAAATATGACCCCCATTTGAGTCTGCCCGCGCCTCCGATCCCTCCCGTCCTGCCCGAGCGGCCGGAGGGGCAAGTGCGGCGCAGGCGGCCGGCAAGAGGCCGGGCTCGCACTCGTAGGCGCTAGGACATTGAGGAGGAGGATTGCATGGCTGTCGAACGTGTCTCTGGCGGTTCGAGCCTAATTGACGTTCTCGATCGAGTACTGGACAAAGGCATTGTGATTGACGCCTGGGTGAGGGTCTCTCTCGTCGGTATCGACCTGATTACGGTGGAAGCGCGCGTGGTTGTGGCTTCGATCGATACTTATCTGAAGTATGCCGACGCAGTGGGCCTCACCGGTCTAGTCTCCCGCCCGCAACTGACCGCGGTCGAGGAAGCGCCGGTGACCGTCGAAACCGCGCGGCGCGTCACCCGGGGGCGGGTGCCGAGGACCGCCCGTACAGCCCGATAGAATACGGGGAATAAAGCGGGATGGCGAGCCCTTTACTGCGTCCAAAGCTTGAGGATCTGATCGGCGACGGCTCGCACGGTCCCGCGGCTTTACGCCTGCTGGCCGCCGAGCGCCCGGAAGAAATTCTCCCGGTACTGCTCGAAGAAATTGGTAATCTCGGCTTTCCTCGTGCTCTCATCCTGACGCTCGACTTTGAAACCGGTGAAATCAAGCCTGCAGCCTCGCTCCATTCCGAGCGAGCATTCTTACGCAAATTCCACACCTTCTTATGGGCAACGGAGAACCCCCTGGTCGCAGCTCTCATACGTGGCAAGGCGGTTTTGCTGCCCGCCAACTCGATCAAGGAACACCCACTTTACCTAGTACCTATGGCCTATCGCAGCCGTACCCGTTGCTGGGAGGCAGAGCGCGAGTGGCAGCTGGAGTGCCTGGCGGCTCAGAACTTTTATGGACGTAGAAAATTGCAAGTGCAGGAGCAAACTTGCGCCATCTGCAACATGCGATCCTACGTCATGTTGGTGGTTGCCCAAACCCCAAAGCGGCGGAGCGAAAAGCAGCTGCGCGCTCTTCGCGCCATTGTCGACCGCGCCAACCGACACCTCTCGCGCCTGTTTAAGGTGGAACACTATTACAACCGCATGCGTGACATGGAAGTCACCATCTCGCGCATGGGAACAGTGATGCAAAGCATGGCTGACCCGGTGATCCTCACCGATAACCAGCATCGCGTGATTATCCAGAATAAGGCAGCGGAGCGCTTCTTCCGGGTGCCGGAAGGCGTCTCCGAAGGAGGGCGCCGAGCGGTTGAGCTCAACAACCTGCTTTTTTCCGCCGCACTTTCCTCCATGGTGGTCAGCGGCACGGACGCTTCCCGGGATTTGACGCTAGTCGACGTCATGGAGGGCGAGGAGGTGCTTTTTGAGGCGGTATGCGGTCCGACCACAACCGGGGACGGGACGCGAACCGGTATGGTCACTGTGATGAGGGACGTCACAGACTTGCGACGCGCCGATCAGGAGGTGCGCGCGAACCTTGAAAAATTGCGCATGGCCGAGGAAGTCGTCCGCCAGGATCGCGATCGCTTGAATCTGGTGATCGAGAACGTTGGCGATCCCATCATTGTGGCGGACAACTCGGCCAAAATCGTCCTCTTTGATCCTCTGGCCAAGGAACTGTTTGCCTCCTCGGGTAGCTCTCGTGATCCCGAGTTGGTGAAGAACCAAGCCAAGCTTGACGCCTATCTCACCTCCTTCACTTTCTCCTTCGTGGAAAAAGAAAACAAATCTCTACGCTTGTTTCAGCCCGGCACGCGCAGCGAAATTGAATATGCGGCACGCTCCGGCAAGATTTATGACGGGCGGGGACAGGTGGCTTACACGGTAACGGTTTTACGCGATTTTTCCACCTGGAGAAAGCTTGAACAGCTGCAGATGGAGAGGCGCATGCTCGAAATGGAGAAGTTCGCCGCGACCGGCCGCCTGGCCGGAACCATCGCGCATGAAATCAATAACCCCATGGAAGCGATCAAGAATGCAATCTATCTATTGAAGGGCAAACTCGATTCTTCCGCCGAGCCCGTTTATGAAGTTTTAAAAAATGAGACGGATCGGGTGACCCGCATCGTTCGGCAGATGCTGGGCCTCTACCGCAACACCCATCAGCTGGGAACCTTTGATCTCAACGCCGTGGTCGAGGACACGCTGGCCCTGTTTGGCCGCCCCCTAATCAAGACGCACATTAACGTTCGTAAAGAGCTGGGGAAGTTGCCTGGCATGCGCGGCTCCGCGGATCAATTCCGGCAACTCTTATCTAATCTCGTGGTCAATGCTCAGGATGCCATGCCGCAAGGGGGGGATCTGATCATCCGAACGCGCCACTTGCGTGCCTCCGACGGTATCCATGGCTGGATCACCATCACCGTCGTCGATACCGGCTCCGGCATTCCTAAGGACCTGCGCGCGAGTATTTTTGAGCCGTTCGTCTCGACTAAAGGTGAAAAGGGCACGGGATTAGGCTTGTGGATCGTAAAGGGCATCGTGGAAAACCATGCCGGCCGAATTCTGGTCCGCAGTACGCCGGGTAAGGGAACGATGTTCAAGCTGGCATTCCCCATTTCGCACGAGCTGCCGGTGCCCCGCCTTCCCGACTCCCAGCTGGAAAGGCCTGTGGTGGCAGGCGGTACGTCGTGACTTAGTCTCCACCAGGAGGCAATCGATGCCAACCAAAACACCCCCGAGACGCGCAAATAAGAAAACAGGCCGAGAAGATCTGCACGTAAAAATTGCGGATCAACCGGCAGCCGCGCCTGATATCAAGCCCGGCGAGGGTGGCCGATACGTATACGGCATCGTGGAAGCCAAAGAGTCGACCAGTTTTGGAAAGATCGGAATTGGCGGCCAAGGCGACATGGTTTATACGGTCAACTACCAGGACATTGCCGCAGTGGTAAGCAAGACTTCGGTGTACATTTTCGACCCCACACGGGAAAATGCCTTGGCGCACGAGCATGTCATTGAAACCGTCATGAAGAGCTACACCATCATCCCTATGAGCTTTGGCACCGTGTTTCGCACAGACGATGACATTCGCGAAGTGCTGAAGAGTATTTACACGTCGCTCAAGGATGTTCTCCACCAAATGGCGGGAAAGCTGGAGTTCGGGTTGAAAGTCAATTGGGATCGCGATCAGATCGTGGAGGAGCTGACGCACTCGGACGAAGAGATTCGCCAATTCCATCAGGAAATTACCCGCAAGCATCTACAATCTACTTATCTGGCCCGTATGCAGCTGGGGCGGATGATTGATAAGGCACTGGTTGAACGTTCCAGCCAATACGTGCGAGAAATTTATGAAGCCTTGCGCAGTGTCTGTGTGGCTTCACGGGACAATCAACCTATCGGTGACAAGATGATCATGAACGCGGCTTTTTTGGTGGAACGCCATCGCGAGGCGGAATTCGATCAGGTGGTCAACCGGATTGCCAGAAAATACGGTAAGCGCCTGAAGTTCAAGTACACCGGTCCTTGGCCGCCCTACAATTTTGTGAATATAAGACTAAAGCTGGAGCGGGTTACCGCCTCCTAACCTATGCTGCTGATCGACGACCTCCTGTGCATGCCCATTTCTGGCTTCAAGTTCATCTTGCGTACCCTCGAGAAGGTAGCGAGAGAGCAATACACCGACGATGCTCCCATCAAAGAGCGTCTGCTCGAGCTCCAGCTGGCGCTCGAGGCGGGTGATATTTCCGACACGGAGTACGTCAGGCAAGAGGCGGCAATCATCCGGCAGCTTAGGGAAATCGAGAGGCGCAAACGTGCCGTGGCCGGCTTGCCCGAGCAGACCGAAGGCGGCCTAGTCTTCCGCGGCGGCAAAGATCAGGGCGTCTCGGTGGTTGTCGACCACCACCTGGAGTCCAGGCGATGATGAAGAGGCGGCAAGGTGCAGGTAAGGCCAAAGTGCGCAAGAGGCGTCTTGAGCGACTGCCTCCCAGCGCACCGGCAGCCCGCGATGAGGGACCCCGCTTAATACCCCTCGAAGAGAAGGGCAAAGAGCCCTCCCGTCTTGATCATTATCTGGAACTGGCCGATTCGGCGCTGGGACGGAACCCAGCAAGGCAGGGGAGACAAAAATAGCCAAACTTCCTCAAGTAAGATCTTTATACCGTGGACTTACGCCTTTCGCTCAGCGCCTTTTCCGCCAGCTCGCAACGCTCCCGCAGCTTCTGCAGCGACGCATTCAGGGTAATGACCTTTTCCATGTGGCCTTGTTGCGCGGCGCTATCAAGGACCAGGCGGGCATTTTCCTGCGCGGTTTTGGCGGCGGCCACCAGGAGCAAGGTGGCATCAGCATGCGGCATCGCGGCCGGGGTAAGGCGCCTACGCTTCAACTCCGATATCTCGGTGCTCAGGCGAGCGACAATCGCTACCATGCGCACCAGAACTCGCCCGTGCTCTGCGCGCAAGCTGTCTTCCTGAAGGTAATCCGCGCAGTACGCGTCGGCCTCGGCGGCGGTCAGAATCAGATTCGACGAGGTCATGGGCACAATCTCGCGCAGCTTGGGATTGGCAGCCCGAATCCAAGCGCGGATTGATTCCTCGACGCTGCGCAGTTTGGTTTCTTCCAGAGCGATCCGCCGGGGGTCGGAGGTGGGAGGAAGGGGAGCTTTGGCCGGAGGCCGACTCTTAGCAGCCGGAGCTGCCCCGGGCACAGCCGTAGGAGCGCCCAAGGGTTGATTGACCACCGGGGTACCGGCCACGACTGCCGCCGCGCGCAGCTTGGGCTGCGCCTCGAGTGATCGTTTCAGCTGAATAATGCGGCGAAAACGATCGAGCGAGCTGTTGTAGTCGGACCGGAGTATCTCATCCTCGTCCATGCAGGCGACCAGTTCGACGGTTACATCCATTCCATCCACCTGGCCGACGATGCTTCCCCCGCGCTTTTCCACGGTATCAGCAAACTTCTTAATCTCGAAACTGGCAGCGCGAAAGAGCGTGTCAAATTTCTTACCAAAGCCGGCGTTAAATATCGCAAGGTAACCAAGGACGGTAGGATGATAGAGAAAATTGCCCAAGGATCGCTTCAGGCGGCGCACCTCTTGCGTGATGCCGGAATCGAGAAAGGCTCCGAAATCGCGGAACATTTCGGCTTTGGCGCGTAGCAGATCAAGGTCGGCTAAGCGTTGCGTTTCCCCGACAGCCAAGGGCTCGACCTCGCCATCGACCAAGATCTCGGTTAAGGCAATTTCAAACGGAGGAATGGGAAGCGCGCCGTCGAGAGCAAAACCGCGGCGCTCCCATTGCCCGGGAACGCGCGGATTGCGGTACAAGAAAGTGGCAATCAGGTCAGTTTTGTCACGATCGACGTCGCCAGGATTGGATTTGCGGGCGTAATAGCGGAGCAGACCCTCGGCGATTTCTGGATCGGTCTCCTGGGTCAGGCCACAGCGAACCATCGCCGGTGTAACGGCCATGTCCAGCAACTGCAACCATCGCCGCATCTCGATCAAAGCCTTAGGGGCCTCGTTGGTGGCGGCTACGAGCTTTTCTACGTCCACCGACACGGGGACGGGAACCTCGCCCGACAGGTAATCTTGCAACAGGCGCTGGTAAAAGCCCTGAACGATGGCCAGGATCGCCAGTTCAAATTTTGCGTCTTCCCCCACTTGGCCCTGCATCTCCGTCGCCCAGCGACACTTATTGCGCTATGGCATTCAAATCATCAAAACCCAAAGTGCGGCGCGGCGCAAGGTAACCACCGGTTACCGAAGTGCCGCGCCAGCCCGGCACTAAGGTTCTCAGAGTCGCGCCTTCCAAGTTCCATTCTCCCGCCAGCAATTCACAATCAAGTCCGGACGTCGGCTTCCGGAGGGAATTCTAAGCCATCCCGGGCGCCGGTAAGTCGAGGATTGCCTCGACCCGATGTTTCTGAAAAAATAAGAGTTCCCATGTCTGAAATCGGCAGTTTTTCGCTCCTGCTGGCTTTAGCCCTAAGTGCGTACTCACTGCTGGCCGGCATTGCCGCCTTGACTTACGTAGGCCCCCAAGCGGAGCGACTGGGAGAGACGGCCCGACGCGCGGGTATAGCAACCTTTGCTGCTGTCCTGATGGCTGCGCTGGTCCTGGTCACGGCGGCCTTTAGCGACGACTTCTCGATCGCATATATCTTCCACCACAGCAATCGTGATCTATCCGCCCCATACAAGTTCGCGACACTCTGGTCGGGACAGGAGGGATCGCTCCTATTCTGGTCGCTACTGCTGGCCGGCTATGGCCTAGTTTTGCGGCTGCGGCACAAGACCGACCAGCGGCTATTCGCATACGCTTCGGTGATCATTGCTGCGGTCCAGCTTTTCTTTCTGCTGCTGCTCAATTTTGCCGCCCATCCATTCGCGGTGGTTGAGGGCCAGTTGGCGGCTGACGGAAACGGACTGAATCCCCTGCTGCAGTATCCGGAAATGGTAATCCACCCCCCCATGCTTTACCTCGGATACGTCGGGTTCACCGTGCCATTCGCCTTTGCATTGAGCGCGTTGATCATGCGCTACCCCGGCGAGAAATGGATCCATATTACGCGCCGCTGGACCATGGTTACGTGGGGTTTTCTAACTATTGGTATTTTTCTAGGAGCACACTGGGCGTACTCGGTCCTCGGCTGGGGCGGGTATTGGGGATGGGATCCGGTGGAGAACGCCTCGCTGATGCCATGGCTCACGGGAACGGCGTTCCTGCACTCGGTCATGATGCAGGAGAAGCGCGGCATGCTGAAGATATGGAACATGTGGCTGATCTTTACCACCTTCATGTTGTGTATTTTGGGCACGCTCCTGACCCGCAGCGGCATCATCTCCTCCGTGCATGCCTTTGCCCAATCGTCGATCGGTAGCTGGTTTGCGTGGTTTCTGGCATTCACTCTGGCGGTGTGCGTCGGCTTCTTTGTTGTCAATAAAAGGCACTTGGAGAGCGAACACAGGCTGGAGTCGCTGGTTTCGCGCGAATCCAGCTTTGTGTTCAACAATCTGTTGTTTGTACTGGCCTGTTTCACGGTGCTGTGGGGCACTTGGTTCCCCAAGCTGTCGGAGTGGGTCGAGAACACGAAGGTTACGGTGGG
The DNA here is from genome assembly GCA_019244045.1 of Acidobacteriota bacterium. Taxonomy (GTDB): domain Bacteria; phylum Acidobacteriota; class Terriglobia; order Terriglobales; family Acidobacteriaceae; genus Gp1-AA122. The sequence goes on from JAFATF010000226.1 coordinate 63,403, forward strand.
CCCGCCTTTCTACAACAGCGTTGCCGTACCGGTAGCGCTGCTGCTGCTGCTTTTAACCGCCGTCGGGCCATTATTGGCCTGGCGAAAGACATCCCTCGAAAGCCTGAAGCGCAATTTTTTATGGCCGAGCCTGGGCGCGTTCGCGGTGGGTGTTGTCATGATCGTCTTCGGCGTCCGCCCCTGGGGGCAAATTAGCTATTTTTATTCCTTCGTGGCTGCACTGCTGGCCGCGCTGGTCATTTTCACGGTGCTTTCCGAATTTGTGCGTGGCGGGCGAGTCATCGCCGGGCATACCGGCCAGAATTTGTGGTTGAGCATGGTGCAACTCTGGCATCGCAACACCCGCCGCTATGGGGGCTACGTCGTACATTTTGGGGTAGCGTTGGTCATGATCGGCATTCTCGGCACGCCGTTCAATCAGGAGGCCGAAAAAGAGCTGGGCTACGGAGACAAGCTAAATATCGGCAAGTACACCCTGGTTTGCCGCTCGTATACCCAGGACGACAAGCCGAACTATTCGAGCGAGTGGGCGGTAATTGATGTCTATCAGCGCGACCAGCTCGCTGGGGCGCCGCTTGAAACCATGTATCCTGAGCGCCGGTTTTATAAGGCGAGCCAGCAATCGCAGACTTTGCCCCAGATCCGTCCGCATTTTACGAATCCCTTGGTCGTGACCGACCTTTACCTGGTTTATGAGGGTATTAACCAAGACACAGGGCGGCCGATTATCAAGGCACACCTGAATCCTATGGTGAGCTCCATCTGGTTGGGCCTGCTGGTTATGATCTTCGGAACCGTCATTGCTTTGGTACCGAATGCCAGCGCGGTTCGAGCCATCGCTCCGGCACGCGTTGAAGCCGTTCCTTTAGGGGCAGGGGATTAGTTTTGCGGGCAAAGCTTTCGCCCATGGCCGCCGAACAGCGTCCCTGTCCCCCGGATACACCTGTTCCATGTCATTCAAACTGAGACGTAGCTCGCAAGTCGCGTTACTCTCCTTCGCAATTCTCGCCTCGATGGGAGCAGGCGACGAGGAGAGCCGGTTTCAGTCACTCGGCCACGAAATGATGTGCATCTGCGGGTGCGGCCAGATTCTCCTCGAATGTAACCATGTAGGCTGCCGGTATTCGGATCGTATGCGTTCGGAGCTGGTGGCTGGCCTCGATCGCGGGGAGAATGACCAGCTTATTCTTCAGGCGTTCGTGCAAAAATACGGTACAACGGTGATTGCCGCGCCCACCCGGACCGGCTTCAACCGCCTAGCCTGGATCATGCCCTTCCTCGCCCTAATTTTAGGTTTGGTGACGAGCGCCCTCATCATCCGCGCCTGGAAGGAGCGCGCCGCGCCGGCGGCTTCCGCCCGCGCAGGGCCTTCTCTTACGCAAAACGAGCTTGATGATTTCCGCCGGCAAGCCCGAGAGGAGACGAAGCTGTGACGGCAACGGTTGCATTCATATGCGTATTTGTGACGGTGAGCATCCTTTTTTATGTTTTCTACCTCCCGGGAACTCTTAAGTTGGGGCCGGAAAAGACTCGCCAAACATACCTGCGGGAGCGCAAAGAGGTAGTGTACGAGAACCTGCGGGATCTGAACTTCGAATACAAAGCCGGCAAGTTCCCCGAAGCTGATTATCAGAGCATCAAGACATCACTTGAGGACGAGGCCGCCGCGATTCTGGCCGAGATCGCCCGCCTCGAAAATGCCGGCGCGCCGACTCAGGGTCGGAAAGGAGCAAGGAGTTGAAAGGCCGCCGGATCAGCCCACGCATTTTTGTGGGCACTCGTCGGACGACAACTTTGGCGAGAGGGATTATCGCGTTCCTCGTCCTCATGCTCGCCGCCGCTGCCTCGGGTCAAATTCTCGACGGCAGGGTAAAAAACGGTACGACTATGAAACCGGCTGCCGGCGATGATGTGATCCTATTCAAGCTGTCGCAGGGCATGGAAGAGGCGGGGCGAACCAAGACCGACGCGAACGGCAACTTCAGCTTCAGGCAACCGCCCGATGGCACTCCGCACCTGATTCGCGTACTTCATCAAGGCGTCAGCTACCACAAAATGGCGCCGCCGGCGACGACGTCGGTCGAAATTGCTGTCTACGACGCAGCAAAAAAAGTCGAGGGTCTCACGGTCACCGCCGATGTCATGCGCTTTGAAGTCGAAGGCAACGATCTGAAAGTAACCCGCCTCTTTGCGGTGGAAAACAATTCCAATCCGCCCAAGACTCAGATGAACGACCACAACTTCGAGTTCTATCTTCCCGAAGGAGCTCTGGTCGATCAGGCCATGGCGCGTACCGCCAATGGCCAACCGGTCAACACCAACCCTGTGCCGCAGCCTGACAAGAACCGTTATGCCTTCGTCTTTCCTCTGCGCCCGGGTGAAACTCAGTTTCAGATTGCTTTTCATCTGCCCTATGCCGGACAAGCGACATTGAATCCCAGGTCAATTTACCGCGTTGATCACCTGGTAGCCATGCTGCCGAAATCGATGAAATTCTCCGGGCCGCCGTCGTTTCAGGCGATGGCCGATCCCGACCAGACCGATGCCCTAGTCGAAGTCGCGTCCAATGCGCAACCCCGCCAGGATTTATCGTTCAACATATCCGGTTCTGGCACCCTGCCGGTTCGCGGTGAAAACACCGGAGGCGCTGGTGGCGGACGAGCCTCGGGGGACACTCGCCCGGGCGGCGGACTAGGCGCACCCAGCGATGCGCCCGATCCGCTTGAGAAGTACCGCTGGTATATCCTGGGCGGCTTCGGGGCCGTACTGGTGATTGGAGCCTTCTATGTCGCCAAACGTCCTCAGGCCGCGGCTTTTGGGCCACGACGCGGGCCGCTTAGGGAGGAAGAGGCGGCCGAGATGTCGCGTGATTCGGCTGCAAGTGCTGCCGCGCCAGCTTCGCCGCCGACTTCAGGTGTTCTGCTCGAAGCTTTGAAGGAAGAGTTGTTTCAATTGGAGATTGAGCGCCAGCAGGGCAAAATTTCTCAACCGGAATATGAAAAACATAAGGCCGCACTCGATCAGACCCTGGCGCGCGCTCTTAAACGCGCAGGCCGGAGGACCTAAGGCGAAGCGAAAAGCTACTGGCCAGGCTTTCAGCCCTTTTAGGCAAGCCTGTGACTTCGAAGAACAGCTCCGCCCGACCGTCTTCCGCCCTGATCGCGCCGCAGCAAGGTGCCCGGCCGCAGGCCGACGCTTCGATCACCTAAGACGCTGCCGCTCAGGTCTTGCTGGTCTAGGCAATACAGAGTGTCGGCAACGGTGAATCGCATATACGCCCTGAACATCTATATGGGTGAACACTCGATCGGCCACGGCCTAGGATTGAGCTGACGGGAACATGGCTATGGGAAACACATTCAAGACCGCATTCCTGCTGACGGCCTTAACCCTGCTGCTGATGATGATCGGGCGAGCTTTTGGGGGGCAAAACGGAATGGCCATGGCCCTGGCTTTCGCCTTGATCATGAACTTTATTGCCTATTTTTTCTCCGACAAGATCGCCTTAGCCAGCTACCGCGCCCAGCCGGTCACGCGTGAGGAATTGCCGCGCGTCTACAGCGTGGTCGAGCGGCTCACACAGAAAATCGGCATACCCATGCCCAAGATTTACGTGATCCCCACGGAGTCGCCGAATGCGTTCGCCACTGGCCGCAATCCGCGGCACGCTTCGGTGGCCGTCACGCAAGGCATTCTGAACCTGCTCAATGACGAGGAACTGGAAGGGGTGCTGGCCCACGAACTTGGCCACGTGAATAATCGCGACATCCTGATCAGCTCGATTGCGGCAACCATAGCCGGGGCGATCACCATGGTGGCCAACATGGGCAAGTGGGCCATGATTTTTGGGGGTATGGGGGGCCGCGACGAACGCGACCGAGAGGGCGGGCTGGCGGCTCTGGCCATGCTCATCGTGGCTCCGATAGCCGCCATGCTCATTCAACTTGCCGTCTCCCGCTCGCGGGAATATCAAGCCGACGCCAGCGGCGCCCACTACACTGGAAACCCTTATGCTTTAGCCAGCGCTTTGCGAAAGCTGGACGCATACTCGCGTCGCCTGCCCATGGCCGCTTCTCCGTCGACCGCGCATTTGTTTATCGTTCAGCCCCTGCTGGGCGTGAATCTGGGCAATCTGTTTTCGACTCATCCGCCCATCGGCAAACGAATCGAGCGCCTGACCGGGCAGCCAGCGGAGTTCTTGCAGTAAGAGCCATTGTTGTTGGGCGCGGAGGATTCCCCCCGCCCGACAGGTTTTGCTCGTGAGGGTTTGAGCGCCACGAGCGGGCAGATATGGTGCGCCGACAAAATTGTGCATGGCTCGACCCGCCGATGCTGTGACGTAGGTAACAATCCCACTCTCGCTCGCATAGTAGAATCAAGAGCTGATGGCCGCCCAAGTGGAAATAGCTGCCTCCTTACGCGCCGCGGAGATGGAGGGGGCGCTCGGCAAAATTATTCGGGGCAAGGACGATGTAGTGCGCCGCGCGCTGGTCTGCCTCCTGGCTCGTGGGCACCTGCTGATTGAAGGCGTCCCGGGAGTAGGCAAGACGACCCTCGGACAAGCCATCGCACGTGCCCTCGACTGCGGCTTTCAGCGCATTCAGTTCACCAGCGACATGCTGCCCAGCGATGTTCTGGGAATCACCATTTACTCATCCCCCGAGCAGCAATTCGAATTCAAGCACGGACCAGTCTTTACCAACGTTCTTCTGGCCGACGAGATCAACCGTACCACCCCGAAAACGCAGTCGGCGCTGCTCGAAGCCATGAACGAAGGGCAGGTCACGATAGATGTACATTCCTATCCTCTGCCGCAGCCCTTTCTGGTGATCGCGACCCAGAATCCTATCGAACATCACGGAACTTATCCCCTTCCGGAATCCCAGCTGGATCGTTTTCTGATGCGGGTGCGCATGGGTTATCCGGATGGCGCTGCCGAGCGGGAAATCCTGCGGTCACAGGCCGGTACTGCGCAGCTGGAGCAGCTCGAGCCGGTGCTGAGTGGCAGCGATTTAGTCGAGATGCAACAGGCGGTGAGCGATATTCACGTGGATGACTCGCTGGTGAGTTACACGCTAGAGATTGTCCACAAGACGCGAGAATCCGAATCCCTGTCTTTAGGAGTATCGCCGCGGGGCGCGCAGATGCTCTACCGCGCCGCGCAGGCATCCGCTTTTCTCTCGGGCCGGACTTTTTGCACGCCTGACGATTTCAAGTCTCTGGCGGTTCCAGTATTCGCGCATCGCGTGGTATTGAACGCCATGTCACCATCGACTCTCAAGAAATCGGAGGAGGCGGAGGAGATCTTGCGCGCCATTGTGGAGAGCGTTGCTGTGCCGGTCTGAGACCAGAGTCGGGTTTTTATCTCGCCATGTCCTTTCTGCGCTTGTTGATGATGTTGTCCTTAATCGTGTGGCTGGGTGGCCTCATTTTCTTCGCTTTCGTGCTCGCTCCCACGGTGTTTTCGGTGCTGCCGACGCGGCATCTGGCCGGTTCGGTCGTAGGTTCAGCGCTTACCAAATTCGAGTGGATGGGTTTGGTCTCCGGCATTGTTTTCTTGCTCAGTTCGATGCTGTACTCTCACCTGACAAGGGGCAGGGCACACCCTTTCGCCCTGCGCCACCTGCTCGTCTGCCTCATGCTGGCGCTGACCGCGATTTCGCATTTTGCCGTGACTCCGAGGATGGCCGCGCTGCGCAGTTCCATGGGCGAGATCGACAAAGTTCCGGCCGACGATCCCGCGCGCTTGGCCTTCGATCGTTGGCATGTGTGGTCAACTCGACTTGAACAAGGGGTTTTTCTTCTCGCCCTTCTGGTTGTCTACCTCACCGCAGCTGAGTTCGGCTAAAGCAAAAAGTGTTCTTGCGCCGGGCGTGCCCATCGCCCGTGCCGACGACCATGGATTGTCCGAGAGTAAACCAGGACAGATGAGTCTCGTCGAGTAGCCGATGGCTGCCTCCTCAGCCTGTTATGATGCGGGCTTGCCGGCTGCGCGAGGCCGGCGAGCTGGTTATGAAAACAGGTATCATCGGGCTTCCGCAAGTGGGCAAGAGTTCCCTTTTTCGCATTCTTACGAAAAGCCTTGCCGGGCATGCCTTTTCAAATCCGCGCGAGGCGCACGTGGGTGTCGCCAAAGTACCAGATCAGCGCCTGGATCGTCTGGCCGCGCTCTACCAGCCGAAAAAGTTGGTGCATGCCTCAGTTGAATATGTTGACCTGGGGGCGATTGGCCAGGAGGCGCTCAAAGAAACCACGTACCTCGGCCCTCTGCGACAGGTGGACGCCGTAGCGCACGTGCTGCGCGCCTTCGAAGACTCAGCAGTTCCCTCCGTCGGCAATCTGGACCCGCTCGCAGATATCAAGAACGTGGAACTTGACCTCATGGTCAGCGACCTGGCCCAGATTGAAAAGCGTCTCGAGCGCCTGGCAAAAGACCTCAAAAAGACTCGCTCGGCGGAACTCGAACGGGAGCATGACCTGCTCGAGAAGGCCAAAGCTCACCTGGAATCGGAAAGACCTCTGCGGGATATGGAGATCAACTCAGAAGATAAGAAACGCATCCGCGGTTTCATGTTCCTCAGCGAAAAGCCCATGCTGTACGTGCTGAATATTAGCGAGAGCGGCGACCTTGGTCGCGAGCTGGAGAATGCTGTTTCGAAATACCAGTTGAGCGAAATATCTTCACGGCCCAGGGTCGCGTCCATGGCCATCTGCGGCAAGGTCGAGGCCGAACTCGCGGAGATGAGCGACGCTGACGCGCAAGAATTTCTCTCGAGTTATGGGTTGAAGGAGAGTGGACTGATGCGCCTCATCCGTACCACCTATGGCCTGCTGGGGCTGATTTCTTTTTTCACCGTAGGCGAGGATGAATGCCGCGCCTGGACAATTGCCGCCAGCACGCGGGCGGTAGAAGCGGCAGGCGCCATTCACTCCGACTTAGAAAAGCACTTTATCCGTGCCGAGACCATTCGCTGGGATCAACTCCTCGAGGCCGGCTCGGAGGCGAATGCCCGCTCGCGCGGAACGCTGCGCTTGGAGGGAAAGGATTACCTGGTTCAAGATGGCGATGTGATGCACATCCGGCACTCGGGCTGAGCCAAGCAGATAGTGTATGATCGTCGCCGCTCAGATACTAGCGGCTGAAGCCGGCAGCTCATATTGCAATTTGAAGTCAGCTCAAGCTCCAGGCGCGATGATTGGGCCACTGGCTCCATGCCCCAAGGTGGCTTTCTCAGGGCCAGCAATTACTGCCGCTTAGCAAGTGGGACGAAGTTCAGGGGCTGGCCAGCTGCGCATTGCGCAGAGTCGATGCAAAGACTCATCAGCCAATCGAAAGGGAGACAAATTCTTGCCGATAGAACCCACCGCCTGAAAGGCGGGGTTATCGCGATCTGGTAGGTGGACGATGAAGCCGTGTGTTGCTCCACTTCTCACCCTGCACAGCGCCCAGCGGCAACGGAAACGCGCAATCGCAATTCTTCTCTTCCTTGCCCTGATTCCCTCGGCGGACAAGGCCCTGCCGACGGACTCCGCGAGCGACCGACTCGCTCCCATTCGGGAATACATCCAGGGCGCCTGGCAGACGCTGACCCGCTCGACGACCGAGTGCAATTCGATTGTTGACCCCAAAATCGCCTCTGCTGCCGTGCTTTATCTGCCCGCGGATTTCGCTGCCCCCGCCACCGTGGACAAACTTTCCGAAGATTGTAAAGTCGAGATCAAGCATCTGCCCACGGTGATTCACCAGCCCGGCGAGGTTGATCCGCAAGCCATCTTTCCCCCCGGCTTGCTGTTCCTCGAGAACAGATATGTCGTACCCGGCGGCCGCTTCAATGAGATGTACGGGTGGGATAGTTATTTCATCATTTTGGGCCTAATTGAGGATGGGAAGATCGAACTGGCGCAGGGTATGGTCGACAATTTTTTGTTCGAGATCGCGCACTACGGCACCGTACTTAATGCCAACCGGACTTACTTTCTTTCCCGCTCCCAGCCGCCATTTCTCACTTCCATGATTCTCGCGGTATATGAAGCACAAAGAGCGGCGAGGCAAGAAGCTCCAAACTGGCTGGAGCGGGCTTACGCTTATGCCGATGGCGACTACCAGATGTGGAACCGTCGACCCCACCTCGCCGGAGAAACCGGTCTCGCCCGGTATTTTGATTTTGGTCAAGGTCCGGTGGCCGAAGGGCTACAGGACGAGGCGGGCGAGTATCGGGCAGCGGCGAGGTACTTCCTCAGCCACCCGGAAACGGCTGATCACGATCTGGTCGAGCTCACCGAGGGTGGGCAAAACCCGGATGCCATCGGTTTTCCGTTCACCTTGCAGCTTTGCGAGGCTAGGCAGTCGGCAAACACTTGCGATCCGTTGCGGATTTTGTCGCTGACCCGCGACTATTACAAGGGCGACCGCAGCATGCGGGAGTCGGGCTTCGACGTCTCTTTCCGCTTCGGTCCGTATGGCGCCAGGACCCACCATTACGCTCCGGTCTGCCTGAATAGCCTCCTGTATAAGACCGAGGCCGATATGGCGCGCATGAGCTTGATGCTGGGGAAAAGACGCGAAGCCAAGCTGTGGCAGGAGCGCGCTCGGGAGCGGCGAGCTCGCATCAACAAGTACTTGTGGGACGAGAGACGGAGAGAATTTCTCGATTACAATTTCGAGACGCAAAAGCTCTCCGATTACGAATACGTGACAATGTTTTACCCCTTATGGGCTGGTCTGGCCAGCCCCGAGCAGGCGCGTGCCGTCGAGAAGAAGGTCTCGGTTTTTGAACAACCCGGAGGTCTGGTCATGAGCCGCAGCGCATCCGGAGCCCAGTGGGACTATCCTTATGGATGGGCGCCGACCACCATGCTGGCCATCGACGGTCTGCGGCGCTATGGTTTCAATGCCGACGCAGACCGCCTGTCTTACAAGTTCCTGTCGATGCTTCTCGAGAACTTCGGCCGCGACGGCACCCTGCGCGAAAAATACAATGTAGCTACGCGTTCCTCCGAGACCAATGTCACAGCCGGCTACCACATGAACGTGGTTGGCTTCGGTTGGACGAACGCCGTTTTTGAGAAACTGCTCGCTCAGATGTCCTCCGAATGGAGGAGTAAATTGCAGTCTGACGCGAAACTCGCGCCTTGACTTCGCTGCCCGGGCCGACTACGCAGCAATTCACCTTGTGTTTCCAGCAATCATCTTCCCGCCAGACTGGTTGCGCAATCGCTTAATAAGCAGCTTCGAGGCGCAAGGGTTTCTCCAGTTTAAAACGCAGCGTGGTCTCCGCCGGCACCTCGACAGACTTTCCTTTGGTCAAAATCTGCGCCCCCGCTCCGGCGGCGGCTCCCGTGGCGGCGCCGATCGCGGCTCCTTTACCATGACCTGCGATGGCTCCGATCAGGGTTCCCAGGGCTGCGCCTCCGCCTACCATCTCCCCGGTACGTTTGTTCATGCCGATGCCGCCACTTGCTTGTCGCTCAAGACTCGCCGTGTTCACAACATATCTGCGCTCGCCCACCTTCACCGATTGCAGATCCAACGTGAGTTCGGAATTGGATGTCACGCCCCCGGAGGAGACTTTCCGGATTACCAACTCGGCCGCCGAGCCTTTGGGAATTACCACCTGCCCGGCAGCATTGGTGACATTTTCGGCTACGTCGGCGGGAAATGTCTGACCTTCATTGGCTCCTTTCGAGTTGATGGCCTGATTAGTGAGTACAGCAATCTCCGTTCCCGCGGGAATCGAGACCGCCTTACGAGTGGCTGCGCTCGTACTCCCCGGCCCGCTCGGGGCAGCCTCAGCTTCTCCGGTTCCAAGTTCAAGCGATTGCACAATGGATGCCTTGTAATGGTGCACGGTCTTGCCTTCACGGAAGGTGATGAGGCGTGACGTTGCCCCCAGGAATGTCCCGGTATGCTTGGTTCCATCCTTCATGGTGAGGGTGTCGGTGGCCAGGACGATGGTGGACAAAATGAGTACGACAGCGAGACTGAATGGAATTCGCACGGCTCACTCCTTGCGGTAGGATGTATCTCCGGTCCGGGAATTGGATGCCGCTCAGGAAAAGCGCGTTTTCGCCGGGGGTAAGTCCCCTCCCGGTCAAAGGGCTTTGCGAAATGTCAAATTGATGCGGCAATTTCCGACGAGCGGGTCAAAACCGTCTCGCAGCGGAGCAACCCCATGGAAATTGAGGCGTGCGGGTCCGCCCCAGACGGCAACATCTCCACTCTCTACGCGAATTCGGCGTGGCCGCTCGGTGCGTTCTCCGCCTCCGAACAGGAACACGGCTGGCAAGCCTATGGAGACGGAAACAATCGGCTGCTGGTAGTCGTGCTCATCACGATCCTGATGCAGTGACAGGCGTGTTCCTGGGTTATAGCGGTTGATCAGACAAACGTCCGGAACAAAGCGGGAAAAGCCACCTGCAGCGGCCGCCCGCCCGGCAAGCTTCTTTAAGAGATCCGGCATTGGCGGCCACGGCCGACCGGTTTCAGGATCTCGGCTGTCGTAGCGATAACCAGTCCGATCGGTCACCCAGCCTGCCTCCCCGCAGTTGGTCATGGCCACCGACATGCGATGGCCGCCGGGCGTGATCATTCGACGGAAGGGAGCGAGGGCTTGAATTTCGTCGACCGCTTCTACCAACGCTGGGACTTCGGAAGCGGCAAAGCCCCGCAGCAGTACGGCGCCCTGGCTTAGCTCGACCCGTTCGCCGAGGGGCGCTTCGCTGGGGAACAAGCCCTGGTTACTTGGCATCATGAAAAATAATTCCCAAGGTAAAGCGCTGGCCGGAGCGGATTCGGCTTACTCCATGGCGCATGGCAACGCGATAAACACCGCGAGTGCCGCGCATTGGGCGCTCATTAACGGCAAAAATGACGGCTTCGCCCTGCATCAGCGGCACCACTTCAACCCGTGACTGCATTCTCGGCCTCTGTTCGGTCAGGACAAAATCACCTCCCAGGAACTCCTCGCTGGGCGCGCTGAGCAGTACGGTTACCTGCAGCGGGAACACCATCTCTCCGTATAGATCTCGATGCAAGCAGTTGTAGTCTTCTTTCCCATATTTCAACAACAGCGGAGTGGGCAGGCACTGCCCGGCTTTGTGGCACTGCCGCAAATATCCCTGCAGCGTCGGGGGATACTGCCGGCTGCGGCCAAGCATTAACTGCCAGCGGTTCGCAACCGCCGCCAGATGCGGATAGAGATCGGCGCGGAGGCGTGAAATGGTTCCGGGAAGAGGATACCTGTAGTATTTGTACTCCCCTTGCCCAAAGCCGTGCCTCGCCATGACCACACGGCTGCGGAAGGCGCTCTCTTGCTCGTAGCCAGCGCTTAATTTCCGGCATTCGGCTCCGGTCAATAGTGGGCCGGCTACGGCCGATCCACGTTCGTCTAATTGCGATTCGATCCGTTTCCAGTCGAGTGCTGCCACTCGCTTCTCCGGGGTGACGGGAAACTCATGGCCTAAACAACTGTGCTCCATCTTTACTTCAACCTTCACCATAGTCTACGAGAGGAGATCTGGGGCCGAATATCCAGTTCTTGCGCATAGTTGCCTGCCTCGGGGCAAGAGGGGCAACGCAAGCCACGGAGGAAAAAGCTAGCGATTGCGACCGGCTGATCGAATCTGATCGAAGGGAACATTCGCGGGAATTTGGTAACGAGCCATGATGTCTTGCATGCGGCGCGCGTTCTTGTTGATGCCGTCGCGATCGTTTCTGCGGCGGGCCTCGAGCCATTTCTGGTAATAGTGATCAAACTTCTTCTGGTCATTGGCCGATAAGCGAGCCCGACCGGAAGAGGGGGGGCGAGCTGCTGCGTCGGGCGCATTGCCGGTGCCGTTACTGGCGATCTGATCGAAGGGCACATTCGGCGGGATCTTATAAAGCGCCATGATGTCCTGCATGTGACGCGCATTACTCTGGATGTCACCCACATCATTCTTGCGGCTGGCGTCGATCCAGTTGCGGTAATACTCGTCGAATTTTCGCTGATCCTCCGGGGCCAGTTGCGAATGCCCGTAATCGGAGACCCCGTTCTGCGCGTAACTGCCCGCGGGCGGATGCGGGATCGTGGCGTCGCCCGGATTCGCGTGGCCATATGCCTTCTGCCGGGAACGATTGAAATCGACTTTTGAAGAGGCGGGCTGCGCCCCGGCTCCCATTGACATGGCCGAAATCACCAGTACCGAAGCTCGAACTCTACCGATCATGTTGCCTCCAGGGGCCGACAAGCCCCCCTGCAGTTGCATGCCAACAGCGGGTGAGAGGCACGAATTCTGCCTAAGTTTGCCTATTCTTGGAGTTTGAGTGGACGGCTGATCCTCAGGAGGTCCTGATCGCGGGAACCGGCAGGCGACGAGAATTGTTGCACAAAGGTTTTGAGCTCAAAATGGGTTAAATCTCAGAGAAGAGCTTTTGGGGGATTCCCCGTCCTTACCACTAAATCAGTTATTGGGTTACTGAGTGATTCCCGCGGCCGGTTGCTCTGCCGTGCGGGCGGGCAGGAGAGTCGGACCATTGGCAAAGAAACTGTGGTCGTAGAGGTTGCGGTACATCCGTCCGGCAATCTCGGCGGCTTTGGGACCGTACGTTGGCCGCCCGCCCTGCAGGAAGACGACGGTCACGATTCTGCCCACGCTGGTATTTGCGTACGAAGCAAACCACCCGTACCGCGTACCCGAATTCGAACAGGTTCCGGTCTTACCAAGAATGGACTCTTCATTGAAGTTGAGGCGAAGGCTACGCGCTGTCCCGTATTCAACGGCACCGGCCATGCCATCGGAAATCTCAGGAATCAGAGAGGCGATGTCCAAGTGCCGCTTCGCACGAGGCTGGAAGCTAGCGACTTCGTCGGGGCCGGCTGGATGTTGTAGGTAGTAGAGTGTTCCACCATTAGCAATAGCCGACAGCAATGCCCCTAATTGCAGTGGGGTCATCGAAATGCCCTCACCGAAAGAGCACATTTTGCCTACCCCACCGAGCTTAGCGGGAATCTCTTCGTCCGGATACGTTCCCAGATGCTCGCCAGGGATGTTGTAGCCCGCCAGCTCGCCTAACCCGTACTGGTGGGCGTAGTAACTGACCTTGTCGAAACCCAATTTTCGTCCCACGGCTTCAAAATAGGCATTGTTGGAGCGTGCGAGAGCCGTTGTGAGATTGAGATGACTGCGGCGGCCGAGAGCAATTTCCGTGTCCTTGGTGATCAGGTTTTCACTCAGCGCAGCCAAGGCAACCGAAAGCTTGATAGTCGAACATGGCTGGGCGCCGCTGGACAAGGCCAGCTTCTGGTTCACCATGGCTAGAATGCGCCCGCTGGTGGGTTCGACGGCGACCACGGCACCGTTCATGGTGCCGAGTGCATCGACGGCGGCAGCACGGACCACCGGGTCTTCACCAGCAGTCTCGTCGCCGTCCGTAATATCTCCGGCAAATGAACTCGTATAGAAGCGCTCGTAATAACGATGGCGCCGGCGTCCAGCGTAGTGGCGCCGGCCGCGGCTGCGGGCCAGGCGATTCATGCGGCGGCGCGCATGCTGATTCTCGCTAACCGATGGGCCCTTGCTCTTGGGCCGGAGAACTTTGGTGTTCACCGTGGCGGCGAAAGCAAATACCGTCAGGAAAAATGCTACACCGAGTCCTAGCGCCGTATGGAGAAGAGGTTTCATCGAATCCCGACCCCGGAGTTCTATCTCAAAACGTGCACGAAAACTGCCACTCGGCCTTCGCCTTAGCCGAAAGCGCATGCAACTCGTTCGATAGTAAGAGAGTTGCCCGTTTTTCTGCAAGGACAAAGCTCCTCTCACCGACACCACCGGGTACTTAGCTAAGTACTTTGGATCTGGCTAATTGGAGGGAATTTGCTGGAAGTGGCGGATCTTTCGTAATCCCACCAGGTTTACTATTAAGGCACGAGAAATGTGCAAATATTTGTCGCCAAGCGTGGACCTGTCTTGAACAAGAGCCCTACCTGCCGGCTCCCTTTGCCGGGCTAGCTGAATTGGGCCAAATGCTGCTCATCAGGCCTTCGGACCTGCTTTAAGAAGTTCGCCCCCGATTTTGCGCCACCAGCTGACAACCTGGCGAGTTCCGCGTCTAATTCAGGTGCCACCTGGCGCGGTTATTGAACTTCGGACATGGTTTCTCCGTACTTCAAATCAGTGCTTTCCGATGTGCTTGGCGCGCTTGGCCATTGTTACCACCCTGGTCTTATTGGTCTCGAGGGTACTGTTCGCGGCCAGCAGCGTACACATACCTTACGTGAGTAAGCCCCCGCGCCTCAGCAACTTTGAGGATATGCGACCACACGGGGTAGCCCGCGAGCTACAGAGAATCAGTGGGTTCACTCAGCAGCAACCATCCGACGGCAAGCCTGCGACCGAGCCAACGGATATTTATGTCGGCTACGATCGGGTGAATCTCTATGTCGTTTGGGTGTGCTGGGATTCGCCGCGTATGGTTCGAGCGCACCTCACCCGACGAGAGGCCGTCACACCGCCGGATGATGATTATGTGGAACTCACCATCGACACATTCCACGACCAGCGCCATGGGTTCTTATTCGATGTAAACCCGCTCGGCATGCAGGCGGATGCGCTATGGAGTGAGGGCAGCGGTCCAGACTACTCGTTCGACACAGTTTGGGATTCCCGCGGGCGCTTAACCGCAAAGGGCTACATCGTTTGGATGGCAGTTCCCTTCCGCAGCCTGCGATTTCGTGGCGTGAGAGGCGAGCTTTGGGGCGTGACCTTCATGCGCTACATCGCGCACAACGACGAGATCGACTACTGGCCGTACGTTTCCAGCCGCGTCTCCGGCACCTTGAATCAAGAGGGAACGCTGAATGGCTTTACCGACATCTCGCCCAGCCACAATATGCAATTCATCCCCTATGTTTCTTTTCAGAACTTTCGCGCACTCGATACCCGCGATCCAAGCCAGCCGCGCATGGATCAGATCAATGCGCGAGGCAAAGCCGGATTGGATTCGAAGTTTGTTTTTCACGACAGCCTGGTCCTCGACGCCACCATCAACCCAGACTTCGCTCAGGTCGAGTCCGATGAGCCGCAAAACACGGTCAACCAGCGCTTTCGGGTTTTTTTCCCGGAAAAGCGGCCCTTCTTTCTCGAGAACTCAAATTATTTCGGAGATACGAACATAGGGGTCTACCGTCTTTCGCAGGTGTTGTTTACCCGGCAGGTCGCCGACCCAAGCTTTGGCGCACGCCTGACCGGCAAACAAGGGCCCTGGAATCTGGGCTTTTTCCTTGCCGATGACCGCTCTCCCGGACTGGCCGTGCCCGACTTCAGTCCTTTTGCCGGTAAGCGCGCTTATTTCGCGGTGGCCAGTGTCAGCCACGATTTCGGGACGCAGAACAATTTGGGTGTTATCTACACCGACCGCGAATTCGCAGGCTTTTTCAATCGTGTGGGCGGGATGTACGCCAATTACCGCATCAATAGCAACTGGACCAGCTGGTTGCGCAGCGTGGTCAGCTCGACCTTCTCATCGCCGCTCGAACCCGGTTCAACTTTGCTTGGAGCGGCACCCTCTCAGCCCGCATTCTCCCCCGCCGCCTACCAATTCGGGTCCGACACTGAGGCAGTACTTAACAACATCGGGCGGCGCCTCTCCTACGAACTGATGTTCCAGGACATCACGCCAGACTTTCACACCGACGTGGGTTTCGTGCCGCGCAGCGACATTCGCAATGTCAGCCAGTACTTTCATTTTTACTGGCGTCCGGAGGGCAAGCACCTCGTTTTCCAGGGACCCGAGGCGAATACTCACAACCTGTGGGACCACAATGGAATAGCCGTCCAGCAAATTTACAACTTCGACTGGGTTTTCGATTTCAAACCCAACCTGATCCTGGCCCCCATCATCGGTTACGAGACCGATACTTTGCGGCCCGTCGATTTTGCCGGACTTACGGGCAATCACAACTACGTTCAGGATGCGGTAGGATTGGTCTTCAAAGGCAGTCCACTCAGTAAGCACCTTCAATACTCAGTTATACGCGACGGCGCCGTGCTGATCGACGTCCCCTCCGGGCAGCTGCCAATCACCGGCGACGAAACCGCGATCACCGAGAAGATAACTTTGAAACCCACTCGGCACCTGGAAATCGACAACACCTACATTCTCGACCGGGTGCTCAATGGGGCCGCCCGGCGCGCTGCCTTCAACAACCATATCCTCCGCTCGAAGTGGAATTATCAGTTCACGCCGGCATGGTCCCTACGGGTGATCACGCAATATAACGGGCTGCTCGCCAACCCCCATGGGAGCTCGCTGACGACCACCAAGACCCTGAATTTTGATTTTTTGTTCACCTTTATGCCCCATCCCGGGACTGCCGTGTACGTAGGCTACAACAGCAACCTCGAAAACCTGATACCCGGTCTTTGCCAGCAGTTGCCGGGTACAACGACCTGCATTCCCGGGGGCGGGCTAGTTCGCAGCCATCATTTCATCAATGATGGCCGGCAGTTTTTCGTCAAGATCAGCTATCTGTTTCGTCGTTAGCCCCTGGCGACTGGCAAGAAAGACGCTAATCGTCGGACTTCAGGTTTGATCGGTTGGGAACAGCGTGCCGCGGCCGCACACCCTGTGTCGATCACAACCATCGGCGGCAGGTTGTACGCCATGCTTGCAAGTATCTTTGGGCCTTCCTGCCCTTTCTGCTGGTCGCTTTGGTTTGTCTCCCCGCCCGGGCTCAGGAGCCTCCTTTGCCCCGGCAACCGGCTGCCACTCTAAGGGGAGAGGCTCAAGCTCGGTTGCTGATCGCGACGAGATTGCCGATTTGAAAGCCGACCTGCGGAAAATGCAGTCACGGCTGAACGCAATGCAGGCAAACTTCGCCCGGGTAGGCAATCCAACCATGCCTGCGAATCATGAATTTCAATTGAACATAGACATGTGGCGCATCCTGATCGATCACATGCGCGCCCTATCAAACATCTGGAAGAGGCAAATTCATTGCGATCCAAACCGCAGGCCCAGCCGCCGAGAACGCCGAAGCAATTGAGTTCTTCGGCGGTCTCGGTTCGCTGGGCGCAACCCTCGGCTCACATGATTTCTGAACGCTTCCGCATGAATGCCGGAACATCCAGATCATCGGGCTGAAAGCCGGGCGCAACGGCCGCTTGCGGCGGCTCGGAAGGGGGTGTTTCCACGACTTGGAGCGCCTCGGCCGGAGCCTGCATTACCATGTCTGGGACCGGCTCGGTCGCGGGCTCGTTTTCCGGGTCATCGAAAAAGGCATCGCGCTTAGGGCGTTGCGAGATCACGGGAATGCGGTTCGCCTCTTGCCGGCGCCGCACAACCTCGGCATCCTTGAACCCGGTCGCAATGACCGTAATCTTGACCGCGTCCTTCATTTTTTCATCCAGCACAGCCCCAAAGATGATATTGGCTTCCTCGTCGGCGGCACTTTGGATGATGGTAGACGCTTCATTCACCTCCGTCAGCTTCAACGAAGTCGATCCTGTAATGTTGATCAGGATGCCGCGAGCACCATCGATCGCTCCGGCCTCGAGCAACGGGGAAGCGATTGCTTTTTGGGCCGCCTCGATGGCGCGGCGCGCGCCACTAGCGCTTGCCGTACCCATTACGGCATAGCCCATGCCTTGCATGATGGTTTTCACGTCAGCGAAGTCGCGGTTGATGATCCCGGGAATGGTGATGATATCCGAGATGCCCTGCACGGCTTGTCGCAGGATATCATCGGCGACGCGGAAGGATTCGAAAAAGCCCGCATCCTGGGCGACGGCGAGTAGCTTCTCGTTGGGTATCACGATGGTGGTATCGACCGCGTCGATCAGATCCGACAAACCACGCTCGCACTGTTGCATGCGACGTTTGCCTTCGAAGTTGAAGGGCTTGGTGACCACCGCGACCGTCAAAGCACCCATCTCCGCCGCCAACGAGGCAATGATGGGGGCAGCCCCGGTTCCGGTGCCACCGCCCAGCCCGGCGGTGACAAACACCATGTCGGCGCCTTCCAGGGCTTCGATGATTTTTTCCGAGTCTTCGAGTGCGGCCTTACGCCCAACCTCCGGGTTGGCACCTGCACCCAATCCGCTGGTGAGCTTGACGCCCAATTGGATTTTTACCGCCGCGCGCGACAGGCGAAGCGCCTGCAAATCTGTATTCGCCACTACAAATTCAATGCCTTCCAGTCCGCTTTCAATCATGCGGTTCACGGCATTACCGCCGCCGCCCCCTACCCCGATGACCTTGATCTTGGCGTCGTTCCTGGGTTCCTCATTGAAGCTGATGCGAATGCCGCTATCTTTTTCATCACTCATAGTCACCGTCGTTTCCTCATTTCGTGGTTGATGTTTTGCTCCTTGCCCCCATACCGGCGAGCCTGCGTACCTACTAGTTGGCCGCCGCCGGACCCGAAATAACTTCCGCAGCCTTCGGTGAAAACGGCGTCCAACATTCTCAAGCCCCTTTTAAAGCGAACAGAGACTTCAATTTCGAACTCCAGCGCTCATCCTGAATGCCGCGTGCGATGCGTGCCCGATGGGCGTAGTAGATGATGCCGAGGACACTGGCAAACTCCGGTTCCGCCAGCATAGCGGGCATCTTCGCCAGCGGCAGCGGCCAAGCCAAGCGTACCGGTCTGCGCAGAACTGATTCAGCCACATCCAGCACTCCGGCCAGTCGGGAGGCTCCCCCACTGAGGACGACCCCGCCCGCGCACAAATCCAGCGCGCCTGCATGGCGCAGGTTGTCGCGCATGAGTTCAAATAGCTCCCGCGCTCTGGGCTCGAGGATTTCTCCCACCAGCCGCTGCCGAACTAACCGGGAGGGCCGATCCCCCACCGAAGGCACCTCCACCTCATTGCCATCGGGAATCAGTGTCACCACTGTGTGCCCATAAACGCGCTTGATCTTTTCGGCTTCCAAGCCGGGCGTGCACAGGCCGACGGAGAGGTCGCTGGTGAAGTGGTCGCCTCCGATCGAAATGGCTCCGGTGTGGGCAACCGCCCCTTCCCGAAAGACGATCAGTTCGGTCGAGCCGGCGCCCATATCAGCGAGACAGACACCAAGCTCCCGCTCATCAGAGCGCAGTACGGCGTCGGCCGAGGCCAGAGGCTCAAAAACCGTGTCGTCGACGTGCACCCCGGCCCGATTAACAGCGGTAATCACGTTCTGCGCGGCGCTGGCGGCAGCGGTTATGATGTGCACGCGCACTTCCAGCCGCGTGCCCATCATGCCGAGCGGATCACGGATGCCAGCCTGATCATCGAGAATAAATTGCTGCGGTAGCAGGTGCACGATCTCCCGATCTGCAGGCAGCGAGACGGCGCGCGCCTTGTCGACCGCCAGGCGAATCTCCTCGCGCCCGATCTCTCGCGGACGCGTGCCGAAGCTGAGGCCGCCCTGACTGCTGAGGCCGCGAATCTGCGCGCCGCCGATACCTACCGTCGCGTGCTCGATCGGAGCCGCCGCGCGATCTTCCGCCTGTTCCACGGCTTCTTGGATGGCGGCCACAGCTTTGTCCAATTCGATGATGACACCTTTGCGCGAGCCCCGCGATTCGGAGATGCCGTGACCGCGATAACGCATGCCATGATCGCAAGCTTCCGCCATCAGCACGCAGGTCTTGGCGCTTCCGACATCGATGGCAATCAGGAACTGGTCGCTCGCGCTCGCCATATTCATTCGATCGCTCGCTCCTTCCCGATGCCGGGACTCGGTTTTGTTCTCCGAGCGCCAGGATCACGGCCGGGCGATCGGTGGCCATCAGACGCTTGTGTCGGCTGCTCGCTGGGTACGCCTGCAGCCGCGGGTGTGCGGGCCGGCTGGGTGCTTGCCGGCGCATGTCTGCGCCCTTTCATCCAGTGCTTCTTCACAAACCGGACCGACTTTTTGCCCGTAGTTGACTTAGGCACTCGAACAGGCGCTATCGCTCGCTTGCCGGCACCGGCCGGCGGTGTCAACAAGACCGCCGGCTTGATCCCTGCGGCGATGGCGATTTTTCGGGCTGTAGGTGAAAGCGGCATGGGCTTAATTGCGCGCAAGTCTGGATTCACGATGATCTGCCGGTCGTAGCGTAGGTCGACCGACTCGACAGGATCAAATTGCTGTCTCCACTCCTGAAGATGGGATACGTAAATTTTGTAGCGTTCCAGGAAGTTTCGGGCGCCCAAGTGCACCAGCACGGCGCCTTCAGCATCATTGGCCACGACCTTGACATCATCGGGATCCGATAGATCGACTTCGCTGAGCTCGGCGGAATAGCGCCGGGGTCCGGAATCAAGTTGCCCAACCAGCTCGCTATACATGCGCATACGCGCGGCACGGGTTGAGATGGGCTCTGCACCACTGATTCCCACGATGACCGGGAAAGAGAACTTGCGGCGGCCAGCGAGCGGCAGTTCCATCACTACCCCGGCTCGGTCGATGAGCGAAATGTGGGAGCCCACCCTGGCAAAGGCCAGAGGTGTTCTTTCGCGAATCTGAACTTCGATGCGATGGGGCACAAATCGCATGACACTGGCCGATTCCACCCACGGCACTTGCTCCAGCTGTGCCTTGCGCTGGGCAAGTGGAATGAAAAAGATGTTGCGCCCGATATCGGAGCCGAAAATTTCCAACACTTGCGCGTGGGACACATTGTGCGTGCCCGAAATCTCGATGTCCGAGCTCGCATCGATGCGAAAGCGCCAGGAATGCTCGCTGTAGCGATAGACAGCAGTGCCCGCCAGGGTTCCAGCGACCGCCAAAGCCACGGCGGCCAAACCCCAGAGCAGCCGATGAGCGGTTCTCTTTGGCAGGGGGCTGCGGCGCACCGAAACTCTTTTTTGGCCGCGCAAAAAAGGCGATTCGTCTTCCACATCCAGATTAACAAGCCGCGTGTCGCCCAGATCAGGACGCACGGCCTCGTCAACCGATGTGTACAACTCCTCCTGCGAGATGGTGGGACTACTGTTCCGCGCCATCAACTCAGGTCATTTGTCGTCAGGGAAACGCCAGCGCCAACACTATATCTGCTTTTCTGGTGTGGAAGATAGAGAATTTTGGTTCGCTTGCGCTTGAAAAAGACAAGAACCGGCCGCCCAGCAACCGGTCAGGCAGCCAGGAACTCGGGGAAATGAAACTCACATCGGATCTTCGAATCCGGGAATAGGCGCGTGCCGAACCGCCAGCGGGATCTTGATCTCGCGCTGGGGACACAACGTAAGCCTCTGGCGGCCTATCCCCACAACTGTTTCCTGAGCGACTCGCTGGATCTCAAGCTCAAGACCCAAATCAGCCGAGTCGTCTGCTGCAAGCTTCATCGTGTCGAATGGCTGGCTGCCTGCTAAAGCCCTCGAGCGAGCACCGCTTGCTGCCAGCCGTGCCTGCGCAGCTTGCAGGTGGGCCTTCTCGGCTCCCAAGCGCGCGCCAACAGCTTCAAGGTCTCCCAGTCCGGCCTGGGTACGGCCCATCGCCAATTCTGCTACTGCCAGGTACGCCGCGGCCTTTACTCGCAGCTCGTCGATCAATCCCGACGTCTTCCCCATCCAGCAGCGAGCAACCCCTGAGGAGGCAAGGGAAAGGATCAATAGCCCTAAGCCTGTCCAGTACCACGATTTGGCTGTCATACGCGCCGCTCCTACGGCACAGTAGTTTGGACGGGAAGACCCTAATTTGGTTACCAACAAGTTCTACAAAACGGGGGGTTGTCTGGTTGCAAATTTTGCTCGAACCCGATCTCGCCCACCGATTGTGCGCTCGGGGGATGGCAACATGAGGGGACTACCCAGCTAAACCACAGAGATCCCGGCGATCATGCGGGCCGCCGTTCTGGGCCCGATCATCACCGAGCCGATCCGACCGACTGCGCTCGGTGGATTTTTTCCAGGATCATAGGGGCCACCTGATAGACGTTGCCCGCCCCCAGGGTCAGCAAGAGGTCCCCTTCCCTGGCTTTTGAAATTGCAACCATGGAGGCTTCCTCAAACGAGCGCGCATAACAAACCGCTCGATGCCCTTGACGACGGATTTGCTCGACCAGAAGTTCGGCGGTGACGCCCTGCATGGGCTGCTCGCCTGCAGGATAGATGTCGACTACGATAAGGTGATCAGCGTCGAGGAATGCGCGGGCGAATTGGGCGAGTAGGTCGCGTGTCCGCGTATAGCGATGCGGTTGAAAGATGACGTGAATCTTCTCGTAGCCACATTGCCGGGCGGCGGCCAGAGTTGCCTTGATCTCGGTAGGATGATGGCCATAGTCATCGACCACGGCGATGCCACCAGCATGTCCACGCAGTTCAAAACGTCGATCCACCCCGCGAAAGCTGTGCAGAGCCTGACGAATTTCATCAACCGCTATGTCGAGGCCCACGCCTACGGCAATCGCCGCAGTCGCATTCCTCACGTTGTGGATTCCGGGGACGCCGAGGGTAAACTCGCCCAGCGGGCGATCTGCGAAACGAACCAGAAACCGACTATGGGGGCGATGATCGCGCCGGGTGTGCTCCCCCTGCCTTAATGTGATGTGGAAGTCGGAGCCGCGCCGGGTCCCGTAGGTGACAGTCCGGCGGCCGACCTGCGGCAGAAGTTTGGTCAGCAGCGGGTCATCCTGCGAAGCCACCACCATGCCGTAAAACGGCACCCGGTTCATGAACTCGAGAAACGAGTTTTTCACGTCCCGCATATTGCGGTACGTGTCCATGTGTTCGCGGTCGATGTTGGTGACGACGGCAAGGATGGGCGAAAGCTTCAGGAAAGAGCGATCGCTCTCGTCAGCCTCGGCCACCAAGTATTGCGATTTGCCCAGCCGTGCGCCCGAACCCATGGCGTCGACGCGCCCACCGACGACCACAGTCGGGTCAAGGCCACCACCGGCGAGCACGGCGGCGATCATCGAGGTGGTTGTGGTTTTGCCGTGCATTCCGGCGACGGCGATTCCATACTTCAGGCGCATCAGTTCAGCCAGCATCTCGGCCCGCGGAATGACCGGCACCCGTTGACGGCGTGCTTCCTCCACCTCGGGATTGCCGATGGCGATTGCCGAACTGGTGACCACTACCTCTGCGGCGGAGACATTTTCAGCTTTATGGCCTTCGAAAATAATGGCTCCCAACCTGGCTAGCCGTTCGGTAACTGGCGAGTTCTTCAGATCCGAACCGGAGACCTTATAGCCGAGCGTAAGCAGCACCTCGGCGATGCCGCTCATGCCGATCCCGCCAATACCGACGAAATGTACCCGCTGGATCTTGGCAAACATACCGTGCAATCAGCTCTCAGATTTTCAGGGTTCGCACTGGACCAACTCCAGACCTTACGCGACTCCTGCCAGTGTGGCAGCCATTTTCGCAATTTCGTTGGCCGCTCGCGGATGGGCAAAGCGCTGCGCGGCTTGTGCCATTCTCCCGCGGCGCAGAGGATCGTCGAGCAGCATCTTTACCGTTGCGACCAGGACTTGGTCACGCAACTGTTCTTCCTCGATCATAACCGCCGCACCAGCGCGCTCGAGCGCCTCGGCGTTACGCTTCTGATGATCGTCGGCGGCGCGCGGGAATGGGACAAAAATGGCTGGTTTGCCGGCGGCCATCACTTCGGCGACGGTGCTCGCGCCTGAGCGGCACAGGAGCAGATCGGCGCGTGCAAAGGCGGCAGGCATATCTTCGATGAAAGAATAAACTTCCGCCGAGCCCCCGGCCTCCAGATACGCCGCTTGCGCTTCATTATAGTCGCTCTCGCCGGTCTGATGGATGATGTGAATCGCGGGAATCTTCGCCTGCAGGGCGGCAAGCCCGGAGAGGACAGCCTGATTGATCGCGTGCGCACCTTGGCTTCCTCCGAAAACCAGCAAGGTGGGAGGGAAACTCACACCTCTCGGACCTATTTCGCAAAAAGCTTTTCTGACGGGAACTCCGGTCACGCGAAAGCGTCGAAAATACCTTCCCGTTTCTTCGAAATGAACGGCAGCGGCCGCTACGGTGGGTGCGAGCACACGGTTGGCGAATCCCGGGATGATATTGGGCTCGAAAGCGAGAGTCGGCACACCGCTGAGGCTAGCCGCCAGCATGGCCGGTCCGGACGCATATCCGCCCACCCCGATCATTACATGCGGCCGGTACTCGGATATGATCTGCCACGATTCCCATACCGCGAATGGCAATTCCACAGCAGTTTTCAGGCGAGTGGCCAGTGTGACATTCTTTAGCGCTCCTACCCGAACCAATCGCAGGCGGAACCCAGCCGACGGGACGAGGCGCTTTTCAATCCCTCTGCCCGTTCCGATAAAAAGAACTTCGCCAGCGAACGATTCCACCAGTCCCTGAGCAATGGCTAGCGCGGGAATGACGTGTCCGCCAGTGCCGCCGCCGGCCAGGATGGCTCGCATGGCTGAAGACTATAGCAGGGATGGCCACCCTGTATTCATGTGGTGGCGGGCCGACGCGCGCTCTTAACCGCGCCAGGGTGAAATCGCAAGCTCGCCACCGCGTTCAATCCACCTGCCGGGTAATATTCAACAGCACGCCGATCGACGCCAGGCTAATGAATAATGAAGATCCGCCATAGGAGACCAGCGGCAGCGGGATACCCTTGGTTGGCATCATTCCCAAAACCACGCTCATATTGATGCACGCCTGCAGGACCACCATGCAGGTGATGCCAATGGCCAGGTAGCGTCCAAAGATGTCATCACACCTATGCGCGGCGCGCAAGCCCCGCCACAGGAATACCGCGAACAGGGCAGCGATGAAGATCGCGCCCAGCAGGCCGAACTCTTCTGCGCTGACGGCGTAAATAAAGTCAGTATGAGGTTCGGGGAGGTAAAACAATTTTTGCTTGCCTTCCATCAAGCCCAACCCCGTGATTCCGCCGGTGCTCACGGCGATCATCGATTGGATGATATGAAACCCGGTCTTCTGCGGGTCGGCATAGGGATTGAGGAAGGCCAGGATCCGGTCACGCCGATAGCTTACGTGAAAGATCAACACGTATAACACGGGTAAGCTGGCCAGAAAGGCATAACCGAAGTAGCGCAGATCGATGCCAGCAACGAAAAGAATGCAGATGGTAATGGCAGCGCAGGCAATCGCGGTACCCAAATCCGGCTGGAAGACAATCAGTCCGAGGAAGACCAGAGTGGGAACCGTCGAGGGCAGCAGCGTACTTCGCCAATCGGCAATCGATCGAGTGCGGCACTCGAGGAAGTGGGCTAGGAAAAAAATAAGCGCCGGCTTGGCCAGCTCGGATGGCTGGAAGGAAAAAACGCCCCAGTGAATCCAGCGGTGGGTATGATGGGCGCGGTCCAAAAAGAACACAGAAATCAGCATCAGCGTAGTCGCGCCTAGCAGCGAATAGACAAACGCGGGATGCTTGTAGCGGCGATAATCAACTTTCATTGCCACCAACAGCGCCAGGGTACCTGCCGCTGCCCAGGCGGCCTGCCGCAGCAGGAATGTATAGGGCGATCCGTAGCGCTCTTTGGCCATCACGGCCGAGGCGCTGAACACCATGACCAGGCCGATGAAGACCAGCAGCAGAGTTACGGTGAAGAGCCAGCGATCGACACTGATGCGTTTTGCCATGGAATTATTTATTTCACCACGGACTGCTTGAGAACCCACACCTTTCGCGCATGGATTTCTGTCAGGCGATTGACTGTCTTGATTCCAGCTATCCGCTTCTGGGCTTGGGGACTGCATCCTCGGCTCGGGCCTCCTCTGCCAGTGCCCGAACTGCCTCTTTGAAGGCCCGCCCACGATGCTCGTAATTTTGGAACTGATCGAAGCTGGCGCAAGCGGGCGCGAGCAGAACGATATCGCCAACTGTGGCGGCCACGGCGGCGCGGTTCACGGCCGCCTGCAAGGTCTGGGCATGCACGATTTCGGCTGCTCCCATAATCTCGGACTCAATCTTCTGCGCGGCCGCACCGATGGTGTAAACCCGTTTGACGCGCTGGCGCAGCAGCTGATTGAGAACCCGATAATCGCTGCCTTTGTCCTTGCCGCCAAGAATCAGGTGGATATTGGCTGGAAACGACTCCAAAGCCTTAATGGCGGCATCGACGTTGGTCGCTTTTGAATCGTTGAAGTACTCCACGCCGCGAACCGTGGCCACATACTCGAGCCTATGCTCGACCGCCTTGAAAGTCCGAACCGCCCTTCGGACGCTGTCAGGATCACAGCCCATGACCATTGCCGCCGCCACTGCCGCGAGCACGTTTTCGAGGTTGTGGCCGCCCTTGAGGGGAACGTCGGAAACCGACATCACATCTCGGGTACCTCGCCCGTCTGAAAAGGTAATCTGCCCCTCGTGCACCCAAGCCCCCTGGTCAACCCGCCGCTTGCGGCTGAACCAGAAAACCTGCGACTTGGTGCTATCCGCCATCGCGACACAGGTGGGATCGTCGCGATTCAAGACCGCGAAGTCACGGCAGTCCTGGTTCTCGAAAATCCTTCGCTTGGCCTCCACGTAGGCTTGCCAGGTGCGATGGCGATCGAGGTGGTCGGGAGTAACGTTGAGAATGACGGCAATATGGGCGCGGAACGTCTGAATCGTCTCTAATTGAAAACTGGAAACCTCGAGCACCACTACGGTTTGCGGAGTAGCCTCCGAAACCAGGGAAATGGCCGGAGTTCCGATATTTCCCCCCACCAGAGTGGGCAATCCACCCGCCTGCAGGATTTCTCCGATTAAAGTCGTGGTCGTGGTTTTTCCGTTTGAGCCGGTGATGGCGATCACGCTCCCGGGAAGAAACTGCGCCGCCAGCTCAATTTCCCCAATGATGGTTCTGGCAAGAACGCGCGCTTGGGCGAGGGGCGGCGTATCGACCGGAACGCCGGGGCTGACCACAATGAGATCCTGGGCGCGGAAGGTGCGCTCTCCATGACCCCCGGTCTCAACGGTGATGCCCTGATCGAGCAGCACGGGCATTTGGTCGCGCAATTCGTCTTCAGCTTTGGTGTCGGAGACGGTGACGCGGGCCCCGCGCGATTTGAGAAACAGGGCGGATGCCACGCCTGACTTGCCGAGGCCTACAACCAACACGCGTTTGCCGTTCAGATCCATGAAGCAGCTCTTGCTCACCGCTACCTAGGAATGCACCTCGCCGCGCGAAGAGCTAAAACAGATTCGCCCAATTCGATCCTGCCTCGCCGATCGGGCTCTCAATCGATCGGGTACATCGTTATCGCAATTTGAGCGTAGTGAGAGCGAATAGGGCAAACACCAGCGATGCAATCCAGAAGCGTACGATGATCTTCGACTCGGACCAACCCAGCAACTCGAAATGATGATGCAAGGGCGCCATCTTGAAAATACGCTTTTTGCGCAGTTTGTAGGATCCCACCTGCACAATCACCGATAAGGCTTCGATCACAAAGATTCCGCCGATGAAAGGCAGTAGCAACTCCTGTTTGATGATCACCGCGACCGTTCCGATGGCGCCGCCCAGCGCCAAGGAGCCAACGTCGCCCATGAATACTTCCGCTGGATGCGCGTTGTACCAGAGGAAGCCAATGGCCGATCCGACCATGGCACCGCAAAAAATAGTCAGTTCTCCCACCTGTGGCATGCGTTGCAATTCCAGGTAGCCGGAAAAAACCGCGTGCCCACTCACGTAAGTAAGGACGGCCAGGGCACCGGCCGCAATGACCGTACATCCTATCGCCAAACCGTCCAGCCCGTCGGTCAGATTCACAGCGTTGCTGGCCCCCACGATGACCAGAACCACAAAGGCAATGAAGGGCAGGAAGGCAAGCGGCCACAGCTCGTGGCGGTTCAGCCAACCCTCGAGCACCAGATCAGGTCGAACCTGCTTGAAGAAAGGAACGATGAGTTTGGTCGAATAGAGACCGCGGGTCTGCATTGCAATGAGCGTGATGGCGATCAGAATGCTGGTAAGGATCTGCAGTGCCATCTTGTTGCGGCCCGTCAGTCCCAGGTTGCGGCGGTGGACTGTTTTCAAGTAATCGTCGGCGAAGCCGATTCCGGCAAAGGCGCAGGTGGCAAGCACGGCCATCCACACGAACCGGTTACTCAAATCAGCCCACAAAAGAGTGGGTACAACGATAGCAATGGCAATTAGCAATCCTCCCATGGTGGGAGTGCCGGCTTTTTTCCGGTGCGCCTTGGGCCCCTCTTCCCGGATGTATTGGCCGATTTGGAATTCACGCAGGCGATGGATCACCAAAGGCCCGATCACAAGTCCGGTAAACAGCGCAGTAAGACTGGCAAACGCCGTGCGAAAAGTTAAATATCGAAAAATCCGAAAGGGCGGGAAGTAGTGATATAGCTTCAGATACAACAACCAATAAAGCAATGCGCCTCCACCCTACCCCGAAATCAACCCCGCCTGCGCCTGCCATGCCCGCCAGATCTCGAGGGCGCGTTCCAGCTTTACGCCGCGCGAGGCTTTGAGCAACACGAGGTCGCCTGGCCGGGCTTCACGCGCCAGCCATTGGCCGGCTTCTTCGGGCGAGCGCACGAATTCCGCGCACATTCCCTCGGCACGTGCGGCCGCGACCATCTCTTCCG
This sequence comes from Acidobacteriota bacterium, assembly GCA_019244045.1. Lineage (GTDB taxonomy): Bacteria > Acidobacteriota > Terriglobia > Terriglobales > Acidobacteriaceae > Gp1-AA122. Next base: position 91,895 of record JAFATF010000226.1, read on the forward strand.
CCAGCCCGCGCACGCCGATCAGCACGTTGATCCCGCGCCCCGCCATGTGCCGCCCCGAACTGCGATGCAGGTCTGCTGCTCCCGGCCCCAGTTCCAACATTTCTCCGGCAATGACGATACGGCGCCCTGCCGGCATACTGGAGAGCGCGTCCACCATGGCGTCCAAGGCTTTCGGATTGGAATTGTAGCAATCGTTAATAACCGCCGTGTCGCCCACTTGGATCACCCGGCCGCGTTGCTCCGGTGGCTGAAGGGAAGACAATGCGGAGACTGCGGCGGAGAGTTCCAAGCTGCATTGAATAGCTACCGCTAGCGCGGCTAGCGCGTTCGATATGTTGTGCCGCCCCACCAAGGACAGCCGGGCAGTCTGACGCCGGCCATCGGCGAGGACAATAT
>JAFATF010000261.1 GCA_019244045.1 Acidobacteriota bacterium
GCCTTGGCTTCGTCCCGCAGCATGGAACGCAACTGTTCGCGGAGTTCAGGCGTGTCTTTGTGTCCGTGAGATTGGATAGCGTGCTGGACAGCGATATTCAACACTTCTTCTTCGTTTCCCGAGATAGCAATATCGCAGGGCTGTTCGCTTGGGAACCAACGACAATCGATCATTTTACGATTTCCGGCCATATCCTTACCTCCCGCGTGATTTGCCTGAGCTTAACTCGCTTCTAGCTCGCTTTCAAGGGAATGGCGCGCTATCGCCGCCCTGGGAGTGGCATTCATCTGCGATGTCAGCTCGGGACCTCCAGAGGGGGACTGAACACGCCCATACTCTGTTGCGCGGGGCGTGCGGATTTGTGATGACACGGCCGGATTCTGCCGGATGGAAGCTGCATCGAACGCTCTAAGGTACTCATTACGAGTCACAGCACCCGCCCGGAATTCCCTTCCGCGCTCTTAACCGCAGCGCAGCGGAATTGCATGAGGTAAATGGAGCGTGGGGGATACGAAGTAACCTAATCGCGCCCGCATGAGTGAGGTTTCTTTGTTCACGGCGTCGTCGCGCGCGTCTGTTCGAAGAGTCCTTGCAAACAGCCGTCCAGCACGCCCAGTCATCCTCCTCGTGTACACTAAACATCGCAGATACGGTATGGTGAATCCTCTCCCAAAAGCCGTTCTCGCGTTGTTGAACTCCGCAAGAACTCCGGCTGGCACCTTCTTGGCAATGTATCTCACAGGGCTGGCTGTGATCGTCGCCTTTACTGAGTTGCCCACGGCTGGTCAGCAGCCCGGGACACCGCCGCGTGTCCAAAACGGTTTCGACGTCATCTTGAAACAGGGCGGCATCATGGATTACAACACCCTGGACGAATTGGATCGGCGGGGTGAAAGGCAGGTCGAGACTCGCAGTGAGGCCACATTGTCGCGGCTGGATTTGAAAGCTCCAGGACGGGCCCGCAGTGAATACAACAAAGCCCTGCACTTGCTCGCCCGTAAGGATTTCCAGAATGCAGTGAACCGTCTTACCCGGGCGATTTCTTTCTATCCCGAATTCGTGGCGGCGCATAACGCGCTGGGATGCGCGTACTTCGATTTGAAACAGAATGAACTGGCGCGCGACGAGTTTACCCGCGCGGTCCAGCTCGACGACCATCTGTCGGGTTCATTCCTGAATCTCGGACGGGCGGACCTGGCCTTGGGGCAGACTCGCGCCGCGCAAGTGGCGCTGGAAAAAGCGTGGTCCATCGCTCCTTTGGATTCGAATTTGCCTTTGCTGTTGGGGTACGTTCAATTCCTGAACCGCGACTACGCCGCTTCGATTCGCACCGCTCAACAGGTGCACCAGCGGGGCCATTCTGGAACTGCGCTGGTCCATTACTTCGCCGCCGCGTCCTGGCAAGCACAAAACGAATCTCAGAAAACGAGGATCGAGCTGGAAACATTTCTTGCGGAAGATCCAACATCCGGGTTTGCGCAACCAGCGCGGGACATCCTTCAGCAGATCAAGTCTCAGCAGGACGCGCTCGCTGCAGCTTCGCATTCAGCACCGGTTTCGAGGCGGCGGATGGATAATAACCCATCGTTGCTGGGACAAAAGGTTTTGCAGGATATTAACCAAAAAAAAGAGATCGCGGAGGCTGAAGCAGAAGCAGAAGCAGAAAGCTCCGTGGAGAATGGCAACAACGCGCCTGGGACAGCCGGCCATAACGAAAGCAGGCATGGCGCAAAAAACTGGACCTTTCGTACCACGACTGAGGAGGTCGCCGTGTATTTCACTGCCACCGATCATGGGAAATCGGTGACAAATCTGCGCCTAGAGGACGTTTCCATCGAGGATAATGACAAACCCCCGCTGGCAATCCTAAGCTTTCTTAATGAATCAAAACTGCCCCTGCGCATGGGCCTGCTGATCGACACAAGCATGTCCGTCAGCGGCCGCTTTTCCTTCGAACAAAGTGCCGCCATAGACTTCTTGCGGCGGATGCTCACCGGGAATAACGACCGTGCCTTCGCTGCCGGGTTTAGCAATTCTGTGGTGCTGGTACAGGACTTCACCGAAGACTTGGACCACATGGCTCGCGGCATAAAGCAGCTTGTGCCCATCGGCGGGACTGCGCTGTGGGATGCGGTCAGCTATGGCGCAGACAAACTCGCAGCAGGCGAGGGAACCAAGGCTGTGGCCAGGGTTTTGGTGGTCGTCACGGATGGAGATGATAATTCCAGCACTGCCACCTTGAAGCAGGCCATTGAGCGAGCGGAGCGGGACGAGGTGATCGTATATGCCGTGAGTACTCGCGATTTTGATCCCGCCAACGACAACGATCTGCCGGGAAATCATGCCCTCCGCCTTTTAGCCGAGCGTACTGGAGGATCAGCATTTTTCCCCGGCTCCTTGCACCATTTGAGCCAGAGTCTGGCAGAACTTCAGGAGGTCATTCGCAGCCGCTATTTGATAGGGTACAAACCTGCAGCTTTCGATCATGATGGGAATTACCGAGCAATTGCCATCATGGCAAAGAAATCTGGTCGGAAGCTGACGATCAATTGCCGAAAAGGCTATTACACGAGTACCAATTCGGCCAGCCGAGCTCATCTGTGACAATTTAGAGTGCTGAAATACGACTCACCGTATGCGATGATGTCCAGCCCACACTTCCGTCATCGATTCCGTCCAATCTTTAAATCTCGCAGCGACCGTCTCGACCGCGTTCGGCTCAGAAGGAAATGAGGGCTGCAGGTATCAGCATCAATCTTCGCCCAATGGGAATACCTTTCTGGCGGGATGTCTCCTTTAGCTTTAGCCATTAAGAAGCTCATCGCTAACACGACGCGGCCCGGAGATCCTCCCTCACACGCCTATCCTGAGCAAAAGTTCACCAGTTCATTTGAGGTTGGCAGCCTAGGAAGCAAGGTCACGTTGGAAGAGCGACGGTCCTCCCTGACTTCAAGGCGCAGCCGTAGCTCCGGCCGAGTTCATGCCGAACCCCGCTCCATAGTACTCGGCGAGAGCACGCCGCTCTTCGTCCGTCAGGGCTGCAGAGATACTCCGCATGGAAATATTTATGTCATTTGCGCGGCTGGCGTCGGCAAAAGCCTCAAGCTGTTCGAGAATGTAGCCGGTATTTTGCGCTCTTAGCGGGGGCGCTCCCCGCACAAACGCGACCGGACCGTGGCAGGCCTGGCAGGGAGGGATTCCCCGCCGCCCATCGCCCAAGGAGACCAGTCGGGCAGCAATTGTGGTATGTCCCGCCGCGGGCGCTGCGGATGGGAATTCGCGTACGTCTTGGGGATCGCTGCTCGTAGGCAACATCGAGTAGTAGGCCGCCAGATCCGGGTCACTTTCAGGTAGTACAAATTGCAGCACCTGCTGCATGATGAATGATGGCCTTTTTCCCGATCGAAAATCCTGCAACTGTTTCCAGAACGACAGCCTGTCAAGTCCGGCCAAATTGGGTGTGGTCGGACGGCTGCTGAAGCCTTCCCCTCCATGACATCGATCACATCGTCGTGACAGGATAAGCCCGCGAACTACGCTTCCTCCTGAGGCTAGCGCGATCGTGTCCTCCGTCCAGGACACGTCGGAGGGCACGCGGAGCCCCGGTTTCGAAGTGAGCTTGGAAGATTGGGCCCAGAGCATCATCGAAGCGACGATGGTTAGCATCGCCAGTCCCAAGCCTGCGACTCGTCCTGCACTCGTCCGCAAGGGCGCGCTTTCAGTGCGGCGCACAGGCACTCCTTTCACCCGATTGCGGAGGATGAAACTGTTCTTTCGGAACCGCCAGCACTCGCGATCGCATCGCATAATGCCCGCCACCGCAAAACTCGTGACAGGGAATACTGAAGGTCCCGACATGGGGGAATTGCAGGCGGGACTCGCTCACGTAACCCGGCGCTGCCCTGATCCGGTAGGTGGTACCCGCGAAGAATAGAACGTGAACGACATCCGCGCTGGTAACTCGAAACCGGATGGGGACGCCGACGGGAACCTCTATGCACTGAGGAACGAAGAGGAATTGCTGCGCAACCAGTCGTGCCGTCAGCGAGCCATCCGTCTCCTGCGTAAGCCCGAGATTGCTCTCCACGAACTCGCCGCTCAGGTGCAGCGACAAAGGATCCGGACGGTATCCGAAAAAATAGTTCCACACCGGCAGATCAAACTCGTAGTAACGCATGAGCAGGAAAACCGCAAGAAAGGCAAGGATGCCCAGCACGAGTCCGATTTTCGACCTCATTTCAGTCCCGCGTTCTTCATCGGCGCACAGTCTACCAAAGGTTGCTTGCATGACATGCATTGGGCCAATGGTCGACCGATTCCTCATCGAGATGTGACAGAGTGGCTGATTCTTGGTATAAAGCGCGCTACCAAGATCTTGGGCGTGGGGTAGTCGCGATGAGATGCATTTCTCCGGCCAGGGTTGAGCGCAGTTGCCCATAATGACTAGTTATGGTTCTTGCGACTATGAAGCGTTGGATTGCAGAGCTTAAGGCTCAAGTGAGCGAATATTGTGCCAGCCGTTGCGGAGTGGCAGACGTTATTGGGGTGCTGGACCGGGAAAACGTTTGCGCAGATCGTTTCCGGTCCCGTGATCCTTGTGCGCTTCGAATTCGCAGGCCCGCTCCGCACCGAATCCTATTCCCAATTGTGGTCGAGCGCTTTCTGTTGCCAAGGCGTCTCCCCCCGGATACGGGTTTCTCGCGGCGGCAGTGTCGCAGCGAGGCGGGCTGACCTTCCCCTTGCGTTTTCTAGAATGAGTGTCTTAACTTGGTATTTTGCCTTAGGTAGACCACTCCTCTACACCTCGCCTAACGGCAACGACAGACAGGAGATTTCTCCCCTACTTCAGGTGAGATGATGTATGCATAGTGCTCGTTCCTCCTCGGTTCACGCAAGGTTACGAGCAACGTCTCCCTGGGTTATCTTTTCAATCGCCCTGCTATTTCGCGTGGCCGTGGGAATTCGATTCTTCCTGGTCGGAGGCATCACTTACCAGTGGAGTAATGAAGTCGCGGCAATTGCCCGCTCGCTCGTACTCCGGCATGCTTTCGCGGGAGCGTATCGCGGGTATGGCGGTCCCACGGCATGGCTAGCACCGGGCTATCCGTTCGTCACGGCTGCGGTTTTTCGCATTTTCGGAATCAACAGCGCAAGCTCAGGGCTGGTTCTGCTGCTTATTAACGCGCTGTTTGCATCATTCACGGCGGTTCTGGTTTATCACCTGGGGCGTGATCACTTCAGCAAGCCAGCGGGTCTGCTGGGTGCGTGGCTGTGGGCGCTTTCGCCGGTCGGCGTGCTGATGCCGCTCTTGTTATGGGATACCTCCATCTCGGCATTCTTACTGGCGGCCGGTGTCCTGCTGCTCTTGCGGGCTGAGGCTGTCCGACAGTGGGCGGCGGCGGGACTGGTTTGGGGAGTTTCGGCGCTGTTCAGCCCCGCGCTCCTCGCCCCTCTAGCCCTGATTTTGGCAATGAAACTTTCGCAGGTGTCGAGCCGCAAGCGCGCCGCCATCGCCTTTTGTGCCAGCATGTTGCTCGTGCTTCTGCCTTGGTCCTTGCGAAACTACTTAGAGCTTCACGCCCTCTTTCCGGTTCGCAGCAATGGCTGGGCGGAGATATATTTCGGCAACGTTAGCTTTGCTCTCCATCCCTGCGCCCGACCTGACGGTCTTTATCAGCGAATAGGAGAAACACCGTTTGTGCACCAACTGAGACGCGAGGTCGTAGAGTATGTTCGCTCGAGCCCTGGAGACTTTTTGCGGAAGTCGCTCCAACGGGCATTCCGTTTTTGGTTGGTGCCGTTTGCGTTTCTTCCTTTTACCGGAGCTTTTGCTGCTTTATCTTTGGCAGGCGGCGTCTTGCTCATACGTGACCGCCGGCTATCAGCGACCGGGATCCTTGCCGTGCCAATTCTCTACCCGCTGATTTATTCCATAACTCACATCGAAACCCGCTATCGGCACCCCATTGAACCCGTCTTGTGCCTGTTGTCGGCTTATGGTTTATGCGAGTTGCTTGAGTATGCGCGAGTCGCGAAAAAGTGGACGGGTGAAAGCTCGAAGCGCGAAAAAACCGGCGCAGTGAGTGGGCTTGACCTGATAGCAGATGTCCAGACCGGCACCCGATCCCCTGAGCTACCCCGTCGTCCGGAAGCTACCAATCCGCTCACATAGCATTTACGAACCTCGACGTACCTGGTGCGAGGCTTCTGTCGAGGCTGCTCTGGCTTTCGATTTCATTTCTCTCTGGCGTTGCACTCACATTTGGTTCCAGGTTTGGACAGCATGACCGGTTACCTAGCGTGAAGGAGGAAACTTCTTCCAGGCCAACTTGCCTTCAGGGACAAGGGCGTAGGATCGACTTTAGTCCTCGATGAGATCCGAAATTAAAAGACATGGAGCAAGCAAAAAACGATTCCGCCGCAGGCCGAAAAAAACCGCAAGCCGTGAAGCGGCGCAGGCCGGCAATTAGAGTTCAAAGAGCAGGCTATGGCGGCAGCCCAGGCCAGGCCGAGACCCACGGACCGCAAGATCGGCTAATCGAGACTCACTCGAACCAACCCGAGATTTTCTCTTTTAAGGAGACGAGCGAATCAGGGAACCAAGTGTCGTAACGCAGGCCGGCCATAATGCGAACCGTCTTCCCCATACGCGACAGCTTATTGCTGAAGACTAGGTAGTAGGTACCCGGTTGCGGGGGGAGCGGCGCATCCAGCTTGGCTTGCGAGATCTTCCCGCTCTCATAAAAAGAGCTGGTTGCATATCCACTTTGCCAGAGCACGAAGCCTGTGTCGTTCAGAAGGTAAACCTGAATGTCGCCCTCAGTTCTGCCGCTCGCGTTAAATTCGCCCGTTATGGCAACGTCGAGGGCGCCTTTCGGGACGATGACCCGGTAGCTAGCGAAACCATGCGGCTTCAGAGCGATGCTGCCATCCGTGATCATCTCGACATGGCTCGTCGTGAGATATGCCTTAATCTGGGGAGCGACGGCGTTTTTTGTGAACGCGACCCAACCCACGGCACCGGATATCGTTATCAGCACGAGCGCGATAAGTACCCGGTGTGGCCATACTCTCCCGCCTTGCGTCGGGGCAGGCGCATGAGCCGGTATGGCCGATGATTCGGTATTGTGGGCAGCAACTGCGGGCGGTGGGGGTGGGGCACTGCCGCAACCGGAACAAAACCGCGCCCCCGGGAAAATGCTGTTTCCACAGGTCGGGCAAATTGGGTCGTTGCTCGGAGCTGGTGATCGGGGGAAAAATTCCTCTACCGTGTGGCCACATTCGACGCAGAACTGTGATCCATCGGCCAGACTGGCGCCACACCGGCTACAAAACACAGCTTAGCCCCTATTCCCGGAACTCGCGACTGTCCGCGTAGTTAGCGGGAAGCGCGATTTTAGCAAACCAGAATAGTCCCGCGATATCGAGGCACGTTGGCGCTCTGGCCAGGACCTATCATCTTCACTCAACTGACGGAAATAACGCTCGATCAGGCACCTACTCTGAATTCTGAGCGCGCCATAGGCTCATGTCCCGTAGCTTAGAGGTGGGCGGGTAACTTAAGTCATCTTGTCGCCCGGGCCTACTCGTTTCAACCTATAGCTGTGCACGTCCCTAGGCATCGTGCATAAAAATTGTGGCCGACGAGCAGACAAAAAACGCCCAAGGCTTCGCTGCCGATTGGACTCATCTGGTGACTGATCCGGACCTCGTCGGCCATTTGGGCGAGCTGTTACGAACCTACCGCGAGTCGCCTCCCGAGGAGCGGGAGCAGGCCTTACTGGAGGCCATGCGGCAGATTAAAGAGAATGCGAAACCGCACTCCAGTGGCGCTCGTCAATCAGCCCGGGTGAGCGCAGCCATGGCAGCCGCCGCAGCAGCTCCTGCTCTCCAGACACCGCCTTTCGAACCCGATATCTTCACGCCTACGTGGGGGCAAGATCGACGCAAGTATCCCCGCATGCAATGCTGCCTTGCCGTCGAACTGCAGGTCGACGGATCTCCAGCACCCATTTGGGGCACTTTGTCGAATGCCGGCATGGGCGGAGGTTTTGTAGAGACCGCTACTCCAGTACCCGCCCGCTCGGAACTGAAGCTGGGCCTCTGGCTCAGCAGCGGCAAGATTTGGGTCAAGGGACTGGTGTTGAACGGGCTAGTTACCCGCAGCACTCCCTCATTTGGCATGCGTATCAAGTTTGGCCCGCTCGAATCGGGTGAGCGCGATGCCCTACGCGAGTTCCTCAGGTATGTCCAGGCTTCGACCGAAGAACACGAACGCCAAAACGGCTATTTGGCGCGCCTGAAACGGTAAGCCCTATCGTTGCCCTTCCTCCGCTGTCGGCAGTATTTCTCTACAATTTCTCTGCTTCCCTCCGCCGAGCGCAAACATCAAAACAGTGAAATCGAGTTCTGGTGATCCATTTCCATTCGCCGAGGTTGTAAACTCTCTTTGAGGCCTGAGGAGAGTGTCTCACTGGAGCCAAGTTTCAGCTTTCGCCAGCCCTCAGGGAAGTAAGGTACGGAGATTTCATGGTCACGAGCGAGCAAGCCGTCGCGACGCCTAGTCAACTGGACACATTATGTATTAACACCATCCGCACCCTTTCAATCGACGCCGTGCAAAAGGCCAATTCGGGCCATCCCGGCGCACCCATGGCTCTAGCTCCAGTGGCGTACACTCTTTGGCAGCAATTCCTGCGCTATGATCCTCGGGACCCAATCTGGCCCGACCGGGACCGGTTTGTCCTATCCAACGGCCACGCCTCCATGCTGCTTTATTCCCTGTTGTACCTGACCGAAGTACGCGCTGTGGACCCGCAGTATGAAGTGCTCGGTGAGCCTGCCGTGTCTCTCGATGACATCAAGCATTTCCGCCAAGTCAACAGTAAAACTCCCGGGCATCCTGAATACCGCCTCACCTCTGGGATCGAAACCACGACTGGCCCTCTGGGGCAAGGCGTCGGCAATAGCGTAGGCATGGCGATCGCCGGTGAGTGGCTTATGGCTCGCTATAATCGGCCCGGTCTGGAGATTTTCAATTACAACATCTACTGCTTTTGCGGCGATGGGGATATGCAAGAAGGCGTCGGCAGCGAGGCCGCCTCCCTAGCTGGTCATCTCAGGCTGCCCAATCTCTGCTGGATTTATGACAACAATCGCGTCACTTTGGACGGGCCCGCCGCGTGGTCGATGTCGGAAGACGTGGCAGAACGGTTTCGCGCTTATCACTGGAATGTCTGCCACATCGATGACGCGAATGACTTGGCTGCCACCGCTCGTGCCTACCGACAGTTCCTCGAGACTCGGGATCGCCCCACGCTCATCATCGTGGACACCCACATTGGCTATGGCTCCCCGCACAAACAGGACACCAACGCGGCTCACGGGGAACCGCTGGGCGCAGACGAGGTCAAACTGGTCAAACGATTTTATGGCTGGCCCGAGGACGCGAACTTTCTGGTCCCCGATGGAGTGATGGAGCACTTCCGCGAAGGTATCGGCCAGCGCGGACGCGAGCTTCACCAACGCTGGGCAAAGCTTTTCGAGGAGTACAAGAAGAAGTACCCCGTCGAAGCCGACGAACTGAATCGGATGCAGTCCGGGAAGCTGCCCGATGGCTGGGACAAGAATTTGTCCAGTTTTCCCGCCGATGCCAAGGGCATCGCCACGCGGGAAAGCTCGGGCAAGGTCCTCAACGTCATTGCTCAGAACGTGCCTTGGCTGATCGGCGGGTCCGCTGATCTGGATACTTCGACCAAGACCCATCTAAAATTTGCAGGGGCGGGCGAATTTCAGGCAGGCAGTTACGCGGGGCGCAACATTCATTTTGGCGTGCGCGAGCATGCGATGGGATCGATCGCGAATGGCCTGGCGGTCTCCAAACTGCGCCCCTTCACGGCAACCTTTTTTACCTTCAGCGACTACATGAAACCGGCCATCCGGTTGGCGGCCATCATGGAAGTACCTGTCGTCTTCATTTTTACGCACGACTCAATCGGCCTGGGCGAGGACGGGCCAACACACCAACCCATCGAGCAACTGGCGAGCTTGCGCGCCGTTCCCGGGCTGGTCGTACTGCGTCCGGCCGATGCCAATGAAGTTGTCGAAGCCTGGAAAGTCATCGCACAGTTGAACCATCAACCCGCAGCTCTGGTTCTGACGCGGCAGGCAGTTCCCACTTTCGACCGCGCCAAGTATGCTCCGGCTGCAGGACTGGCTCAAGGAGCTTACGTGCTGGCGGATGCGCCGGCAGGCAAGCCGCAGGTGATCTTGATAGCCACCGGCAGTGAGGTTTCGATCTGCGTCGACGCTTACGAGAAACTGCAAGGCGAGGGCATCCAAGTCCGCGTCGTCAGTATGCCTTCGTGGGACATCTTTGAACACCAACCTCGCGAATATCGCGAGCAAGTGCTCCCCCCGGACGTGAAGGCGCGCATTGCCGTCGAGCAGGCGTCAACATTCGGGTGGTCGCAGTATGTCGGTTCCGAAGGTGTCGTGCTCGGCATGCACACATTTGGCGCCTCAGCGCCACTCAAAGAATTGCAGAAGAAGTTCGGCTTCATGCCTGAGAAAGTCATCGAAGCCGTCCGCGAGCTTGTCAGAAGGTCCTAGCGCCCGTAGCGGTCAAATCGGCTCAGGGCGCAAGCCCTGGGTGGATACAGGAAACGCACCCGTCTCCTCAGGGAGACAACCAGCAGGAGTTTTTCATGCAGCCGACCGGAATTGTTGAAAGCGCCAAAGCGGTAAATCCTTTAAAAGACCTCCACAACTACGGACAATCCGTATGGCTCGACTATATTCGCCGTAATCTCCTCAAGGGCGGAGAGCTCAAGCATCTCATCGAAGATGATGGGCTGCGGGGAATGACCTCGAACCCGGCCATCTTTGAAAAGGCGATCACTGGCAGTACCGATTACAGCGATTTTCTGGCCTCGCTTGCCACTCGCCGTGACCTGGACGCCAAAGCCCGTTACGAACTGCTGGCCATACGTGACATCCAGGACGCGGCCGACATGCTCCGACCCGTCTACGACGAATCCAAGCGCTACGACGGCTACGTAAGCCTGGAGGTCTCTCCCTATTTGGCGCGCGATACGGAAGCCACGGTGGCAGAAGCTCGCCGCCTATGGAGCGCCGTCGATCGGCCGAACGTCATGATCAAGGTTCCCGGAACGGCGGAGGGAATTCCCGCTTTCCGGCAACTGATCAGCGAAGGCATCAATATCAACGTCACGCTGTTATTCGCGCAGGAAGTCTATGAGCGGGTTGCAGAAGCCTACCTTGATGGTCTCGAACAGCTCGCCTCGAGCGGCGGTGATATCTCCCAGATGGCCAGCGTGGCCAGTTTCTTCATCAGCCGCATCGATACGCTGGTCGATTCGATGGCCGATAATAAACTGAAAGAGGAGACCGACCCGGACCGACAGTCGCTTTTAAAGAGCATTAAAGGCAAGGTGGCGATTGCCAATGGCAAACTGACGTACCAGAAGTATTTAAAAATCTTCAGCGGTCGGCGCTGGGAAAAACTGGCTGGCCAAGGTGCACGCACACAGCGCGTACTGTGGGCGAGTACCAGCACCAAAAATCCTGCCTATCGCGACGTGATCTATGTCGAGGAGCTGATCGGCAGAGATACCGTCAACACCATGCCCCCCGCCACACTCGACGCCTTCCGCGATCACGGCCGAGCGCGTGCGACCCTGACCGAAAATCCCGACGAAGCTAGGACCATCATGGATACCCTGCCCAAGCTGGGCATTTCGATGCGGCAGGTTACCGACCAGCTGACCGAAGACGGAGTGCGCCTTTTCGCCGAAGCCTTCGACAAATTGCTGCAAGCTGTCGAGAAGAGCACCAAACGTGAATTGCAGCCCAAAATCGCGCAGCAAACCTATTGGTTACCGCCCGACCTTGCGGCAGCGGTTAAGCGAAACGTCGATGACTGGCGCGCTGCGGGCAAGGTACGACGCTTATGGCAACGCGACGCCTCGCTGTGGACAGGAAGTGATGAGGCCAAGTGGCTGGGCTGGCTCGGCGTCACCGAAGAGCAGATGTGCCATGAGGGCGACCTTGGTAAGGCCGCTGCTGACGCGAAAAATGGCGGGTTTAAAGACATTTTGCTGCTTGGAATGGGCGGCTCAAGCCTGTGCCCCGAAGTGCTGCGGATGACCTTCGGCAAGGTCGACGGCTTCCCTGAACTTCATGTCCTCGACTCGACCGATCCGGGCCAAATCAAGAGCTTTGAAACCCAGATTGACTTGGCCAAGACTCTCTTCATCGTCTCCAGTAAATCGGGCACTACACTCGAACCGAATATCTTCAAGCAGTACTTTTTCGAGCGCGTCAAACAAGTCCTGGGGGAGGAGATGGCAGCTGGGCGCTTCGTGGCGATTACCGACCCGGGTTCAAAGATGCAGCAGATCTCCGAGCAGGAACATTTTCGGCATATCTTCTTTGGCCGGCCCGACATCGGAGGGCGCTATTCGGCGCTCTCAAATTTCGGCATGATTCCCGGAGCAGCCATGGGCGTCGACGTAAAACGATTCCTCGATTCGACCGAGGAGATGGTTGAGGCCTGCGCCTCCTCCGTGCCCATTGAGGAAAACCCCGGCGTCATGTTGGGGATCATCCTGGGCACCGCCGCGGTCCATGGCCGTGACAAGCTAACCTTCATCACTTCCCCAAAAATCTGGGATTTGGGTGCATGGCTGGAACAGTTGATTGCTGAATCGACCGGCAAAGAAGGCAAAGGAATCATTCCCATTGACCGGGAACCGTTGGGCGCGCCTGAAGTCTATGGCCAAGATCGCTTCTTCGCCTATATCCGCCTGGAGAAGGCGCCCGACCCGCGGCAGGATGCTCAGGTCAGTGCTTTGGAGAGAGCCGGCTACCCAGTCTTACGCCTGCAACTGAACGACATCTATGAGCTCGGGCAGGCGTTTTTCCGCTGGGAAGTGGCTACCGCCGTTGCCGGATCGATTCTCGGAATTAACCCCTTCAACCAGCCAGATGTTGAAGCCAGCAAAGTCGAAACCCGCAAGCTTACGTCCGAGTACGAGAAAACCGGCTCTCTGCCGGCTGAGACACCCATTGCGGAACAGGATGGAATCCGGCTTTTCACCGACGAAAAGAATGCGAGCGCGCTGGCAGGTCTTGTCGGCAAGGACAAATCCGTATCCGGGTATTTGCGCGCCCACCTGAACCGCATCGCGGGGGGCGATTATTTCGCGCTGCTAGCGTATCTGGAAATGAACCGAGCCCACGAAGATCAGCTTCAATCAATCCGGCAATGGGTGCGCGATCGCAAACGCGTGGCTACCTGCCTCGGGTTTGGCCCGCGTTTCTTACACTCGACCGGCCAGGCCTATAAAGGCGGCCCCAATAGCGGCGTTTTCTTGCAGATCACATCGGATGCAGCATCGGACTTACCTATCGCGGGCCAAAGATACACGTTCGATATAGTAAAAGCGGCCCAAGCCCGGGGTGATTTCCGCGTGCTCGCCGATCGGAATCGGCGTGCTCTGCGCGTACATCTGGGCAAGAATGTGCACGCGGGTCTCGGAACACTGCAGAAAATAATCCAAGAAGTTATTCAGTAACATAGGGCTCGTCACACGAGTGGCCGGCACGGGGTAGAGAGCACAGGGGCCTCGCGGTCGGGTTCGAATAGGCTAGGGTTTGAAGCGGGAGTCGAACACGACAAATTCGATGACAATCACGGAAGCCTTGCGGCAAAGACAGCGTGGGGGTGGGGTGAGAGTCACCGCATCCCGGGCAAAACAGACGTTGATTGTGCAGGCGAGCAAAGGAACGATATGCAACTCGGAATGGTAGGGCTGGGAAGAATGGGCGCCAACATGACGCGGCGCCTTATGCGCGCAGGGCATCAGGTCGTCGTCTCCGACCTGAGCGCCTCAAACGTTCAAGCGATAGCCCGCGAGGGGGCCGTCACGTCGTCGTCGCTCGATGACTTTGCCAGCAAATTGCGGCCCCCGCGCACGGCATGGCTGATGGTTCCAGCTGGAAACGCCACGGAACAGACCGTCCAAGCCCTGTCCCAATATTTCCAAAAAGGCGACATCATCATCGACGGGGGCAACTCCTATTTCAAGGATGACATTCGCCGATCCAAGCAACTCAGGGGTAAGGGTATTCATTACGTAGACGTCGGAACCAGCGGCGGGGTCTGGGGCCTGGAGCGCGGCTACTGCATGATGATCGGAGGGCCAAAAGAGGCCGTGGATTCTCTCGATCCCGTCTTCAAGACGCTGGCGCCGGGTCGTGGCGACATTGTACGAACTCCTGGACGCGAGAAACTGCCCGGTACCGCGGAAGAGGGCTATATCTACTGCGGTCCATCCGGGGCGGGTCACTTCGTCAAGATGGTTCATAACGGCATCGAGTACGGCATTATGCAAGCCTATGCCGAAGGGTTCGACATTTTTGTCAATGCGCAGAGCGAGCAACTGCCGGAAGATCAGCGTTACAAGCTGAACGTGGCCGACATCGCCGAGGTCTGGCGGCGTGGTAGCGTCGTTAGCTCCTGGCTCCTAGACCTGACCGCCATGGCTCTGGCCGAAAATCCCAGCCTGTCCGACTACACCGGGTTCGTCGAGGATTCAGGCGAAGGCCGGTGGACGATTCAGGCCGCGGTAGAAGAGGCAGTTCCGGTCGAGGTCTTGTCGGCAGCGCTTTACACGCGCTTCCGCTCGCGCCAGCAGCACACCTTCGCGGAAAAAATGCTCTCCGCCATGCGCCAGAAGTTCGGGGGACATCTGGAACCCAAAAAGATTGTAGCTTAGTGGTATGCCCGGGGGCGACGCCCCTGGTGAAAGACGACAGGCCTGGCCGGCGTGAACTTTAGGAGCGTCATGACAAGAGGCTGACCTTTTTACCAACCCAAGCACTACCTGGGCGGTAACGCCAAGCAAAGCGTTAAGATTTTCTCGACCTTCTGAGGAACACGAATGTCGCACACTGCCGTACTCCCCTCACCCACGGGCACGCGCATCGGGCGCCCGGGTGACCCCTGCGTGATGGTCATCTTCGGTGCAGCCGGGGACCTTACCCGCCGCAAACTTATCCCTGCGCTCTACAACCTGGCGAACGAACAACTGCTCTCGCGCGAGTTCGCCATCATCGGCATGGCGCGTTCGCCTATGAGCAACGAACAATTTCGCGATCGCATGTCGCAGGACATCCGGCAGTTTGCCACCGGTCCGGTCGATTCTGACTTGTGGGAGTGGTTCGTCCGCCGTATGTACTATGTGCAGGGCGACTTCAACGATTCGGGGGCCTATAGCCGGCTGCAAGATGCGCTACAGAAAGTCGACAAAGAGCACAACACCCACGGGAACTTCTTTTTCTATCTGGCCACAGCTCCGGAGTTTTTCGGTCTGGTCATTGAACAACTGGGGCGTTGCGGCCTGGTCACGGAAGACAACAATCACTGGCGGAGGGTCATCGTCGAGAAGCCCTTCGGCCACGACGTGGAATCTGCCAAAGCGCTGAACGGTCAAATCCGCAAAGTGATCGAGGAAAAGCAGATCTATCGCATCGACCATTACCTGGGCAAGGAAACCGTGCAAAACATCTTGGCCTTCCGTTTTGCCAACGGCATTTTCGAACCCATCTGGAACCGCCGCTACATCGATCACGTACAGATCAGTGTGGCGGAGGTCGTAGGGGTCGAACAGCGTGGCGGTTACTACGATCAGAGCGGGGCTCTTCGCGACATGGTGCCCAACCACATCATGCAATTGATCAGCCTCACCGCCATGGAGCCCCCCATTTCTTTTCGGGCGGATGCGGTACGCGACGAGCAGGCCAAAATCTTACACGCCATTCAGCCGCTCAGCGATCAGGAGGTTCTGACGCGCACGGTTCGCGGTCAGTACGGAGAAGGCGTGGTTGCCGGCCAGCGGGTCAACGCCTATCGGGAGGAGCCCGATGTGCCGCACGACTCGCGCACCGAAACCTTCGTCGCCATGAAGCTGCAGATCGACAACTGGCGCTGGGCCGACGTTCCTTTTTATCTGCGCACGGGCAAGTGTATGCCGGTGCGAAATACCCACATTGTGATCCAGTTTCGTCGCGCCCCGTTTGTCCTCTTCCGTGACACGCCGGTCGAGAACCTCAATCCCAACCAACTGGTTCTCCACATCCAGCCGGAGGAAGGCATCTCCCTGCGATTTGCCGCCAAGACGCCCGGATCGATCATGCGTCTGGGTACGGTGGACATGAATTTCGAATACGCTGATTACTTCGGCGTGACTCCCAGCACCGGCTACGAACGCCTGCTGCATGACTGCATGATCGGGGACGCCACCCTGTTCCAGCGCGCCGATATGGTGGAAGCCGGCTGGTGTGTGGTGAATCCGGTGCTCGATGTCTGGAAGGCGTTGCCGCCCCGCAACTTTCCCAATTATGCTGCGGGCACGTGGGGACCGAAGGAGGCCGATGACCTGCTCGAACGCGATGGTCGCCGCTGGAGGAATTTCGATAAATGATCTTGGCCGGCGACATCGGTGGCACCCACGCCCGCCTCGCGTTTTTTGAATCCGGCAATGGCCGGCTGAGACTCGTCAACGAAACCACCTACCCAAGTCGCGAATATCCCGGCCTGGAGGCTATAGTATCGGCCTTCATCCACCAAGATTCCAGCCGGGTGGATGCCGCCTGTTTTGGGGTGGCCGGACCGGTCCGCGATGGCCGCGCTCAGATTTCTAATCTACCCTGGGCGGTTGAGACCTCCCGGCTAGCCAGCAAACTCAATCGCGGGCCCACATTCCTGATCAACGATCTGGAAGCCACCGCCTGGGGCATCAGCACACTGCAGGCAAAAGATGTGATCACGCTCAACCCGGGTGCCAAAAACGCCAGCGGAAACCGCGCCGTCATTGCCGCGGGAACGGGACTCGGGGAGGCGGGAATGTACTGGGACGGCCATCAGCATCAGATATTCGCCTGTGAGGGGGGCCACACTGATTTCGGCCCGCGGGGAGATCTCGAGATCGAATTGCTGCACTGGCTGGCGACTAAGTTCGGGCGCGTCAGCTACGAGCGGGTCCTCTCCGGTCCCGGGCTTGTCAACATCTACCAATTCCTGCGCGCCACAGGCCGGGGCGATGAACCCGCCTGGTTAGCTGAGCAGATGGCGCTCGGCGACCCTGCGGCAGCCATCTCGCAAGCTGCCTTGCACGGCAAATCGACGATTTGTGAACAGGCGCTCGATATTTTTGTGTCTGTTTACGCGGCGGAAGCAGGCAATCTGGCACTCAAGTTCCTGGCGAGCGGCGGGATTTTTATTACCGGCGGGATTGCTCCAAAAATTCTTCCCAAGCTGTCGAGTGCAACCTTTCTCGAAGCTTTTCTAGACAAAGGCAGAATGCGCCCGCTGGTGGAAGCTATGCCGGTTCAGGTAATCGTCAACGAGAACACCGGGCTGCTGGGGGCCGCCCGCTGCGCCCTCGACCGCGCCCGTAGCATCTAACCGATATGTCGCTCTCGCCCGAAGTCTCGATCTTTGATAATCCTGATGCCCTGTTCCGCGCTGCTGCGGAGAATTTTGCCAAACTCGCCCATGCTGCCGTCCTGGCGAAGGGCTCATTTACCGTGGCACTGTCGGGGGGCTCGACACCCCGAGGTTTGTATTCCCTACTCGCCCAGCAATACTTGTCTAGCATTCAATGGCAAAAGATATATTTTTTTTGGGGAGATGAGCGCCACGTTCCACCTGACCATCCTGACAGTAACTATCGCATGGCCTATGAGGCCCTGCTGTCCAAAGTGCCAACCGACCGCGCGAAGGTATTTCGCGTGCACAGCGAAAACTCTGACGCCAACCGCGCTGCTATCGACTACGAACAGACTCTCAGCACCGCATTCGGTCTCCAGAAACTCGAGGTCCCGCGCTTTGACCTGATCTTGCTCGGGTTAGGACCGGACGGCCACACCGCCTCCCTGTTTCCGCACAGCGCGGCCCTGCGCGAACGCTCGCGCCTGGTAGTCGCCAACTGGGTGGAAAAGTTTAATACCGACCGCATTACCTTTACCCTGCCAGTGCTGAACCATGCTGCCAATGTTCATTTCCTCGTAAGCGGTAAGGATAAGGCGGCGGCCGTTGAGTCGGTCTTCGATGGCAACTCGGAAGCGAGCGATGTTCCCGCCAAGCTCGTCGAGCCCCGTCATGGACGGCTGGTGTGGCTGTTAAACGAAGATGCGGCAGTTCGCATCCCCCAGCGGATGGCCGCGGCCGAGGTCAAGAGTAATCAGCGCTGACCAGAGTTTTCACGCCGTTCTCGTCACGACAGATCAGCTCAACCTTCTTGCCCGCGGGCAGCCGGTTCCTCATGTCGCCCTCAAGGACAATCATCTGGGAATCTCCGTTCGCCCACAGAGTCACCACGGATTTATTCGGCTGGCCCACGTGAGCTTCATAGAATTCGACGCTCTCGATGCGTCCCCGCAGCAGCTGCGCGCCATTGCCGGCCGCCGCCAGAGGAAACAAACCCGCGGCGCGGGCCTGCTTCACGAACTTTGCCCGACGCCGCTGCCGCTCAAATTCCCACAAGGCGTTGAGTGCGAAAATCCCCGACATAGTGAGCAGGATGAGCGACATGAAAAGCCCATCCACCGTAGTGATATTCCCCGACATCAAGAACCAGGCAATTCCTAAAAGAGGCAGGACGGCCAGCACAGCGGAAATGATCAGCAGCATAGGTCTCCGAGAGGTCCCCTTAAGAGGCGCCCCATAAAGCAGTTGCCCCTTCTAGCGGCTTTAATGTAACAAAAATCGAGCAACTCGCACCACCCGGTCTTGCGGCCGGCGAGCCTCAGCCGAAAAGCGGCAATGGTTGCGGCCCGCAATTGCCTGCCAGCTATCAAGTGGTTTGTCGTTGGCGACGCCATGGCATCAGCGGCTAAACTAAAGCCATGCCGAACGCTTTAGCCCAAGCCTCTTCTTCCTATTTACGCTCCGCCATGCACCAGCCGATAGCATGGCAGGAATGGGGCGAGGCGGCCTTCGCCGCCGCCCAACGGGAGAACAAGCCCATCCTGCTCGACGTTGGAGCCGTCTGGTGCCACTGGTGTCATGTGATGGATCGTGAATCCTATGACGATCCCGACGTCGCCCATATTGTCAACCAGAACTTTATTGCCGTGAAGGTCGATCGTGACGAGCGTCCCGATGTCGACAGCCGTTACCAGGCGGCGATCAGCGCCATCTCCGGGCAAGGCGGCTGGCCACTGACGGCATTTCTCACCCCTCAGGGCAAGCCCTTCTACGGAGGCACCTATTTCCCGCCCCAGGATCACTGGGGGCGGCCGGGTTTCAAACGTGTACTGCTCTCAATTGCGCAGGCGTTTCGGGAAAAGCAGGGGGATGTGGCCGAACAGGCCAGAATGGTTGAGAGCGCCACTTCGCAAGCGGAAGACTCTGCTGGCCGCGCAGGTTCCTTTACGCCAAACATCATTGAGTCCATCGTGAATGCCGCCATGGGAATGTTCGATGCGCAGAATGGTGGCTTTGGCAGTGCCCCTAAATTTTTCCATTCCGCTGTTCTCGATCTCATCATCGACCGTTACGTGCGCACCGGCAGCGAACGCTGGCGCAACGCATTTGTCACGACCTTGGAAAAAATGGCGCGAGGCGGCGTTTACGATCAGCTTGCCGGCGGTTTCCATCGCTACTCCGTAGACGAGCGCTGGATTGTGCCGCATTTTGAGAAGATGGCCTACGATAATTCCGAACTGCTTAAGAATTACCTGCATGCCTATCAGGCGACCGAGTTGCAATCCTTCGCCGATGTCGCGCGTGACATTATTCGCTGGATGGACGAATGGCTGAGCGACCGCGAACGTGGCGGGTTCTATGCTTCGCAAGATGCCGACTGTTCCATGGATGATGATGGCGATTATTTCACCTGGACGCCCGAAGAGGCCAAGCGGGTTTTGTCGGAAGAGGAAGCGCGCGTGGCATGCCTGCGCTACGACATCAATGAAGTCGGCGAGATGCCGCACAACCCGGCAAAGAATGTGTTGTACGTTCGCGCTTCCGAGGAAGAAATCGGTGCGCGACTGAACCTTACGCGCGAGCGCGTGCTCGCGTTACTCGCTTCTGCGCAAGCAAAAATGTATGCTGCGCGCCGCGGGCGCGCCACTCCCTACGTGGACAAGACGGTTTACGTGAGCTGGAATGCACTCTGTATTTCCGCCTACCTCGAAGCCGCGCGCGTGCTCAATCTACTCGAGGCACGCCGGTTTGCCTTGCGCTCGCTCGACCGAATCCTCGGCGAAGGCTGGGATCGAGAGTTGGGTCTCAAGCACGTCATTTCCTATTCCGAGCTGCTCGGGGAGAATAGCAAGGTTCGCGGCTTGCTCGATGATTATGCCTTCATGGTCCTGGCCTGCCTCGATGCCTACGAAACTACGGCGGATCTGACCTATTTCAATTTCGCCCGCCAGATCGCCGATCTGATGATCGCCCGCTTCTTCGACCACGTTTCGGGGGGATTTTTCGACACGCCACGTGAAGGCGAGGACCAATTGGGAATTCTGGGCGCGCGCCGTAAGCCCTTTCAGGATTCGCCCACCCCGGCGGGCAACTCGGTTGCCGTCATCGGGCTGCTTCGTCTCTATAGCTACACCAACGCGCCAGAGTATTGGGCAAAAGCCCAACAAACTCTGGAGGCCTTCGCAGGGGTGGCCGAGCAATATGGAATCTTCGCAGCCACGTACGCCATTGCCTCGGTGTACTTCTCGCAGCCGCACACACAAGTGTTGATCGTCGGCACCGGTGATCGTGCCGATTGCCTGTGCGCGGCCGCGGTTGCTCAGTTCGCCTTGAACAAAACCGTGGTTTGCCTGACGGAAAACGAGTTGGCGGCGAAGAACCTGCCTCCCGCCTTGGCGCAGACCATCCCCCATCTGAATCGTGGCCAAGACGGCAACCCGGTCGCGGTCATCTGCACGGGCTTCAGCTGCCAGCCTGCGGAATCCGACGCCAAGCAGCTGGCCACCAGACTTCGTCAACAGCTGAAGGCAGCTTGAAATGGTGGTCTTGGCTGACCATGCCAAGGCGGTTCGTAAACCACCGCCCTTTTGAGAAAAAGAAAAAACGGGCTCGACCTGCTCCTCGCAGTCGTCAGCCCTTGGATTCAATCTCTGGTGATTTACTGGGTTACCTAGAGATTACTTCGGTTACTTGCACTTCGGTGTGCCTGCCACCATTATCTTCTCGGGAGCGGGTTGCCATCCAACCCCCGGGGGATTGGGTTGCCATCCGGAGCAGGGCAATGCACCGGAGCTGCTAGCGCAGCAACAGTGCTAAACAAACCCAACATCAGGACCACGATCCTGATTGCTTTGTTCATGACGTTCTCCTTGTGGTCGTGCAAACCCCGTGCACCTGAGAGAGCCTGGGGCTGCACGGCCACGAATTATAAGGCAGAGTGTCAAATTTCCTCGCATAAATAAAAAAAACAGCCCTATTCTGTGATCCTCGTCACCCCACAAGGTAAGGCAAATCCTTACAATCCAGCTACTTACAAGTCGCAAGCGGCTGGGGGGTGCATGTTCCAAGTTCGGAACAAAAGCCAAGTTGAAAAATGTGGAATTTTTTGCGGCAGAGGTTCGCTTACACCGAGCAGATCAACGCAGTGACTTGATGGTCATCGTTGGTGAGAGATGGCCATCAGAAAGCCCAGAGCCCAGGGGCACGCGATCGACACGTTCGGACCATGAATGGTTGCGGGAAAAAGCCCTCTCCACCATGCCTTCAAACATAGGGATCAGCGAATCGGGTCGGGCAGGAGCGTGCAAGTCGGACAAGCTCTGTTCCCAACGCTGCGTTCTCGCAAGGGTCACAGCCATATCGCTACTGGTTGCCTTCATAGCGGAGTACGCAATCCAGATGCCGATGGAAGCGACATAGGCCACCATTACGACCAGGTCCTGAGCATCATCGGAGATGTGCGCTCCGAGATGGAGGGCAAGAACCGAGAGCTCGATCGTGGCATAGGCTCCGAAGCCGAGCGCTACGCCAAAGCTGCGCCGCCGCCAGGAGATTCCCAAGTATTTGGAGAACAGCAACAGGAACAGAATGAGTCCACACTGGACTACCCGAATACTGCGCTGCAGCATAATGGTGGCATCCAACACAGGCCCTTGATGGATGGCCTGCCCCGAAGCCGAAACGATAACCGCAACCAGCAACATCACCAATCCAGCCCATTTGAACAGAACTGAACCCAAATCCCGCAGCATGTGATAGGGCCGGAAGACGTCGAGGAAGATTTCATGGATCACGGCGAAACCAAGCGCCAGGCTGCACGCGCTTGTCAGGCAATAGGCGTAGAAATATCCCATCTTCGAACTTCTCACGGAATAGAGGATAAGGACCTGGACAATCTGCCATATGATGTAGCAGAAAAAGCACTTACAATCGCGGTAAGCCTTCCGCCAGACCAACGCCCCCACCACGATCGCTTCCAGAAGCGGCTCTGCCACCCACAACAGTTCGAAGACCTCATGAATTTGCAAATTCACGGTTGCCCAGAGGGACTACACCTTTCCCTCAAATGGCCACATTAGCAGGTCTGCACGGTAGGTCAATGCACCGAGGTAACCCAAGGTAACCAGGATTGAGATTACCTGCTGTGATTGCGGAGTGACATTAACGAACACGGATCAGGCGGAGGGCCGCTCACATCTCGGGAGTCGCTTGAATATAGGCTCGCATCATGCGAATGTCATGTTCCTTCTCGTTGAGATCGTGCAGCATGATGTCTCGCAGGGAAACCAAGCCTTTGAGGAGCTTGCCTTCGCAGATGGGCAAGTGACGAAATCCATGACGCCGCATCAGCACCATGCAGGTTTCGAGGTCCTCATTAGGATCTACCGTCAAGGGATCCGCGGTCATCACCTCGGCAACACGTGTTGCAGCGGGATTCAATCCGCCGGCCACTACTCTTCGCATCAGATCGCGCTCGGAGAAGATTCCCACCAATTCCCCTTCGCGCAACACCGGCACCGCGCCAATATTACGATCGACCATAGCCTGCACCAGTTCGAGTACGCTCTGGCTGACTTCGGCGCGGTAAGTATCCTGCTCCTTAACCAAATCGTAAACATGCGCCATCAGTGCACCTCCTGGCCTCAATGGGAGGGCAACTCACGCCCACAGGTTGCTTCTAGAAGCGGAGTATATGCTGGATTCGGTGACCATGAAAGGGAAAAGCGTCTCGTACCGCTTAGATCGGTCGC